>NZ_RAPV01000001.1:6373481-6676980 GCF_003610295.1 Paraburkholderia sp. BL23I1N1
CACAGCAGCCAGCCGTAGCAGAAGTCGACAAACGTGACGAGCCACATGCGGCGAATCAGTTTGCGCCACGGCGTGGCCGCACGCTTGGCGCGTTCGCAGTCGCCGGCGCGGTAGCCGATCTCGGCCGTTTCCTCGGGCGTCACGCGCCGGTTCTGCTCCGGCGAGTTCGTAAAGACGCACAGGTACAGCACCGTCCACGCGAGGCTCGCCACGCCGAGCAGGATGAACGCGTCGCGCCAGCCGCCCGCCACTACCACCGCGAGCACGAGCGGCGGCGTGACCGCGCCGCCGAGGCGGGCGAAGCTATGGGTGATGCCCTGAGCGAAACCGCGCTCCGCCGCCGGCATCCAGTAGGTAAAGGCACGCGTCGCGGTCGGGAACGCGCCGCCCTCGCCGATGCCAAGTGCGAACCGCAACGCGACGAGCATCGCGACGCTGCCGGCGAAGCCGGTGGCGAGCGTCGCCGCCCCCCAGATCAGCGATAGCACCGTCAGCACCAGTTTCGGCCCGTACTTGTCGGACAGCCAGCCGCCGATAACCTGCATGAACGCGTACGGATAAGCGAAAGCGGAAAACACGAGGCCGAGCTGAACCGTCGTCAGCCCCATTTCGTGGCGGATGATGGGGCCGGCCACGGCAATGTTCACGCGGTCGATGTACGAAATGAAATACATCAGGCACATGACGGCCAGGATGATGTGGCGCGTCTTCACGCGCCGCTTGTGCGTTTGCATGCTGTCTCCTGTGTTTCTTGTGTGACGCCGGTGGCGTCTGTGGTCGTTCGATCCGTACGTCGTATTGCGGTGAGCCACGCGTAACTCGGCGCGCCCTCCTCCTGAGCTGGCCGGCGCGATCCGGGCGTGCCGAGGCCTGTGCCGATGAACGCGCCGTCAGGTGGGCACGAGCTTCAGGCGCTGGACCTTGCCCGAGGGTCCACGGGGCAGTTCGGCGACGAAGCGAAACTCCTTCGGCGTCTTGTAGCGGCCCAGTTCGCGCAGACAGTGTTCGCGCAAATCGGCGATGTCGAGCGCGCCTTGCCCCTGCCCCTGATCCACGCGAGGCACGATGAAGGCGACGATCTCCTGCCCGTAGGCGGCATCCGGCACGCCCACCACCGCCGCATCCAGCACGCCGGGGTGTTTGAGCAGCGCTTCATCGATCTCGCGCGGGGCAATGTTTTCGCCGCCCTTGATGATCAATTCCTTCGCACGGCCGTTGATGTAGAAGTAGCCGTCGCTATCGCGATAGCCGAGGTCGCCGGTGCGCAGCCAGCCGTCCGCGGTGAAGGCCGCACGCGTTTCCACAGCGCGCTTGTAATAGCCGCGCATGACCTGTTCGCCACGCAGCACCAGTTCGCCGCACTCGTTGGGCGCGCATTCGCGGCCGTCACGATCGATCACTTTCGCTTCACCGCCCGAAGGCAGACCGATGCTGCCGATTCTTCGGCTCTCTGGATCGTATGGATTGCTGAACACTGGCGCGGCGGTTTCGGTCATGCCCATCGTTTCGATGATGCCGACCCCGAAGCGCGCCTCGAACGCGCGGTGATGATCGACGGGTAGCGCCGCCGACGCACTGCGGCAGAACCTCAGCGCCGACAGGTCGAACGTGCAGGGTTCGTCGTTGTTGAGCAGATAGGCGACGATCGTCGGCACCACGTTGATCCAGGTGCAACCGTGGCGCGTGACATCGCGCCAGTAGGTGCGCGCGGAAAACCGCGGCGCCATGACCACCGAGCCGCCATGAAAGAGCGGCGCAAGCAGCGTCACGACGAGACCGTTGATGTGGTAAAGCGGCAAGGCGGCAAAAACCCGGTCGCTGGCGCCGAGCCGGTGTTCGTGCGAGATGTTGCGCGCATTGGCGAACAGGTTTCGATGGTCCAGCAGGACGCCCTTCGGTGCGCCCGTGGTGCCGGATGTGTACATCAGCAGCGCCACGTCGTTTTGATCTGGTTCTCCGTGTGGTAACGATTCGGAATCCCAAGCGCTTATAGATGGAGATTGCGTACAGGGCGCACCCTCTGCCGACGCCCCTTGCGCGGCAATACCACCTGTCGTTTCCATCAGTGCAGCTTCCACGCAAACCGGCACAGGCACCGGCGCCACCGCACCATCGGGCTCGGTACGAACCAGCGCAACGGTGCGGGTAATGCCTTGCTCGCGCAAGCCTTCGATCGCGTTCGACATCGCCGCGTGCGTATCGCTGGAAACAAACACCATGCGCGTGTCCGAATGCTCCACGATATAGCGCAACTGCGACGGCTGGCACAGCAGATTGAGCGGATTGGCAACGAGCCCGCTGTACATGGCCCCAAGCAGCAGCCTGGCCGTATGGATACCGTTGCCCATAAAGACCGAAACAACATCGCCGGCCTGCAAGCCTGCTTCGTGAAAGACCGTCTCAAGCGCGCGGCAGTCGTCGCGCAGTTGCGCGAAGGTCAACACGTCGGCATGCGCGGCTGCGCCGCCCTCGTCGGGAGATTCAGGGGCCGCCAGCAGGAACGGCTTGTCGGGAAACTGCGCGGCGCGCGCGTCGATCAGGGCGCGAATCGTACGAGGCGTCTTCATTTGCCATACCTCACGAAGAAATCCCCGAGTACGTCGTCCAGTTCCGGGACACGCTCCTCGATCGGATAGGCCACGCGCGTAATATTCAGGTAATGATGAAAGTTGAGATTGCTCGAAAAATTGTTGCGGCCCCACGTTCCGCATCCCATTGAAAGCGAGAATGGCAAGCCGTTATCGAAGTTGCCGCCGGTCGCGAGGCAATGCGCCTGATTCACGATCACGCGCGCCACCGGCAGCGTCGAGCCGAGTTGCACCGCCTGCCCGGGGTCGGTGGAATGCAGGCCGACCGAGTGCCCAGCTCCCATGTACGCGTAGATGCCGCGCACAATGCCGGCAGCGGCATCGAAGGTTTTCGCGCGATAGACGGTCAGCACCGGCGCGAGCTTCTCCCCTGAGAACGGGTAGTCAGCGCCGAAGCCGGTTTCTTCCACCATCAGGAATGCGGGCTCACGTGCCGCAATGTCGTCGAGGCCCGCCGCCCGCGCAATGAATGTGGCCGAATGTGCGGTGCAGTGTGCCGACAGCTTGCCGTTCGACCACAGGGCGGCCTGCAGCTGCGCCTTTTGCGCGGCGTCGAGCATCACGCCGCCGCAGGCGCTCAGTTCGGCCAGCATGTTCGCGTAGACCGCAGATTCGATGACCACACTGTTTTCCGACGAACAACTGGTCGCGTTGTCGAACGTTTTCGAACGCGCAATCTTGTGCGCTGCATCGTGCAAATCGGCCGACGCGGTGACGATCGACGCCACGTTGCCCGCGCCCACGCCGAACGCGGGCGTCCCGCTTGCGTAAGCCATCCGCACATTCGCCTGCGACCCGGTCGCCACGACCAGATCGCACTGCCGCATCAGTTCGGCGGTGGCCGCCTTGCTGATCGGCGCGGGCAGCATCTGGACGAGTTCGGGCGCGAGCCCGACTTTGGCGAATTGCGCGTGAATGAATTCGATCAACAACGCGCACGACGAATAACCCTTGGGCGAAGGCGCCACGATCACGGCATTGCCGCATTTGAGGGCGTTGACGATCTTGTTGATCGGCGTGGCCGCCGGATTGGTGGACGGCGTGATCGCCGCCACCACGCCGACTGCCCGTGCAATCTCGACGATACCGGTGGCGTCATCGCGCTCGATCACCCCCGTGGTTTTCTGCCCGCGCAGATCGCGCAATAGTCCGAGCGTCTTACGAAAGTTCTTGCGGAACTTGTCGTTGGCGTTGCCGAGACCGGTGTCGCGCACCGCCAGCTCGGCCAGTTGCCGGTTGCGGGCGGGTTCCATGATCGCCCACGCGGCGGCGTCGGCGGCGGCATCGAGCACCGCCTGCCCCGCAGACTCGAATTCGCGCTGTGCGGCACGCGCACGGGCAACGAGTGTCGCGACAACGCGCTCACCTTCGCTCTGCGCGCTCGCGTGCGCAGCTTCGGCTTCTGTGGCCCTAACGTTCATACGGTTCACTCCGGACGGAAAAGATGGGTGTGGATACCAATCTAGTGAGCCGTAGCTGCTTCGGAGTCCCGTTTTTTGAACTATCCCTTGCGCCGTGCCGCCGAGAATCGAAAAGTGCAATATTCGGGACTTTCCATAGTCCCGAAAACTAAACAGTCCGATGCACAATCCAACTTATAAATACGATGTTGAGGAGACAGCGTGTCGACTTCGAATCAATCGAATGCAGCGGCCGTGCGTGCATTTCGCGTACTCGAAACGTTGGCTGAGGCAAGCAGCCCGCTTTCCATGACCGATCTCGTCCATGCCCTCGAACTGCCCAAGCAGACCGTGCATCGCATCCTCGTGCAGTTGATGGATGCATGGCTTGTCACGCGCAGCGCCGACCGGCTGTATGAGTGTTCGCCGCGCGTGCGGATGCTGGCGGTCAATGTGCTGATGCATGCGGGGCCGGCCGCAGCCCGCCATGTGCTGCTTGAACAACTGGTGGCCAAAATCGGCGAAACCTGCAATCTGACGATGCTAGCCGGCAACGACGTGGTCTACGTCGACCGGGTGGAAACTGAGTGGCCGCTGCGCATGCATCTTCAACCGGGCTCGCATGTGCCGCTGCACTGTTCGGCAAGCGGCAAGCTGCTGCTCAGTTTCCTGCCCAAGGACCGGCGCGAACGGGTCATCGAAACCTTGCCGCTACGCGCCTATTCTGAACGGACGATTACGGATCGCGGCGAATTGCGCAAGGAACTGACCGTGACGCGGCGGCGTCAGCTCGCGATCAACAATCAGGAGCATTTGCAGGGGCTCATCGCGATCGCAGTGCCGGTCATGCTGGACCGCAATCGCGCATGCGCGGCGATCGCCGTCCAGGCGCCGGTCGGGCGGGTCGTGCTCGACGATCTGCTGGCCTTCCTGCCCGATCTGCGCTTTGCCGCGGAGGAAACCGCCAAGACGTTCCGGCAGTAGCGCGGGTGAAATAGGCGTAGCGTCCCGGCACGCAGCGCCGAAAACGGGCCCGCCACCGCTGCAAATGTGCATTCATGCGCCGTGCAGTTGCGCCGCGATGCATTCCGAAAAACGGGACGGCTCACGCTGAAATACGGCCCTGGAATCGCTGCGATCCGGCGAAAACCACCACCGGCAAGGCCACGCGGTACAATGACGGCGATCCATTTTCCGGAACGGCCGACATGACTACAGCGGATACTCCCACCCTGCGTGCCTTCGCGCTGCTCGAACATCTCGTGCGCGCCGAAGGTCCGGTGTCGCTGGCCGACATTGCCCAGGACGTCGACTTGCCAAAGGCTTCGCTGCATCGCATGCTCGCTTCGCTCGAGGCCGGTGGGCTCGTGATCCGCGAGCCGGGCCAGAAGAACGCCTATGTGATCGGGCCGCGTCTCGCGCAACTCGGTCTGGGCGTCATGATGCATTCGGGTGCCCGCCGGCTGCGCCATGCGATCCTGTCGAACCTGGTGGCCGATCTCGGCGAGACTTGCAACCTCACGATGCTGCACGAAACCGAGGTGCTCTATCTCGACAGGCTCGAAGCGCCCTGGCCGTTGCGGCTCGATCTCAAGCCCGGCTCACACGTGCCGGCGCATTGCAGCGCAAGCGGCAAGCTGTTGCTGGCCATGCTGCCGCGCGAACAACGCAGCGCCCTCGTCCACACGCTGAAACTCGAACGCTTCACGCCGAATACCATCACCGATCCCGAACTGCTCGAAGCGGAACTCGACCGCACCGCGCACAAGCGCATTGCCATCGACAATGAGGAATTTGTCGCCGGCATCGCGTGCGTGGCCGCGCCGGTAATGGATGAGAACAACACCTGTATTGCGGCGATCGCCGTTCACGCGCCGGTTTCGCGGGCGCCGCTCTCGCGCGCCCTGGAGTTTGTACCGCGTTTGCAGGAAGCGGCTCAGCAGCTTGCTAAAACGTTCTAGCAGGCTTATTCCACTGCTTATTAAGCTGCTCGTTCCACCGCCTAAGCTTCGGGCTCCTGCGCACGCACGAGCTCCGCGAGCAGACGCACGCCCTCGTCGATCTTTTCGAGCTTGATGGCTGAAAAACCCATCCGGAAGCAATGGTTCTGCTCCAGTCCGGTCATGAAAAAGACGCGCCCCAGTTCGATCAGAATCCCGTGTGCCTGCGCGTCCGCGGCGAGGCGGGTCGCATCGAGCCACGGCGGTCCCTCGACCCAGCACGACGCGCCGCCGCCCACCGGCAGATAGCGCGCTTCGGGAAGGTGCGTGTCGAGCGCTGTCATCAGCGCCTGGGCACGCTCCCGATAGGCGTGAGCGAGCCGCCGCAGCAGCGCATCGTGGTGGCCGAGCGCCAGAAAGGTGGCGAAGGCGCGCTGAATATAAGCGGCCGGGTGCCGCACCATCAGGCGCCGCAACGCACGCAGTTCGCGGACCAGTTCACGCGGCCCGACGATATAGCCCAGCCGCAGCCCCGGTGCAAAAGTCTTGGACAGGCTGCCGATATAGATCACCCGGTCCGCTGTATCCAGGCTCTTCAACGCCGGGTGCGGCATGCCTGAGAAGTTGTTTTCGCTCTCGTAGTCGTCTTCGATCAGTACGAAATCGTGAGCCTGCGCCTGTTCCAGCAGCGCATGGCGCCGCTCGATCGGCATGGTGGCCGTGGTCGGGCACTGGTGGCTTGGCGTCACATAGACGTAGTCGCATTGCGCGAGCAGATCGGCGTCTTCGACCGGGCGCACGCCGCCGCTATCGACAGGCAGCGGTTGCAGCCGCGCATTGCGGTTCTCGAAGATATTACGGGCATCCGGATAGCCGGGGTTTTCAAAACCGATCGTCGTCCGCTCGCTCGCCAGCAGATCCGCGATCAGATAGAGCGCCTGCTGGCAGCCGATCGTCACGACGATTTCGTCCGGCATGGCAAACACGCCGCGCCGCGGCAACACGCGCGTGCGGATCTGCTGGATCAGCGTATCGTCGTCGCGCTCGATCAGGTCCGGCGCCCAGTTGCGGATCTCCATGACCGACAGCGCCTTCATGCAGCATTCGCGCCAGTCGTTGGTCGGAAACAGCGACTGGTCGAATTGTCCGTAGATAAAGGGATATTCGTAAGTCAGCCAGTTCCCCGGCTTGACGATGTTGCGCTGCGACGAGGGTCGTCTTTTAACGCGCTGATCCCAGTCCGGCCTTGCTAGCGCCTCATTGGCCGCCTGCCCCGGGACGGTTTGCAGCGGCGCAAATTCGTGCCGCCCTTCGAGGATGGCCGGGTTGACGAAATGCCCGCTGCGCTCGCGCGAAATCAGATAGCCCTCCTCAACCAGTTGCTGGTACGCGAGCACGACCGTATTGCGGGCGACGCTCAACTGGTCGGCGAGCTCCCGGCTCGACGGCAATGCGTGCTCCGGCAGCAGTTGGCCGTCCAGAATCGCGGCCACCAGCATCTGGCGAATTTGACCCTGGAGGCTCATGTTCGACTCGGGTGAACGCTGGAACCGCTGGCTCCATAAGGCCACCGAGGTGCGACTTGCCATGCTTTCTCCTGTTTTTTTAGGCGGGGTCCGCCCGCACGAAGGCGGACACCGGCATTGTGGACGCACAAAAAAACGCCTGCCAGCCGCCCCCGGGCGGCTGCCGGCCGAACCGGCGCTACGGCCCATCCTGGTGCAGCGGTGTGGACTCAACGATCAGCCACGTCTGGCCCTAACCTGCAACATTTTTTACTGACGATACTCGCATCAACCCATTGCCGGCGATTGGGACAAGCCCCCGTCGGCGTGCGTTGAATTCACGTGTATTCGCGTACCTACACGGCTATTCTGGAGACCTACGATGAAAAGCGACACACACCCGAAGTTGTCCCGCTGGTTCGGCAATCTGACGCGCCGCGTGACTGTGGCGGCCTTGGCCGCGCTGGCCTGCGCGGTGGCGCCCGCCAGTTACGCGCAGGACAAGGAGGTCACGATTGCCTATCAGCAGATCGTCGACCCCTGGGTCGTCGCGATCGCGAGCGGCTCGATCGAGAAAGACACGGGCTACAAGATCAACTGGCGGCAGTTCGAATCCGGCGCGAAGGTCGCGACCGCCATGGCCTCGGGCGACGTGAAGGTCGGCGTGATCGGCTCGAGCCCGCTCGCGGCGGCGGTGAGCCAGGGGCTCGACCTGCAGCTCTTCTGGATTCTGGACAACATCAACCAGGCCGAAGCGATGGTTGTACGCAATGGCTCGGGCATCACCAAACCGTCTGATCTGAAGGGCAAAACGATCGGCGTTCCGTTCGTCTCGACGACGCACTATCACACCATGTTCGCGCTGCAGCATTGGGGCATCAATCCGTCCGAGGTGAAGATCCTCAACATGCAGCCGAACCAGCTGGTCGCGGCGTGGGAGCGCGGCGATATCGACGCCGCCTACGTGTGGGACCCGGCGCTCGCCCAGTTGAAGAAAAACGGCAAGGTCCTGATCACATCCGGCGACCTGTCCAAGCTCGGCAAACCGACCTTCGACGGCATTGCGGTCGATCGCCAATGGGGCGAGGCGCATAAGGACTTCATGGCCAAGCTCGTGAAAGCCATCGCCAATGCGGACGATCAGTACCGCAAGAACGCGGCGCAATGGAACGCCACCTCGCCACAGGCCGCGGCCATCGCGAAGATGATCGGCGGCTCGCCCGCCGACGTGCCGGAATCGCTTTCGCTGTATGCCTTCCCGACACTCCAGGAACAGGCCTCCGCCCAATGGCTGGGCGGCGGCAGTGCAGGCCGCGCAACGTTCGCGCTGAAGGACACGGCCAACTTCCTGAAGGATCAGAAGCAGATCAGCGCGGTGTTGCCCGACTACTCGAAGTTCGTGACCCCCGCTTATGCCGAAGCGGCCATGAAACTCAAATGACGTAAGACGTAAGCGGTTTCTGTCGAATCAGGAGGCAACATGGAAAGCATGAGAGTCAAGGATGTGAGCGTGGTCTTTCCGGGGCGCAAGGCGGGTCAGACGGTGCATGCGCTCGACAACATCAATCTGACCATCAACTCGGGCGACTTCGTCGTCGCGCTCGGTGCATCGGGTTGTGGCAAGACCACCCTGCTCTCGCTCATGGCGGGCTTCATCGCGCCGACCAGCGGCGAGTTGCTGCTCGGCGGGTCGCCGATCGCAGGTCCGGGCGCCGACCGCGGCGTCGTGTTCCAGAAGCATGCCCTGTTGCCCTGGCTCAACGTGATCGGCAACGCCGAGTTCGGCCTGAAGCTTCAAGGTGTGCCGAAAGCGCAGCGGCGCGAGATCGCCGCGCGCAATCTGGCGCTGGTCGGCTTGCAGGACTTTCACAAGCACATGATTTATCAGCTCTCCGGCGGGATGCAGCAGCGTGTCGGCATCGCCCGCGCGCTGACCTGCGACCCCGCCATGCTGCTGATGGACGAGCCGATGGCCGCGCTCGATGCGCTGACCCGCGAAACCATTCAGGAACTGCTGCTCGACGTCTGGACGAAGACCAGCAAGATGTTCTTCTTCATCACGCACAGCGTCGAGGAGGCGCTGTTTCTGGCCAGCCACCTGATCGTGATGTCGCCGCGTCCCGGGCGCATCACGCACACCTACGAGCTGGATTTCAACCGGCGCTTTCTCGAAACACGCGACGCGCGCGCCATCAAATCGAGCCCCGATTTCATCGACATGCGCGAGCGCGTGCTCAGCATCATTTACGGCGACGAGAAAATGCACGCTGCCGAAGCCGAGGTGACACATGTTTAGTTCAAAACGGGCTCATGTCCTTGCGCAAGGCCATGACGCCCCGCTGGGATCCGACACGCCGATCGAGCCGCCACGCACGCCCGGTCGACGTCCACGGCTTCTCGCCAAGAAACCCGCGAAGCCAGGCGACACGTTCGGCGTACCCGGCCAGGGCAGCAGTATCGTTGCGAGCCTCGCGACGGTCGCGCTATTCGTCGGGCTATGGTTTGTCGCGACGAACCTGCACTGGATCAAGCCGCTCTTTTTGCCGTCGCCGCAAGCGGTGTATGCCAAGTTCGTGTTTGTCGCCACGGAGGGTTTCGCCGGTTCCACGCTCATTCAGCACACTGGTATCAGCTTGCTGCGCGTGTTCGGCGCCTTCGCGCTCGCCTGTGTGACCGCGATTCCAATCGGCGTGATGATGGGTGTCTCGCGTTTTGCGCGCGGCATCTTCGATCCACCGATCGAGTTCTACCGCCCGCTTCCGCCGCTCGCCTATTTGCCGCTCATCATCATCTGGTTCGGCATTGGTGAATTCTCCAAGGTCTTTCTCATCTATCTGGCCATCTTCGCGCCGCTCGCCATTGCGGCACGATCCGGCGTGCGATCGGTGTCGATCGAGCAGATTCATGCAGCCTATTCGATGGGCGCCTCACGCACACAGGTGGTGCTGTATGTGATTCTGAAGTCTGCGCTACCGGAGATTTTCACGGGGATGCGGATCGGCATCGGCG
The DNA here is from genome assembly GCF_003610295.1 of Paraburkholderia sp. BL23I1N1. Taxonomy (NCBI): domain Bacteria; kingdom Pseudomonadati; phylum Pseudomonadota; class Betaproteobacteria; order Burkholderiales; family Burkholderiaceae; genus Paraburkholderia; species Paraburkholderia sp. BL23I1N1. Next base: position 6,383,924 of record NZ_RAPV01000001.1, read on the forward strand.
TCGGCTGGACGACGCTCGTCGCCGCGGAAATGGTGGCGTCGACCAGCGGCCTCGGTTTCATGGTCCTCAACGCCGCGGAGTTTCTTGCGAGCGACGTGGTGATCATGGGCATTGTCGTAATCGGCTTCTTTGCTTTGTGCTTCGACTTGCTGATGCGCCATCTCGAACGCGTGCTGGTGCCGTGGAAAGGCCGGGTTTGACCCGCGAGTTTGATTGATTTAGCGCGGCCCAATAGCGGCCGCGTTTGTCTTATGGCGCCGCATTGCACCATGGGGCGCCGTGGAACGCCATACAGCCCCCCGCCCGCGTGGACTCAGCGATTGGCGGCGGCTGGCACTACTCGGCTAGCCGCACCCTCCGCAATACTTCAGCTATCGGTTATCGCTGGAGGCAGCATGAATTCGATCGCGGAAGTACGGCAGTGGCAGGTCCGTCATGAAGCGCTGCGCATCGGCGGAGAAAAAATACGGCGTGCGGAGATCATCGAAGTCTTCAACCCCTATAACGGCGAACTGGTGGGCACGGTGCCCAAAGCGACGCTGGCGGACGTGCAACACGCGTTTGCCTGGGCACACGCATATCGGGCGCGGCTCACACGCTACGAGCGCTCGCAGATCCTGCTGCGTGCCGCGGACATAGTCCGTCGGCGTACTGAAGAAATTGCCGGCCTGATCACCGCCGAGTCCGGCCTGTGCATGAAAGATTCGCTATACGAAGCAGGCCGCGTCGCCGACGTCCTGACGTTCGGCGCCCATGAAGCGCTGAAGGACGACGGCCAGGTGTTTTCCTGCGATCTCACGCCGCACGGCAAAAAGCGCCGCGTCTACACCCAGCGTGATCCGTTGCTCGGCGTGATCTCCGCGATCACCCCGTTCAACCATCCGATGAATCAGGTCGCGCACAAAATCGTGCCCGCCATCGCAACCAACAACCGCATCGTCGTCAAGCCCTCCGAGAAGGTGCCGCTGTCCACCTACCTGCTCGCGGACATCCTTTACGAAGCCGGCCTGCCGCAAGAAATGCTGCAGGTCGTCACCGGCGACCCGAAAGACATCGCCGACGAACTGATCACGAATCAGCACGTCGATCTGATCACCTTCACCGGCGGCGTGCAGATCGGCAAATCTATCGCCAGCAAGATGGGCTATCGGCGCGCGGTGCTCGAACTCGGTGGCAACGATCCGATCATTGTGATGGAAGACGCCGACCTGGAAGAAGCCAGCACGCTCACCGTTGCCGGCTCCTACAAGAACTCCGGCCAGCGGTGTACCGCGGTCAAGCGGATTCTGGTGCATGAAGCGGTGGCCGATCGCTTCGTCGAACTGCTCGTGGAGAAGACCCGGGCCATCCGTTATGGCGACCCCGCCGATCCGGCAACCGACATGGGCACCGTTATCGACGAAGCCGCGGCGACCTTCTTCGAAGCTCAGGTGAACGATGCGATCAGCCGCGGCGCGACGTTGCTGCTCGGCAATCTCCGCGAGGGCGCGCTGTATTCGCCAACGGTCCTCGATCATGCGACCCCCGACATGCCGCTCGTCAAATACGAAACCTTCGGGCCGGTGTCGCCGGTGATCCGCTTTCACGATATCGACGACGCGATCCGGATTTCCAATTCGACTGACTACGGGCTCTCGTCTTCGGTCTGCACGAACCGCCTCGATTACATCACGCGCTTTATCGCCGAACTGCAGGTGGGCAGCGTGAACGTGCGCGAAGTACCCGGCTACCGGCTCGAGTTGACACCGTTCGGCGGCATCAAGGATTCGGGTCTTGGCTACAAGGAAGGTGTGCAGGAGGCGATGAAAAGCTTCACCAACGTGAAGACCTATTCGCTGCCGTGGGATTGAACCACGTCCCATACATTCCACGCAGCATCGCATTCATTAATTTTCGAGACAAATTGTACCGTTTATCCAGCATCACCTATTGACCATCGCGGGTGCATGCTCTACATTTTAGATAATCACTTTTCGGAACAAAATGTTCCGGTTTCATTAAACAGCGGAGACAAGCCTCATGAGCGATCACACCCCCATCAGCGGCCCGCAGGCCATGACCCCGTCGGAAGCATTCGTCGAAACCCTGGCCGCGAACGGCGTGACCGACATGTTCGGCATCATGGGCTCGGCCTTCATGGACGCCATGGACATCTTCGCGCCGGCCGGCATCCGTCTCATTCCCGTGGTGCACGAGCAGGGCGCTGGCCATATGGCCGACGGCTACGCCCGCGTGTCGGGCCGCCATGGCGTGGTGATCGGCCAGAACGGCCCGGGCATCAGCAATTGCGTGACCGCCATCGCCGCGGCCTATTGGGCACACAGCCCCGTGGTCATGATCACGCCCGAGGCGGGCACCATGGGCATCGGCTTGGGCGGCTTCCAGGAAGCGAAGCAGCTCCCCATGTTCCAGGAGTTCACCAAGTATCAGGGCCACGTCACCCATCCCGCGCGCATGGCGGAATTCACCGGCCGCTGTTTCGACCGCGCGCTGGCCGAGATGGGCCCGACCCAGCTCAACATTCCGCGAGACTACTTCTACGGCCAGATCAAGGCCGAGATTCCGCAGCCGCAGCGCCTCGACCGCGGCCCCGGCGGCGATCAACGCCTGAACGAAGCGGCCGAACTCCTCGCCGAGGCTAAGTTCCCGGTCATCATCTCCGGTGGCGGTGTAGTCATGGCCGATGCGATCGAGGAGTGCAAGGCGCTGGCCGAACGCCTGGGCGCACCGGTCGTCAACAGCTACCTGCATAACGACTCCTTCCCCGCCAGCCACCCGCTGTGGTGCGGCCCGCTCGGCTATCAGGGCTCCAAGGCGGCAATGAAACTGATCCAGCGCGCCGACGTGGTGATCGCGCTCGGTTCGCGCCTCGGACCGTTCGGCACGCTGCCCCAGCACGGCATGGACTACTGGCCGCAGAACGCCAAGATCATCCAGATCGATGCCGACCACAAAATGCTCGGCCTCGTGAAGAAGATCTCCGTGGGCATTTGCGGCGACGCCAAGGCCGCCGCGGTTGCACTCACGCAGCGGCTCGAAGGCCGCACCCTCGCCTGCGACGCCTCGCGTGAAGACCGCGCCGGCCACATCGCCGCGGAGAAGGCTGCATGGGAGAAAGAACTGGATGGCTGGACGCATGAGCGCGACCCGTACAGCCTCGACATGATCGAGGAGCAGAAGCACGAGCGCACGCCCGGCGGGGGCACCTATCTGCACCCGCGCCAGGTATTGCGCGAACTCGAAAAGGCCATGCCGGACGACGTGATGGTCTCCACCGATATCGGCAACATCAACTCCGTGGCCAACAGCTACCTGCGGTTCAACAAGCCGCGCAGCTTCTTCGCCGCGATGAGCTGGGGTAATTGCGGCTACGCGTTTCCCACCATCATCGGCGCCAAGGTTGCGGCGCCCCATCGCCCCGCTGTCTCGTACGCCGGCGACGGCGCGTGGGGCATGAGCCTGATGGAAACCATGACCTGTGTGCGTCACAACATTCCGGTCACGGCGGTGGTTTTTCACAACCGGCAATGGGGCGCCGAGAAGAAGAACCAGGTGGACTTCTACAACCGCCGCTTCGTGGCCGGTGAACTCGACAACCAGAGCTTTGCCGGGATCGCTCGCGCGATGGGCGCCGAGGGGGTCACCGTGGATCGGCTCGAGGACGTCGGCCCCGCGTTAAAGCGTGCGATCGATGCGCAGATGAATCACGGCAAGACCACCATCATCGAGATCATGTGCACCCGCGAGCTCGGCGATCCGTTCCGCCGCGATGCGCTGGCCAAGCCGGTGCGTTTGCTCGACAAGTACAAGGACTATGTTTGATTCAACCGTTGTCTGACGGTCCGGGCGCGGGAGGCACATTTCCTCGCGCCCGGCAGGCCGGAAACGGGATTTCCCCTGCCGTTTCCGGTTTTTTTGTTTTCGCGCCGCGTTCGTTTGGTGCCTGCTTCGTCTCTGGCCGCCTTCGTTCGCGGCTCCCTTTTTCAACCGTGATCGCCGCCCCGTGCCATGAAAGCCATCAACCGCATCATCGAAAGCGCCCGCACTTCACCGAGACGCATCGTGCTCTGCGAGGCGGAAGATCCCCGCATGCTGGAAGCCGCGCAACGCGCGACGCGTGAGGGCATCGCCCACATCGTGCTGGTGGGATCTAGCACGCGCATTCGCACAGCGGCCGCTGGGCAAAACATCGAACTGTCCGGCATGGAGTTGGTGGATCCTGCGACCTCGCCGCTCGCCGATTCCTTTAGCGATGAACTCTTCGCACTGCGCAGCAAAAAAGGCATGACGCTCGACGAAGCGAAACAGGAGATCCTCAAGCCCCTCTGCTTCGCCAATCTGATGGTGCGGCTCGGTCACGCCGACGGTTCGGTGGCCGGCGCCGTCCACACAACCGCCGACGTGGTCCGCACGGCGATCCAGATCATCGGTATTCATCCATCGTTCAAGCTGGTGTCGAGCTTCTTTCTGATGATGCTGTGCGAGCCTTTCCATACGCTCAAAGGCGGGCTGATCTTCTCCGACTGTGGATTGGTGGTGGACCCTGACGCTGGTGAGTTGGCCCAGATTGCGATGGCGGCGGCCGACAGCGCGCAAAGCCTGTTGATGGAGGAGCCGCGCGTCGCCATGCTGTCATTTTCGACCAGTGGCAGTGCACGGCACGCGGCAGTCGACAAGGTTGTGGAAGCGACGCGTCTGGTGAGAGCCTCGCGCCCGCATCTGGCGATCGACGGCGACGTGCAACTGGATGCGGCCCTCGTCTCCGAGATCGCCATGCGCAAAATCGAGCACTCGCAGGTGCAAGGACACGCCAACGTGCTGATTTTCCCCAGCCTGGAGGCCGGCAATATCGGTTACAAGCTGGCGGAGCGGATCGGCGACGCGAAGGCAATCGGTCCCTTGCTGCAAGGTCTGAAAAAGCCTGCCAACGATCTGTCGCGCGGATGCAGCGCCGACGATATCTACTTCGTGATCGCGGTGACCGCCGTGCAGGCGCAAACAGCAGAAGCGAAGGACCCATGCACCTCGCCGCTCGCGTCATGACCCTTGTCAAGCTGGATAGCTCGCCTTTCGCGGGCAAGCCGGCTACCGATATTCGTCAATCTCGATGGTGCCGCCTATCTCTTCCATCATCGCGCGAATGCCGTCAGGCACATCGGGCACGCGGTCGCCGGTTTCGTTGTGCCAGTAGCACCAGAAAGACATCTTATCTTCGTCGTGGCAAACGAGATTGCGCAGGCCAGCACGCGGCAATAAAAGCCGATCAGTCAAGTATCGCAAATGCGGGGTGAGATGATCGCTGCACACCGCAGACTCGCTTTTTACCGCCCACAAACCCAATTTTCCGGGGCGAGTGCTGAGCTTGCCGGAAGGATATAAAAAGGGCTTTCCTTTCGTGATTGTGGAGTCAGGGGGAATGCCAAAATACTCGGTCCAGAAGTCCGGCACTACAGCATCACCCGAGATGATAAAAGTTGCATGCGCCAGCGCGTGCGCGGGCACCTTCGGCGTTTTGTCAGGGTGCATAGTCATGGAACCAGCGTGCATTGCCAACCGGTCTCCAACGGGACCGAAAGCGTATTCCATTGCGACATAGGCAAACCTGCTTTGCTAGTTGTGACAGGCGTTGTTGCGTTAATCAGGCGTAGAGACAACATGACCCCTGTGCTTTCGATCTCAGGCGATACGGACGGACTGCGGGCGAGCGAGTGCCGTCATGCGGTTAAGCACGCCCGCACGAATCGATACTTCGGTCGCCTGCGATCCAGTTTCACGAGCCCACAGGCACGGGCCCGTGAGTACCTTGAGCCGGTACATCAAGGTCTCGGCAAGCGAGCGCCGGTGGTAGCCAGTCGCCAGTTTCCATTCGCGCCTGCTGCTTCTCCCGATAGCGTCGATAGCTGCATTGCGCCAGGCGGCACCGGGCGTGCTATCTGGCCAGGGCTTCGCTCCCTCGCGCGGCGGAATCGATGGGATCGCGCTACGCGCGGCGATCTGCGCGTGGCACGGCCTGGTGTCGTAGGCACCATCGCCGCCGATGGTATCGATCACCACATCAGCCGGAATCTGGTCGAGCAGATCGGGCAACACTTCGCCATCACCTTCGTCCTGATGGGTCATCAGTGCAGCGCAGATCTGACCGGTGTTCGCGTCCATCGCAAGATGTACCTTTCGCCATGTCCGGCGTTTCGAATAGCCGTGCTTGCGCACTTTCCACTCGCCCTCGCCGTACACCTTCAGTCCAGTACTATCGATCACCAGGTGCAAGGGTGCATCGGGACGCTGCGTTGGCAGTACGACTTTCAGGGTCTGTGCGCGACGGCTCAAGGTCGAGTAGTTCGGCACCGGCAAGCCCGGGTAGGCGAGTTTGTGCAGACTGAGCGCGAAGCCTTGCAGAGCGCGCAGCGGCAGATGAAAGACCTGCTTGAGCCCGAGCAACATCTGAATCACCGCATCGCTGTAGACACGCGGCCGACCGCGCCTGGCCGGGCCAGCCTCAGATACCGGCACCAGTACGCTTTCGTCAATCCACATGGTCACGTCACCTCTCGAGATCAGACCGGTGTTGTATTCCCGCCAGTTTCTGACGCGGTACACCCCTTTGGGCTCGCTTGCCTTGCGTTCGTCCTTGCGCATCTTCTCGGGGAAAAAATCGAGAATCTACCCAGTTCGATGCGAAGTTAACATCCTGGACAACCCGAGCGTTGCGCGTAAACGTCAAGCCCTCGCGAAGCGCCCTGATTTTTGCAACAACGCCGTTGTGACAGACGATTCCAGTCCCTGCGTGGCGCATCTGCGTCGCGATGCTTAACCTGATCGCACTTGGAAAGCCGGAGATTAAGCAGTACATGAGCGTTACGCAGAAGCCGATTCAACCCTGGCGCTCAGGCCCGCCATGATCCAGGTCCGGATCCCGCCGACGCTGATGGATCCGCTCACGGCTCTGCCGTGAACGTTCGGCCTGTTCCCGCTGCGCCTGCTGCAGTACGCGTTGCATCGCAGTCGGCAGTTGCTTCGCCAGTTCGGGATGTTTCTCGCGGGCAGCCTTGCTGCACGCTCCACGATATTCCGTCCGGTGAGGCAGCTCGCAGTGGCCACCTGAACCTAGGTCTAGTCTAAGTAATCGCATTCAGCACCTTGCTGGATAGCGTCATTCGTGACGGCGTAAACTAGCAGATCATCGGAAGGCTATGTTTTTGGGATATCCGCGCTAGCGAAAAAGCCGACCATCGCGGGTCGGCTTTTTCTTGTCGGTCTTACCTGGTTGTCCGTTCGTGCTGCCCAGGCGCCGGTATTTCCGGCTCGGGCGAAACCGACTGTCACCGACCGTTTTCGGGCATTCAATATGCTCTCGCCCGAATCTCTCCATCGTGCATATTGGCCGTAGCATTCAAGAATGTTGGCTTCTGCCTCTTCACGGCTTCGACCGTCGCAAGATCCGCCTGAAGCCGTGGATGTAAAACCGCGAATGCGAATCCGCAAACCCGCTATCCCCGCTACCCTTTTCCGCCCCGCCCGCGAGCGCCGATCCAACCCACAATCTCCGCGAACAGCTTCATGTCGGGCGGCGCAGAGAGGTCCACCGCCAGGCAGCGGCGGTAATACGGGCTGAGATCCAGTCCGACGCCCAAACCCAGCACCTCCACGTCACGCGCGGCCTCATGGCGTGCCACGACAGCCTTGAGATGGTTGTCGAGATAGAAGGCGTCGTTGGCCTGGCCCGTCGCGCTGTCCATAGGACTGCCGTCCGAAATCACGATCAGGATGCGCCGCGCCTCAGGACGTGCGACGAGACGCGCACAGGCCCAGTCGACCGCCTCGCCATCCACGCCCTCGCGAAACAGGTTCGCCTTGAAGAGCGCGGCAATGTCGGCGCGGGCGCGTCGCCAGCTCCGGTCGGCGTCCTTGAACACCAGATGAGACAGTTCATTAAGCCGGCCCGGATGATGAGGGCGGCCCTGGGCCAGCCAGTCGAGCCGAGCCAGGCCGCCGTTCCAGGCACCGGTGGTGAAGCCAAGAACTTCGGTGGTCACGCCAGCCTGGTCGAGCGCGCGCGTGAGGATGTCCACCATGATCGCCACCGGCTCGATATGCGCTTTCATCGAGCCCGAGCAGTCGATCAGAAAGCTCACCACGCAGTCCGCCAAGAGCGTGTTCCGCTCAAGCCGGAACAGGCGCCGTTCAGCGGGAAAACTAACCAGTTGTGCAAGGCGCCGCCCGTCGATCCGGCCATGTTCTTCACCGAACGACCATCCGTCGCGTTGCGGTATCGCCAGCGCCGCCTTCAGCGCGTGCGCAAGTCGTGCCACGTTGATGCCCTGGGCAGCGACGCGTTCGTCGAGCCGTTCGCGAAACTCGCCAAGCAACGCCTTGCGGACCAGCGTGCCCGCGGATAGCTCACGGTCATAGCGCGTCGTAAAGGCGCGATAACCCTGCTCCGATGCCTCGAGCACGCGGCTTTGGCCGGTCAGCGCAACGGCCATATCCTTGTACTCGTCGTCCTCGACGTCGAACCAGAGCGAGAACGCCGTGCGCGGGGTCTTTTCGTCGCGCTCCTGCGGGTCGTCCTGCGTATCATCCAGCGCGTCCGCGCGGGCGGCACGGATCATCCCGGCCACCAGCCGTGCAAGTTCCAGCGCGTGGACAGCGAACGCGTCCTGCTCGGCGCGATGCCGGCGCAAGCCCGCCAGCGGCACGCCCAGCACCGGCACGATCGCCGCGCGCGTGGCTTCGATCAGGTCTTCGATCTGTTCGAGCACGGGCCAGCCTGTGAGGCGCGACCATGCAATCTGCGCGACCGTGTACAGAAGAATGCCGAGGTGGTCTTCGGCAAGCCCGGCGTGATAGAAAGCTCGCGACCAGGCCTCGAAACGCTCGCGCAGGTTCTGCGCCAGGCCCGGCATGCCGGGCGGCGTCTGCGTTTCGCAGCGCAACTGTTCGAGCAGTTCGAACACCAGCCGCTCGATGGGATCAGCCGGGCATAGGCGGCCATGCAGCGCCGCATCGGAGTGCATGAGTCGAAGGGCCGCGCCATCGGCGGCGCCGCGCAGGGACGCGAAGTCGTCCAGCTGCGGGTCGGTGCGCAGATGCGGCGCGTGCAGGGGCACAGGCCGCAGATCGCGGCACAACCGGCCTTCTCGGTATTGCAAAGCGGCGTCGCCGGTGAGGGCACGCACGGCCGCCGCGCACAGCGCCTCGCGCTGCCCCGCGCGAAGGGTGGCTTGCCGTGAGGTCGGCTGGCCTGGCGTTGCTTGCTGCGAGGTCGCTGAGCCCGTAGTCGCTTGCCGCAATGTCGCCTGACTCAAGGCCGCTTGCCGCGGGACCGTCTGGTCCTCTGCCGCTTGGTCCAAGCCCGCCTGGGTCGGCGTAGCCTCTCTTTCCGAAATCATCAGCGGGTTCCCGCCGCGTAGCCTTCAGCGTTGGCGTTCGCCCCAACCTCAAGCTCAACACCGAAACAACGCTGAAAATACTCAGCCACGATCGGCCGCTCGGCTTCGTCGCACTTGTTCAGGAAGGTCAGACGAAACGCCATCGCCGGATCGCGGAAGATCTGGCAGTTCTCCGCCCAGTTGATTACCGTGCGCGGCGACATCAGCGTCGACAGGTCGCCGCTGGCGAACCCCCTGCGCGTGAGTTCCGCCACGCTCACCATCGATTCGATCAGCGCACGTCCCGCGGTGTCAGCGAGTTCCGGCACGCGCGCAAGCACGATGCCGGCCTCTTCCGCGCGCGGCAGATAGTTGAGCGTGGCCACCACGTTCCAGCGGTCCATCTGCGCGTGATTCAGCACCTGCGTGCCGTGATACAAGCCGTTCAGATTTCCCAGTCCCACCGTGTTGGTGGTGGCGAACATGCGAAAATACGGATGCGGATGAATCACACGATTCTGATCGAGCAGCGTGAATTTGCCGTCGCGTTCGAGAATGCGCTGGATCACGAACATCACATCCGGACGCCCCGCGTCGTATTCGTCGAAGATCAGCGCGACCGGGCGCTGCAATGCCCATGGCACGATCCCTTCCTGAAACTCCGTGACCTGCAGATCGTCGCGCACCACGATCGCGTCTTTGCCGACCAGATCGAGGCGGCTGATATGGCCGTCGAGATTGACGCGCACGCACGGCCAGTTGAGGCGGGCCGCAACCTGTTCGATATGCGTCGACTTCCCCGTGCCGTGCAAGCCCTGCACCATCACCCGGCGATCGCGGCTGAAGCCGGCCAGAATGGCCAGCGTCACTTCCGGATTGAAACGGTAGACCTCGTCGATCTCCGGCACGTGGTCGTCGCGCTCGCTGAAAGCGGGCACCATCAGGCTGGAATCGATGCCGAAAACGGTTCGTACTGCCACCATTCTGTCGGGTTTGCCCGTCACGATATCAGTCACTTCATTCTCCTCCCCGCTACGGGGATAGTTGTTCGGCGCCGCCCGTCGTCAACGCGCGGTCGCCATCTCGTCGAAGGGTTTCGTGCGCCGTTCCATCGCTCGCGCCGACCATGCCGAGAGCAGCGCCGACAGAATCACGTAACCGCACACGTACCAGGGCTTGCCGCCGTCGAGCCGCAGCAGCGCCGTCGCGATGATCGGCGTGAGGCCGCTCGCGAAAATGCCCGAGAACTGGTACACGAACGAGATGCCGGTGTAACGCACCTCCGGATCGAACAGTTCGGCGAAGAGCGCGGCTTCCGGACCGTAGACCATCGCGTAGAAGATGCCGAAAGGAATCACCACGCCGAGCCAGACGGCCAGCGTATTGCCGGCCTGCGTCTCCATCAGCCAGAAGGCCGGCAGCACCGAGGCGCCGCAAATCAGCGAGCCCCAGCGATACACGCGCGCGCGTCCCATCCGGTCCGACATCCTGCCGAAGAAAGGGATGAAGAAGCACATCACCATCGCCGCGATCATCACGCCAGTGAGCGCTTCCGTGCGGCTCATCGACAGATGCTGCGTGAGGTAGCCGATCATGAACACCGCGAAGATGTTGAAGAACACGCCGTCGATCCAGCGCGCGCCCATGCCGAGCAGCACCGAACTGCGATAGCGCGTGATCATGTCGACGAACGGGATTTTCACGTCGCGGCGGTTGCGCTTGAGCGCGAGAAACTCGGGCGTCTCCATCACCTTAAGGCGAATGTAGAGACCGAGCACCACGAGCAGCAGCGATGCGGCAAACGCAAGACGCCAGCCCCACGAGAGGAACGCCGCTTCCGGCAACAGCCGGGAAATACCCGCGACAATGCCCGACGCGAGGCACAAGCCAATCGACAAACCGATCTGCGGCAAGCTCGCGTACAGACCGCGCCGGTTCGGCGGCGCATATTCATAGGCCATCAGCACCGCGCCGCCCCACTCGCCACCGAGCCCGATGCCCTGTAATACGCGCAAGGCGAGCAGCAGAATCGGCGCCCAGATGCCGATCTGAGCGAAGGTCGGCACGAAGGCAACTCCCGCGGTCGAAATCCCCATGATGATGAGCGTGCAGATCAACGCGGACTTGCGTCCGACCTTGTCGCCGAAGTGACCGAAGATCACGCCGCCGAGCGGCCGTGTCACGAAGCCGACGGCGAACGTGCCGTAGGCCAGCATGGTCGAGACGAGTGGATCGTGAGCGGGAAAGTAAAGCTTGTTGAACACAATGCCCGCCACGACGCCGTACAGAAAAAAGTCATACCATTCGACCGTCGCTCCAATCACGCTCGCGAATGCAACGCGGCGGATAGCCCGCTTATCGATTGCCATAGCGCCTTCTCCAATGGATGGCCGCGTGCCGTCCGGCAACGCAGCGCTTTTGAGCCCCCGTTTGTCTCCTCCTGGGGCACGAATTTCGCCGCCTGCACGCTGCTGTTATCGACTTCGAATGCAGCGAGTCAGGTCGCGATCGTTTTGCTTCTTGCGTCAATACTGCGCTTCCATGCTCCGTGCTTGCATCTGCCCTGCCGGCCGATCGCTCGCGCGCGCATCCGCGAGGATCATGCTGGACGCCTTCTCGGCGACCATCACGATCGGTACGTTGGTATTGCCCGAGACTAGCGTCGGCATGATCGAGCAATCGACCACCCGCAAGCCTTCCGTGCCATACACACGCAATCGTTCGTCGACCACCGCGCCAGGATCGCTCGCCACACCCATCTTCGCGGTGCCGGACGGATGAAAAATCGTCTGGCCATATTCACGGCAAAAGTGCAGCAGTTCGTCGTCGCTTTGCGCGTCGGGGCCAGGACGCACTTCGCGTTTCATCAGCGATGCCATGGGCTCGGTGGCGGCAACGCGGCGCGCAAAACGCACACCCGCAACCGTCGTGCGGCGGTCAAGATCGGTCGACAGATAATTCGGCTGGATCGACGGCGCGTCGCGCATGTCGCCTGTGCGAATCCGCACGCTGCCGCGCGACTCCGGCCGCAACTGGCAGATCGAATAAGTGCAGCCGGGAAAGACATGAACATCGCCGCCGGCGGTGTCGGCCGAGAGCGTGGAAAAATGGAACTGGATGTCGGGCGTTTTCGCCTCGTCCGGCAACGCGCGGCAGAACATGCCGCCCTGATTGATGCCGACGGCAAGCGGCCCATCGCGAAACAGCGCCCATTGCAGGCCCATCTTCGCGCGGCCCGTCCAGGAGTGCAGCAAGTCGTTCGTCGTGATTGGCCGCGTCACCTCGTAAGTCAGGCGTACTTGCAAATGATCCTGCAAATTCTCGCCGACACCCGCGCGATTCGCGACCACCGGAATACCCAACTCGTTGAGTAATTTTGCCGGCCCGACACCCGACACTTGCAGCAATTGCGGCGACTGCAGTGCGCCCGCCGTCAGCACCACCTCGCGGTGCGCGCGCACTTCGTGAACCTTGCCATGCTGCTCATAACGAATACCCACCGCACGCGTGCCTTCAAAGAGGATTTTCGACGCCAGCGCATCGGTCTCGATCTGCAGATTCGGACGCTTTCGTGCGGGCTTGAGGTAGGCGACAGCGGTCGAACAACGCCAGCCGCGCCGCGTGGTCAGCTGGTAGTAGCCGACCCCTTCCTGATCGCCCTGATTGAAGTCGTCTACCGTTTGGACGCCCAGGCGATTCGACGCAGCGATGAACGCATCCACGAGTACGTGGCGCTGTTTGATCGTAGAGGCCCATAACGGACCGTCCACGCCGCGCGTCGACGATTCGCCAAGCTCGTTGTGTTCGAGCCGCCGGAAGTAAGGCAAGCACTCCTTCCAGCTCCAGCCACAATTGCCGAGCGCCGCCCACTGGTCGTAATCCTCTTTCTGGCCGCGAATGTAGATCAACCCGTTGATGGAACTGCAGCCGCCCAGCGTGCGCCCGCGCGGCCAGTAGAGCTTGCGGTCGTGCATGTTCGGATCCGGGTCGGTGTAAAAGCCCCAGTTGTAGACCGGATGAAACATGGTTTTGCCGTAACCGATCGGGATATGAATCCACAGAAAGCGGTCGGGCGGCCCGGCTTCGAGCAGGCATACCGAGTAGCGGCCATTTTCAGAAAGACGGTTGGCAAGTACACAACCCGCCGATCCCGCGCCGACGACCACGTAGTCGAAACTCCGTACCATTGATGTCTCCGTGCTGCTGCCTTTGCTTTTAAAAACGGATCATTTTGTCTCAATTTATTGGATGGCAGTTTCGACTTCAAGCGATTCCGGTTACGATTGATTAATCCGGTACGAAAACCGACTTTTTCGTTTCACTTTTCGATCGGTCCGCACGCGCTTATCCGGGTTGTCACCGATCTGTTCGGACTGCATCCACCTTCATCCGCCCCGGGAAGGACAATGAGAGACACCACGCATCTCCCCTCGCCTGCTCACGGGCCCGCCGACGACACCCGCGTCCTGCGCGCGCTCAGCGTGCTGGAACAACTTGCGTCCGCCGGACAACCGTCGTCGCTTTCCCAGTTGTCCTTACGTCTGCAGATTCCGAAGGCGACCTTGATGCGCCTGATCGAATCGCTCGAAGCACGCGGTTACGTCACGCACATGCCGGATTCGCGCGGGGCCGATCGCGCCATTGCGCTCGGGCCCCGCGCCGCGCAACTCGCGCTGACCACGCTCGCGAACAGCACGTTTACGCGCGCGTGCCGTTCGTTGCTGCGCACGCTGGTGGAGTCGCTTGGCGAGACCTGCAATCTCACCGTGCTCGACGGCGATACCGTGCTGTACGTCGAGCGCGTCGAGACGAGCGAACCTTTGCGCCTGCATCTGCAACCGGGCACGCGCGTCCCGCTCCATTGCACTGCCAGCGGCAAACTGTTTCTTTCGCAGATGACGCCGGCCGAGCGCGGCGCTGTCATCCGGCGCTTGTCGCTCAAATCAATGACGTATTGCACCCTGACCGATATCGATCTGCTGGAAGCGGAACTCGACCGCCTCGCCATGCGCGGCATCGGTGTCGACAATGAGGAATTCGTCCGCGGCATGGTCGCGGTCGCGGTGCCGGTGCGCGGCATCGAGGACGGCCGCGTGCTCGCGGCGTTGGCCGTTCACGCACCCACGGCGCGTGCCAGCCTTGAGGATCTGCTGAAAGCAGCGCCGAAGCTCAAGGAAGTAGCCTTACGCATCGGACCGCTGCTTCAGCCTGCAACGGCAGCAGCGGTGGCAACGGCGACGGTCTTGTCAAAGTAGCAAGGACGCGCCGCCAACCTCGCATTAACCCGGTGCAGCGGCGATCTCGAACGACCCACCGCTGCAAATCGAACAGCACGCGTTAGACAGGCCTCAATGAGTACGAGGCCGATAGTCCACGAAATCCGCCTCAGCCGAAACACCCCCGCTCTTCCGAGCCCGCCACGCATACGCCACGAGCAACACGCCGAGACTCACCACGCCGAGCCACAGCGGCGTGCGCTGGTCCGGTATGAAGGCCATGGCCACCAGAATGCCGATCATGCCGACGATCGCGAAACAGGTCAGATACGGATAGCACCACATCCTCACACGCAGCATCTCCGGCGCCTCGCGCTCGAGCCGGGCGCGCAGTTTCAGTTGCGACACGGCGATCAGCACGTAGACGAAAATGGCCACGGTTCCGTACGAATTGACAAGGAATGCGAACACTGTGTCGGGCGATACGTAAGACATGACGACCGACACATAGCCGAACAAGGTGCCGATCAGAATGGCACGAACCGGAACACCGCGGCGATTGACCTTGGCGAGCGCAGCCGGCGCATCGCCGTGGCGGGTGAGCGCAAACATCATCCGAGACGCCGCGTAGAGGCCGGAATTGAGCGCGGACAGCACCGCGGTCAGCACGATCGCGTTCATGACATTGGCGGCGGCGGGGATACCCATTGCATCGAGCGCGCTCACATACGGCGTGGCCATGCGCGGCGAATCCCAAGGCACCAGCGCCACTACGAGCAGGATCGAGCCGACGTAGAAAATCAGCACGCGGGTGATCACCGAATTGGTGGCTTTGGCGACCGCCTTGACCGGCTCATGCGCCTCGGCGGCGGCAATGGTGACGATCTCGGCGCCGAAGTAAAAACCCGTCGCCGCGACGGCGCCGCTCAGCACTGGTCCAATCCCCTTCGGCATCAGTCCGCCGTGCGAAAACAGGGTCGGCATCACCGCGGTGGTGTGCAGCGACGCAGGCCACAGACCCAGCACATAGAGCGCGCCAAGGAACAGAAATACGATGATCGCCGCCACCTTGATGGACGCGAACCAGAACTCGAATTCCCCGTAGCTGCCCACCGAGATCAGGTTGGTCGCGGTCAGCACGACCAGCAACACAAGACTGATCGCCCACGCCGGCGTATCCGGCAGCCAGAACTGAACCAGCTTCGCGCCGGCCACCGCCTCGACGGCCACGACGATGACCCAGAAATACCAGTACATCCACCCGGTCAGAAAGCCGGCCAGTTTGCCCGGCCCGCGCTTGCCGGCAAAGGCAAGGCGCGCGTATTCATAAAACGAGCCCACCGCCGGCATGGCGCACGCCATTTCTCCGAGCATGCGCATAACGAGCACGATCAGGCCGCCGGTAATCAGAAACGACAGGACCGCCGCCGGGCCGGCCTGCCGGACCACGACGCCGCTGCCGACAAACAGACCCGCGCCGATCACGCCGCCCAGCGCGATCATGGTCATGTGGCGCTCCTTCAGGCCGGTCTTCAGTTCACTTTTGTTCGATACTTCCATGTCACCTCCACATCCAGTTGATGCCGGCGCCAGTCGTGCGGGGCTGCATGCGCGTTTGCATGCATTCCCGAAACCTGAGCGCCGTCAATTCGGATCGAGCGAGGTCGCTCACGCGCCTCGCTGCTTCGTGTCTTTTCCTATGGCTTAACGCGCAGACCTCTCTGCGCTGCGCAGCGCCGTGCGCGTGACGCTCGACGACTGGCGAATGACGTGCCGCGGGTGGCGCGGCACGCGGAGCGCGTTCAAGGTTTTTCGTCGCGCCGGAAATACAATTGGTAGAGCATCCGTTGCCCGATGCGGCGGAACGGTGCGAACGGATGGCCGGGCAACGGCGACGTGAAGATCGGCAGCGTCTGCTTCGACCCTTTGCCCGCAATCCGTTCAGCGAGGCGGCGCCCCGCCTGCTGGGAATATGACACACCGTTGCCACCGTAGCCCAGTGCGTAAAACACCGACTGCTTCGGATCCGGCTGACACACGCGCGGCATCATGTCGTGGCTTACGTCCACCCAGCCCCACCACGAATAGTCGATCTGGACACCACGCAGAACCGGGAACTTGCGGCCCATCCCTTCGACGAGCAACTCGTAGTGACGCGGATTCGGCGCATCCGCACCGGTGATCGCGCTACGGCTGCCGATCTGCAGCCGGTTGTCCGGCAGGAAGCGATAGTAGAAACGCAAGGTACGTGTATCGGTGAGCACCTGCGTCGTTCGAAAATTGCAGGCGGCGATTTCCTGCTGCGTGAGCGGACGCGTCACCATCGAATTCGACAGGATCGGCATCACACGGCTCGTCAGCGAAGGATGCAGGTCCGGCGCCGTATAAGCGCCGGTCGCGATACCCACGGACCGAGCCCGCACGATGCCGCCCGGCGTGCGCAAATGATGAATGCCGTTGATGGTTTCCCAGCCGATCACCGGGCTCGCCGGATGAACGCGCGCACCCGCTTCGCGCGCCAGCCGCAGATAGCCGTAGGCTAGTTTCAACGCATGAATGCCGATGCCTTCGGGCTCGTGGAGCGCGCCGGCCGCCTCGCAATCGTTGACGTACTCACGGCGCAACGTGGCCTGGTCGATCAGCTCGGACGGGTAGCCAAAAACGTCTTTCCACACTTTGGCCTCGGCGGCGAGTTTGGCCATCATGCGCGGCCGGTGCGCAATCAGAAAGTGGCCGCCGGGTTGCGGATCGCAATCGATTTCCGCTACCAGCGCTTTGAAGTTGTCGAAGCCTTCCTGGATCTCGTCGTGCATTTTCAGCGCGACATCTTTACCCCAACGCTCGATCCATTGTGAACGCGACAGACGTCCCGACGCATTCTGCCCTTGCCCACCGTTGCGGCTGCTGCAGCCCCAACTGGTTTTGTTGGCCTCGAGCACCACCGCCTTGATACCGTGATCGCGCGCGAGACACAGCGCCGTTGCGAGCCCGGTGTACCCCGCGCCGATGATCGCCACGTCCACGTCGATATCTTTCGTGATCGGACCATCGTCGGGCGGCGGCGTGCCGGCGGTCGCGGCCCAGTAGGTGGGTGCGTATTGCTTGCCATGACCGGGTCCCGGCGAGACCAGGGGGTCGTATCTCGGGTCGTACTGCGTTGCGCTGTCCCGCCCTGCGGACAACCCTTCGCCGACCCGTGTGATGACACTTTGCTCCATGTGAAGCTCCTCGTCGGCGTCAAACGTTCTGCTTCGGGCGTTCCTTACGGAACGCGCGCTTGACGGCGATCAGACCGTCGCGGAACTCGAACAGATCGCACCCTTCCGCTTCGATGCGCCAGCCTTCCGCATGCGTCCCCGTGAACACCCACTCGGACACGCCGCGCTCTCCGATGACGTAATGTCGGCCGTCACCCCAATGCGCGTCCGGGAAAGTCCTGAAGACCGTTTCGAATGCTGCGCGCACCGCGTCGCGGCCGACGAAGCGCGCTCCATACACTTCGCTTCCGCCGGCTGCGTCGAACACACAGTCTTCGGTCATGAAGCCCATCAGCGCGTTTGCATCGTGACGGTTGAACGCGTCGGAAAATGCGGCGAGTGTCTCCGCGGTAACCTTCGACGCGGACGTTTCCATTGTGGCCATGCATGTCTCCTGCTTGGTGAATTGGGTGTGACTCGTGAGCTTGCCTAAGCGGCGATCTCTTAGGAAAAGTGTAAGTTTGGTGTCCGCTCGACGGTAGGGCCAGTGCGCTGGTTTCGCCTGGTGCAGCGAGTGTCGGGAACAGGCGGATTGACTGGCCTCGAACCTTTTTTGGGTGCAGGCCGTTGGTGTGCGTGGTGCGCTTCGTGCGACCAGTACGCTTAATTAGCGCCATTGGCACGATGAGCGCGTCACTTGCGCGAGGTGGGTGTTAGTTCAGCGCTTGCGTGCTTTCGAGGCAACGCTTGATCGCATGCTCGTCTTCGTCAGTGAAACGGCCGATCAGGACGATCGTCGATTCGGCCGTTGCGTGGCCCGCGAATGGCGTGATGAGGAAGCGGCCACCCACCACATGAAGTTCCTGCGGCGAGGCATCCTGATCCAGCCAGACGATGCCCTTCGCTCTCAGCAGCGTGGAGGACAGGTCGCGAAGCGCTGCTCTGAGTTTTTTCTGTCCAGCGGGAAGTCCGAGCGGAAAGAAAAACTGCAGATATCCAGATGCCGGTTCGACACGCCCTCCTTCGTGACACCAAGCCCACCCGCGCGGTGGCGAGGCACCACACTCGCGTCGAAGATCAACGCCGGCGGTATCTGCCCATTGACTGCTTCGACCAGAATGGACGTAGTCGCGAGCGACAACACCGCTGCCGTTGCCGCGCCCTTTTCCTGCCCGGTCACGAGGTCGGTCTTGGTGAGCACGAGCGCGGTTGCGCCCGTGATTTGCCGGCGCACAATATCGCCGACGTACGGGTCGAGCAAGGTTGCGCCAATGCGCTCGGCGTCGACCGCGACGATAATCCCAACCAGCCTGAAGGCCCGGTCGAGCAGCCCGATCTGCGCGATTTTCACAGGATCGGAAACGCCGCTCGCTTCGATGATCAACAACTCGGGACGCTCGGGCCGCGCGCTGATTTTCACGAGTGCGTCGACGAGCCGCCCGCCGATCGAGCAGCAGATGCACCCGTTCTCCAGATTGATGACGTCGTCGGTGCGTTCACGGATCAATGCGGCGTCGATATTGATATCGCCGAAATCGTTGACCAGTACCGCTATGCGGCGCTGCCCCGCCATCGACAGCACCTGGTTGAGCATGGTCGTCTTTCCCGCGCCCAGATAACCGCCAAGCACCACCAGCGCAATGGGCGGCGGAGCAGTCGACTGAGCCGCTGCGTTCATTTTTTTGCCGGCGACTGAAACACGCGCCCGCCCAGCACCGTGCCCCACACTTCGACGTCTTTCAGCTGATCCGGCGCGACCTCGGTTGGATCGTCCTCCAGCACGGCGAAGTCCGCGAATTTGCCCACCTCGATGCTGCCGATCAGATGGTCCATCTTGAGCGTATAGGCCGCGCCCAGCGTGATCGCGCGCAACGCATCCGCCACGGGGATGCACTCGCCAGCACCCAGCACGCGACCGCTTGCGGTCTTGCGCTGCACCGCGCACCAGGCGGTGAAATGCGGTCTCAACTGCGTGATCGGCGCATCCGAATGAAAGGCAAAGGGAATGCCCAGACGCCGCGCCGTTCCCGCCGCATTCATCCGGTTCGCGCGATCGGGGCCCATGGTCTGCGCGTAGTGGGCGTCGCCCCAGTAGTAGATATGGTTGGAGAAAAAGTTGATGCACATGCCGAGTTTCGCCGCGCGCGCCAACTGGCTCGCATCGGCCATCTGACAGTGCTGCAGCGTGTGGCGGTGGTCGCTTCGCGGGCAGGCGTCGAGCATCTTCTCGACGACGTTCAATACGACTTCGGTGGCTTCGTCTCCGTTGGTATGAATATGGAGTTGCAGCCCGGCCCGGTGGAACGGCGTGAACACCTCCTCCAACTGGCCAGGCGGAATCAGCCACAACCCGTTCGGCTGCCCGCCGACATAACCCGGCCACTTCAGCCGTGCCGTAAAGCCCTGAATCGACCCATCGACGATGAATTTGACCGGGCCGAACGTCAATTTTTCCGTGCTGTCGCCGATCGCCGACAGCACTCTTTCGGCGCCGCCGTCGGGGCTTCGCTGCGGCGCAAACGCGGGCACGATCCTGACCGGATACTGCGGGTCGGCCGTGACTTCGCGCAGGTTGCGATTGCCCAACGCCGACAGATCGTTCACCAGGTCCGTCGCGGTGGTCACGCCGGCGAGTTGCGCGACCTTGCCGAAATTCCAGATGGCCGCTTTCTTTTCGCTCGCCGCAATGGAAAGCTGGCTGCCGATCACTTCGTACACCGGGAACATGGCGGCGAATTCCTGCAGTTCGCCGGTCGGCTGGCCCTCCTCGTCTTTGTCGATCCCGTCGATGTCGGTGTTCTCGTCGATCCCAGCGAGCGCCAGCATAGCGGTGTTGACGTTCATCAGGTGCACGCTCGCGTGCAGCACGACAATCGGCCGGCGAGCCGACACGGTATCGAGTTCCTTGACCGACAGGCGGCTCGTGCCGAAGAAAATCGGATCGAAGCCCCACGCGAGCAGCGGCGCCGCCGCGTCCGTCATGGCGCGTTGCGCTTCGGCGAGCCGCGCGATCACTTCATCCAGCGTTCTCAGGCCTCGCCACAACGTGCCGTCGGGGCCGCGGCGGTCGTAGTAGCCGAGATACACGGCGTCCCACATGGCGCCTTCCATCAGATGGCAATGCCCTTCCACGAGACCCGGCATCAACACCTTGTTCTCAAACGTGTCGACGATCTCAACCTCGCCCCACCGGCTGACGTCCTCCAGATTGCCGACCGAGAGAATCTTGCCGTCTCGCACGGCCACATGCGTGGCGTGCGGTTGAGACGGATTCATCGTCAGAATCTTTCTGGCGGAGAAAACGGTGATGGGACCTCGTTCAATCGAATTCATAGTTAAGTGTTCTCTGATTCAGGAGGCAGGCCGAACGTTCAGGACAGCGCATGCACCGGCTTGCGCTTCCAGCCATGGTTCAACACGGCGGTGACCGCGATATTGATCACGAGACACAACAAGCCCAGATTGAATCCACCGAGATCGGCATGAAGGATATAGAGGATGATCGCGAGGATCTGGCCGGTCAGAATACCTGTTGCAACGGCGGCCGGTTTGACTCGAAGCGAAAACAGAATGACCATCACGCCCGGAAAGAACTGGGTCACGCCGTAGTACGCGGTATTGATCAGCGTGAGCATCAGATTCGGCGTCAAGAGGGTCATCACGATCGAGACCAGCAGGTAGACCACGATCACCATTTTCGCGGTGGCTTTCTGCTTGTTCTCCGGCATCTTCGGCAACAGATTGCGCGTCACGATCGGGCCGATGGCGAGACAGATTCCCGTCAGCACCAACAAACCGGATAGCGAGGCGCCGGCCGCGACCAGACCCAGCAGCCAGCCCGGCAACAACCGGATCGCCGCGGCAAAGAACGCTTCATTCGGCGACGCGAGGTGCAGGTTCTGACTGATCGCATAGTACGAGGCAATCACCAGAAACGGATACATCAGCATGTACAGCGGCATCGCGACCTGGGTGCGCCGGATCGTATTCGGACTGGTGGCCGTGAAGAAAACCTGCACGGCGAACGGCATCACGTAGAACCCTAACGACTGGAACAGCATGGTGCTCATTGAAAACGTCAGTTGGCTGGCGTTCATGCTGTTGCTGACGTGCAGGCTCGCGGCGTGAAAGACTTCCGTGACGCCGGATTCCCATGCGACCGCGATCCCGGTGATCACAATCGCCACGACCATCAACACGTCTTTCAGGATCGCAATGTACGCTGACGCCCGCACCCCGGAAATGGCGATGTAGGTGAATGCCAGCACCGCGGAAATCAGGATCAGATAGAGCGGCTGGAAGTTCCAGCCGAGGCCTTTGAACGCGGCAACGAGCCCCGTGAATTGCAACTCGCCCCACGGCAGCAGGAACAGGATCGCCGATCCGGCGACGATCAGTTCCAACGCGCGGCTGCCGTAATGGCCTTTGAACAGATCGGGCAGCGTAATGGCGTTGTAGCGCTTGCCGGCCTCCCAGATTTTCGGTCCGATGAAATAGCCGACGGGATACGCCAGCAGAATGTATCCCAGGAACCAGACCCCATACGTGGGCCCCTTGGCATAGATGCCGCCCGGAAAGCCGATCATCGTGCCGATGCTGTAGATTTCGCCCGCGGCGAGGAAGAAGACCAGATACGCGCCGAACTGACGGGACGCGACAAAGAAGTCATGAACGCTTTGTGCGCCATGCCCTTTTTTGGACCGTATCGCCAGATACAGCGAGAAGAGAATCAAACCGAGAAAGACAACGGTGGACATCAGGGCTCTCCTGCTGCGTCAGTGGGTTTGCGGATTTGCATCGTCCGCGCGGCGATCGAACAGACGCCAGCACACCTGCAGGCAGAGCGACGTCAGGATGAACCACGCGAAAATCCACGCATAGATGAAGGGCACGCCCAGGACGAATCGATCGACAGAAGCGACCCAGGGCAGCAGGCCGATCACGCCGATGTAGGGGATGCCGATCCCAATCAAGAACTTGAGCATGAAGTCTCCGTCTGCGTTTCGTGGTCGATGAAATCGTCTCTGCTGAATCCGCCCGCCATTGGGGAACCAACCCGGGTGACGGGGGCCGCGGCGAGCGGATAGGGCACGAGGGCCATAGCAGACGAATTCAGTATCGGTGGCCGAAAATGCACCTGACTAGTACCAGCGATAATAAATCGCCTGGTCCACATGCGGGACGCTGAGCGGGTATTGCACCCGCTCGCGCGAACGTCTCAGAGGATGTTCGCAGGTTATTTTTACCTGCTTTTACGCGACCAGGGCGACCAGCCCGGAACACAGCAGCAAAGCGCTCACGAGATGTTCGACCCGGCGCACCGGCACGCGCCGGCCGAGGCGCTCTCCCACGGCGACGCCGAGCACGAACACCGGCACGAGCAGGACCAGCGAACCGAGCTGGGGCGTGTGAACCCGATGCTCGGCCACCAGAAGGGCCACCACGCCCACGTAGAGCACCGCGAAATACGCGAGGAGATTGGCGCGCAGCGCAGCGCCCTGGCCCACGCCGTTGAGGTAGTAGACGGCCGGCGGACCGCCGATACCGCCTAGCGCGGTCAGCGCGCCGCTCATGGCGCCTGCCGTGAAGGTCGGCCGCCAGCCGCTATCGTGAAGCCAGCGCCAACCGCGCATGTGCATCACCGTGGAGGCAAGAACGGCGAGCGCGACGATCCGGCGAAGCTCCACCGCGTTCTCGCTGGCCATCCACAGGGTTGTGACTGCCGTGCAAGCCATTGCGACCAAGGCGAGTGGAATCACCGTGCGCCAGCGCACCGCGCTCGCCCAGCTGCGCACGCCTTGCAGCGAGGTCGCAAAATGGATCAGGACGATCAGGACGCCGGCTTCGGGCACGGGAATCAACAGCCCAAACAAGGGCGCCATGACGAGCGCGCCGCCGAATCCGGTCAGGCCTTTTGCCATGCCCGCCACCAGGGTCACCAGGGCCAGACATCCCAGGATGGAAGGGGTATCGGCAACATTCATGAGTCGTGTATTCGCAAAAAAAACGGAGAATCGAAGGTCAAATCGATTGCTGCGCTCCGCGCACGACGACATCTTCAGGAAAGGGCCGGTATCCTCGCAGCATTCCGAACGCGCGCGTAGTGCCAGTGGCGTCCTTTCGATGGTGCCAGCCGGGATTCGCGCCCCGACTGCCTCGTGATTGAGCGGCCCGTTTTCGGTTGAATACGCTTAGGCTGAACACGCTTAACAGGCATCGCTGCCCGCGTAACGCGCCGCCACGGCCAACGCGACACCCCAGACCAGCGCGGCCAGCAGCGACAAGCCGATCGCCAGATGGACCGCCACGCGAATCCCTGCGTCGAGGGGCTGGATCGCGCTCATCAACGCCCCGAAGATCGCGACCCCAATTGCGGAGCCGGTCTGCCGGCTCGCGTTGAGCACGCCCGCCGCGACGCCGGCACGCGCCTTGTCCACCGCCGTCATCACCGCGGCGGTCGCCGCCGGCGTAATCACCCCCGCGCCAAAGCCGACAGCGGGAAAGCACAGCGCAATCCGCCAATACGGCGCATCGTCCGCGAGCGCGGCGAGGCCGGCGAAACCCAGCGCATACAGCAGGAAGCCGCCGCAAACGAGCCGGTGCGCGCCATACGCCCTGTTCAATGCACCGGATGCGAAGCTGCCGATCGCCACCATCACCGTCAACGGCAAAAATGCCAGGCCAGTCTGCAACGGCGACCATCCGCGAGCCGACTGGAAGTACAGGCTCAGCAGAAAAAACAGGCCATAGAACACCAGGCCGGAAATCAGCGTAGCAAACGCGGATGCGGAAAACACCGGACTCCGAAAGAAGTGCAAAGGCAGCATCGGCTGTTTGCGTTTTGTCTCGACCAACACGAATGCAATCCATGCGACGAGCGCAACCACAGCGCCCGCTCGTATCGCGCCCGCGTGCCACCCGAACTTGGCGCCCTCGATCAATACGGCGACCGACGCGCCAAGCGCCACGATCGCGAGCACCTGCCCGGCGATATCCATTGGCCTGTCCGACGCCGCCGGGCGCACCGAATCGACGCGCGTCGTCAGCCAGGCGCCGATCAAGGCGATCGGCACATTCACCAGGAAAATGCTTCGCCAGCCGAGCAGATGAATCAGCAGACCACCGGCGAGCGGCCCCGCCGCCATCGCGATGCCACCGCATCCGGCCCATATGCCGATCGCGCCAGCCCGCTGCCGCGCAACCGGAAAAGCATGATTGATCAGGGTCAGCGAACATGGCACCAGGCACGCCGCGCCGACGCCCTGCGCGATCCGCGCGGCAACCAGAATCCGCAAATCCGGCGCCAATCCGCATAACGCCGACGCGCAGGCGAAAATCAGCAATCCGGCGAGATAAACGGTCTTCGCACCGATCCGGTCGCCGAGTGCGCCACCGCTCAGCAGCAAGCTGGCAAGGGTCAGCGTATAGGCGTTGACCACCCATTGCAGGCCACTGATATCCGAGCCCAGACTGGCGGCAATGGGCTCCAGCGCGACGTTTACGATCGATGTATCCAGGATGACAATGACGTAGCTGAGGCTCGTCGCGATCAATACCCGTTTCTGATATTCATGTTCAGTGTTCACGCGTTCCAGCCTCTGGTTACCGGTTCGACGTTGACTATAAGTCGGCCTGCACAGAGAATGCTTCGGGCTGTATCGAAGTGTCAGTGCGAACAAACGAACGGTTTTTCACCTGCCAACAGTCATCAAACGCGCGTCAATGAAGGACGGTGCAAATCAATGGGTCAGCACAATATTTCGAGCGTGGCGCACCTGATCGCCGAGCCGGTTCGTTCGGTGATGCTGATCACGCTCGCGGACGGCCGCGCCCTGTCGGCGAGCGCGCTTGCGCAAGCGGCGGGCGTCACGGCGCAGACCGCCAGTTCGCACCTGGCCAAGCTGCTCGACGGCGGCTTGCTGAGTGTGGAGAGCAAAGGCCGGTATCGCTATTACCGGCTAGCCGGGCCGCACGTTTCGCGCGTGCTCGAAAGCCTCGCGTCTGTCGGGCCGGTCACCCCGGCCTGGCGCACTACGCCGAGCCGCCCCGCTCAGGCGCTGCGATTCGCGCGCTGCTGTTACGACCACCTGGCGGGTCAGATCGGCGTCGCGGTGACGCAAGGCATGCTCACGCGGGGCTTCATCGTTGAAGCCGGCGAGCGCGAATACGCACTCACCGCGTCAGGCTGCGAGTGGCTGCGGCAGCTCGGTATCGATATGGGGGATCCGGCGTTCGAGCGGGCGGGCCATGCCCGCCAATGTCTGGACTGGACCGAGCGGCAATATCACGTCGCGGGGCCGTTAGGCGCCCGTCTGATGGACGCGTTCATTGCGTGGGGCTGGATGCGCAAGTCGCCCACCGCGCGCTCGGTGACCGTCACGGCACTCGGCTGGGAAGGCCTCGCGCAACATTTCGGCATGGTGCGCGAGGCTTGCCAGGCTTGCGAGGTGGGTTAATCAATCCTGGGCTACGCCGGCCGAGCCGCGATCCGGGCGGCGCTCGACAAAGCGCCTCACGTAGTCGTCCGCGGGGCGCGTCAGAATCTCGTTGGGCGTCCCCTCCTGCACGAGCTTGCCGTCGCGCAAGATCGCAATGCGATTGCCGATCCGCAGCGCCTCATCGAGATCGTGCGTGATGAACACGATGGTCTTCTTCAGCGTCGCCTGCAGTTGCAGCAACTGGTCCTGCATTTCCGTGCGAATCAGCGGGTCGAGCGCGGAGAATGCTTCGTCCATCAGCAGCACGTCGGTATCCGCGGCAAGCGCGCGGGCCAGCCCGACCCGCTGACGCATGCCGCCGGATAACTCGTCCGGATAGTGTTCGTCGTAACCATTCAGGCCCACCTTGCCGAGCCAGGTTTTGGCTTTCTCATGGGCCTCCGGCTTGCTCTCGCCGCGCACCCGCAGCGCATACGCCGTATTGTCGAGCACGGTTTGATGCGGCAGCAGTCCGAAATTCTGGAACACCATGCTGACCTTGTAGCGGCGCAGCTCACGCAGGCCTTGCGGGTCGAGCTTGATGACGTCCGAACCATCGATCACGATTTCGCCCGAGGTCGGCTCGATCAGGCGGTTGAAATGCCGGACCAGGGTCGACTTGCCTGAGCCGGACAGTCCCATGATCACGAAGATTTCGCCGGCGCCAATATGCAAGCTGACGTCGTTCAGACCGACATTGCAACCGGTCTGGGCGAGCACATCGGCTTTGCCCTTGCCGCTTCGCAACAGGTCGAGCACGCGCGCATGACTGGTGGGCGGCCCGAACAGCTTGTACACGTGGTTGACTTCAATTGCTGCCATGACGCTCTCCTGTTACTCCTGTTACTTGGCCGCGCGGGTTTCGAGGCCGCTTTCACCCGCCGCTGTTTCATTCGTATTCGTGCTGCTCGTGCTGCTCGTACGATAGGGAATGCGCGAAGCCGCTTTGGCCTTTTTGCGCTGCGCGAACAGACGCCGCGTGCGGCGGTCCTGGCCATAGCCCTGGCTGATGCGGTCGATCACGATCGCGAGAATCACGATGGCGATACCCGCCTGGGTTCCCTTGCCCACATCGAGCGTCTGAATGCCGGCCAGCACATCTTCGCCAAGCCCGCGCGAACCGATCATCGAGGCGATCACCACCATCGAGAGCGCCATCATCGTGGTCTGGTTGATGCCGGCCATGATGCTGGGCCTCGCCAGCGGCATCTGCACGTTCACCAGCAACTGCCAGCGCGTCGTGCCGAAAGCGCGCGCCGCCTCGACCACCTCGCTATCCACATGACGAATGCCGAGATCGGTCAGGCGAATCAGCGGCGGCAGCGCATAGATGATCGTGGCGAGAATCGCCGGCACCTTGCCGAGGCCGAACAGCATCAACACCGGAATCAGATAGACGAAGCTGGGCAGCGTTTGCATGACGTCGAGCGTCGGCAGAAGCACGCGTCGCAGCCATGCGCTGCGCGAGGTCAGGATGCCGAGCGGCACGCCGAGCGAGACCGACAGCACGGTCGCCACGAGCATCAACGCGAGGGTCTGCATCAGCTTTTCCCACAGGCCGAAGCAACCGATCGCATAGAGCAGCAGCATGAAGAAGCCGGCAACGGTCAGGCGTCGCGTCGCATTCCACGTCACCGCGCCGACCGCCAGCAGGATCAGCCAGGGCGGCACGGCGCGCAGGCCACCTTCGAGTGGCACGAGCACATAGCGCAAAAGCACGATGCTGAACTGGTGGAAGCTGTCGCCATAGCGGGTAACGAACGATTGCACGGCGTCGTTCACCCAATCGGCAATCGAAAGATGCAGAAAAAACGAATGCATAACCCATCCTCCACTACAAATGGACAGCAGGCTCTACGACACCTGCTGCCCGGCACGAAGCCGCAAGGCCTCGTGCCGTCGAAATCCGCCTGACGTTACCGACTGTCAGGCGCCTGCAAGTGCCGCCTGCACTTTCGACGCGACGTCGGCAGGCACCCATTGCTTCCACATCTCCGGATGCGCGCGCAGGAATTGCGTGGCCATGGCAGAGCCGTCGAGTTTCTTCGTGCTCATTTCGAGGATCGTGCTGCTCAGGAAGTCCATCGGGAACTTGACCTTGCCGAGCATCGTCATGAGTTGCGGGTCGGCGTCGTAGAACGGTGTGGAGACGCCCACGGTGACATGCGAGACCATGTACGAGGAGGCGCATTGCGAGGTGCTGCTTTCGTCGCGCAACGTCTTCCAGCACGCGTCGTTATAAGCCGGCATCTTGAGTTCGACAAACTTGTACTTGGCCATCAGCGCGGCCGGGCCCCAGTAATAGAACACGATCGGCGCGCCGCGCTGGTACGCGGACGCGATCGCTGCGTCGAGCGCGGCGCCCGTGCCCGGGTGGAAGTTGGTGTAGCTCGCATCGAGCTTCAGCACCTTCAGCAAACGTGTGTTGACCCGTTCGCAATCCCAACCCGTCGGGCAGTTGAGGAAGCGGCCCTTGTCCGGTTCCTCGTCATCCGCGAATACGCTCTTGAACTTAGGCAGGTCGGTCACCGAAACGAGGCCCGCAGCGACCGGCTTGATACCGCGCGCGGGATCCCCTTTCACCACGTATTCCGGCACGAACCAGCCTTCCTTCGTGCCGCCGGGCAAGGTGTCGCCGACCAGCTTCACGCTGCCCGCGGCCACGGCCTTCGCAGTGATCTCGCTGCGCCCGGTCCATTGTTCAGCCCACACCTGCACGTCGTTGTGCGCGAGCGCGGTTTCAGTGGCCGCCGTACTGCCAGGTATGACATCCGTCTTGCAACCGTAGCCCTTCTCCAGAATCTGCCGCAGCACCTCGGTCGCGAACGAGCCGCTTTCCCAGGTAATGCCCGCGAAATGCACTGTCTTGCCTTGCGCGCACCAGCTATCCGCAGCGTGCGCGCTGGCGCCCGTCAAAGCCATGGCGGCAGCGCACAGTACTACCCGAAGTTGTCTCAATTGCATTGTCTTTCACCCTTGGAGCATTGAATTGTAATAAGTTGGCATGCGCGAGAGGCCGACCCTCTTCCTCACATGCCGGTGAGGACACGCCCTGCGCTCAAGCGAGCAGGCGCTTCTCGAACGGATAGTCGGACAGCCGTTCCACGCCGCTGTCATCGCGTACAACCACCTGCTCGTCCAGCTTGACGCTTTCATCTTCGTCTTCATGACGGAAAAAGCTTTTGATGCATTGCGTCATGCCGGGCTCGATTACGCTGTCATTACTTGTCGCGTCGTTGTCCTCGTAATCGACGATGTACGGGTATTCACCGATCACGCCGGCACCCTGCGCGAGCGTGAAATAACGGCGCGTTGGTGGGAACCGGGAATCTTCCAGGCCTGGCCGACGAACGCCTGAAAGCTTGTGCCGACGCGCACGTTCTCCATGCCAGATGCACCCGTTCATTCGCGAGCTTGTAGAAAGTGTTCTGCGCCGCGGTTGCGGGACCGTCGCCGCACAGGAGGTTACGCGAGACGCACGCGTATTTCCAGACGCGCGCTTCACGCAGGCAAGCGGCAACGAAGCGCTTTATCGCGTGAGCGACATAGTTGCGGCGCACAATCAGATCGACCGGAATCATGTCGCGGGTGACGATGTCGCTCAAATCGTTGCATACAGCATCGGCAAGAGGAAAACGACGTGACAAGACGGGTCTCCGGATAGGGGTTCGGACTGATTTGTGGCGGAGGTGTTTTCGACAACAATCACCTCTCTAACACCCCTATGTTTTGATCGCCAAATTTCTTTGGAAAGCGAGTAATTCCGATGGCTTCCATCAGCGGACCCGATTGGTCGAAACTGAGTTCTCTGGATCCCGAGCTAGTGCGGGCTTTCGTTGCTGTTGTCGATAGCGGCGGCTTCACTGCGGCGTCGAAATTGCTGCACCGCACCCAATCGACTATCAGCCTGCGAATCCGCACGCTGGAGGACCGGTTGGAAACGCACATGTTTCTACGTAACAGCCGGCGGCTGGCGTTGTCGCGCGATGGCGAGAATTTTTTGATTCACGCGCGGCGGATTATTCAGGTGCAGAACGAGGCGATTGCCGCGTTGAACCGGAGTAGCAGCGATGGCGTGATCCGGTTTGGCCTGCCTGAAGATTATGCTGAACTGTGGTTGCCCGAGTTGCTTAAAAAATTCTATGCGCTGCGCCCGGGCGCGCGGCCGCATATTCATTGCCGGATGTCGCTTGAGTTGCTCGAGCGGTTGCAGGCTGGAGAGCTGGATCTGGCTTTAGTGGTAAGGCACGGGTCGCAGACCAGTGGGCGGCATCTCGGACGTCAGGAAGTGGTGTGGGCCGCGCATCAGGATTTTGATTTGAAACCTGGGGCGCCGGTGCCGCTTGCGCTGTTTCCAGAGACTTGCTGTTATCGGCAACGAGGGCTTGAAGCGCTCGCCGCGCTTGATC
This sequence comes from Paraburkholderia sp. BL23I1N1, assembly GCF_003610295.1. NCBI lineage: Bacteria > Pseudomonadati > Pseudomonadota > Betaproteobacteria > Burkholderiales > Burkholderiaceae > Paraburkholderia > Paraburkholderia sp. BL23I1N1. Next base: position 6,414,591 of record NZ_RAPV01000001.1, read on the forward strand.
GGCCATATCAGGTTGTTTATACGAGTCAGAGTCCTACGGGGATCAGGGTTGCCGTTAATCATGGGGCGGCAGTGACGATTATCGATCGGCGGACTTTGCCGGATCACTGGCGGGTGCTGGGGGTTCAGGATGGGATGCCGACTATGCCTTCGGCGGATCTTGAGTTGCACCGGGCGTCGGTTTGCCGGGATCCGGCGGTGGATGTGCTGGCAGGGTTGATTGAGGAGATGGTGGAGGGGCGGGGGCATAGGGTTGTGGCGGTTGCTGCTTAGGTTTTGGTGTTTGTTTTGTGGTGGGCGTTTTTGATGTCTGTCTGTCTGTCTGTCTGTCTGTCTGTCTGTCTGTCTGTCTGTCTGTCTGTCTGTCTGTCTGTCTGTCTGTCTGTCTGTCTGTCTGTCTGTCTGTCTGTCTGTCTGTCTGTCTGTCTGTCTGTCTGTCTGTCTGTCTGCGGCGTTGGCCTTTCCTTGTTTTGTTAGTGGTCTATTAGCGTCGCCCCTGTGCGGGGCGGCACCTACTTCTCTTTGCCGGCCGCAAAGAGAGAGGCAAGAGAAAGCGGCTCACACCGCCAATTCTTAAGCGGGTCCCCCGCGCAGTCGCGGTAGTGGTGCATCTGGAATCTGTGTTCTCGCACATTCCGCGTGAGTGACAAAGGCGTCATACCTCCGGCGGCGCTGCGCGCGCCGATGCGCACTTCTTAAAACCGTTTGTCGCCCTCCCTTATCTCGGCTTGTTTTGCCTGGTCGCTTCTCGCGTCAACTCGATTGATTTGTTTTGTCTTGCCTGGGCTCGTCTCGCCTTCTGCGTTGTTTGCCCTCCTTCCCTACTCGCGCAATTCTGATCGCGGACGTTCCTTGATTCGGTTGCCGCTTCTTCCAAATAACACTCCATCGGCGTTTCCGATTGATGCCATCAGAATTCCTCGCTTTGCAAAAAGTATTGGCCGGAAAATCATGCGCAAGCTACCTGCTAAAACATTCAAAACATCATGGAGATCTTATGAAGAAGAAAATCCTCGCTATCGCCCTGGCCAGCGCCGCCGCTTCCCCCGTGTTTGCACAAAGCAGCGTAACGCTCTACGGAGTCATCGACGAAGGTATCGACTACACGAATAACGTCGGGCACGGTAGCGTCGTGGAACTCGCAAGCGGTTACGCCCAAGGCAGCCGCTGAGGCATGAAAGGCTCGGAAGATCTCGGCGGCGGACTCAAGGCAATCTTTCAACTCGAAAATGGCTTCGACCTGAACTCCGGTCGTCTAAATCAAGGCGGCCGCATGTTCGGTCGGCAAGCCTACGTAGGCCTGACCAGCGACCGCTTCGGTACCGTTACCCTGGGCCGTCAATACGATTCAGTAGTCGACTACCTCGCGCAAACCACCGCCAACGGCAATTGGGCAGGCTATCTGTTCGCCCACCCGTATGACAACGACAACACGGATAACTCGTTTCGCGTAGACAACACCATCAAATACGCCAGCCCGGAAATCTCAGGCTTCCAGTTCGGCGGCACGTATAGCTTCAGCAACGATACGAATTTCGCCAACAACCGTCAGTACAGCTTCGGTGCTCAATACGCAAACGGCGGTCTGCTCGTCGCTGCGGCCTATTTGCAAGCGAATAATCCTGGCGTCGGTTCGAACGGCGCCATCACCGCGAACGACGCAAGCTTCATCGCCGGCCGTATGCGCGTGTTCGGCGGCGGTATCAACTACACGTTCGGCTCGGCAACCGTCGGCTTCGCCTACACCAACTCGAACTACAAAGACCCCACCGGCAACGGCTATATCGGCATCCCGCTCGCCGCGAACGGCGTCCAGCTGAATACGCTGAAATACCAGAACTTCGAATTGAACGGCAAATACCAGATCACACCCGCGTTCTTCGTCGGCGCGCAGTACGTCTACACGATGGAAACATACGACGCCTCGACAGGCAGCGTAAAACCCAAAATCCACTCGGTCGGGCTGATGGCGGACTACAACCTGTCCAAACGCACAGACGTCTACGTTCAGGGCGAATATCAGAAGGTCGCCGGCAACTCGACCAACTCAATTCTCGACGACGCATTCATCCCCGGCACGCAGTCTCCCTCGTCGACGCAAAATCAGGTCGTAGCGCGCGTGGCACTTCGCCACAAGTTCTAAACAGCACATCACCACGAGCCTCGCTTCACCAAGATCACCCAAGCGAAAATACGGAATGCGCGGCCCGCCCCGCATTCCGCTGCCCACTCCGTCAACTTGACTCCCGGCAGATGTGAAGGTAACCTGCGAAGGTAACCTTCACATCTGCCGGTATGTCCAGCAACGACACTCAGCCCACCAGGCCCCCTTCCGACCCCGACGCCCTGCATGCAACGGCAGAGGACCTGCGCGTCCTCGTCGGCAAATTGCGCCGCCGCATGCGCGAAGAAGCGCATCTGGGCGATTTCACGCCGTCGCAGGTGCAGGTGCTCCATCTGCTGGAACGCGAAGGTCCCGCCACGGTCACTACGCTCGCACGCGTCCAGGGTATGCGCCCGCAATCCATGGGCGAGACGCTTTCGGTTTTGAAAGCAGCCGGACTCGTGAACGGCGCACCGGACCCGAATGACGGGCGGCAAACCGTTCTCTCTCTTACGCCCGCGTTCCGCAAGAAGGTCAAGGCAAGCCGCGCGGCGCGCGAAGACTGGCTATTCCGTACGATCCAGACCCGCTTCTCAGCCGCCGAACAGAAACAGCTCGCGATCGGCGTCGACTTGCTCAAACGCCTCATCGACTCGTAATGTCAAGGAAAACATCATGGCCCTCACCACGCTCGACGCAAAGACCGCCTTGGTCGTCATCGATTTGCAGCGCGGCATCGTCGCGCTGCCCACCGCCCACCCCACCGGCGAGATCATCAAACGCTCCGCTGACCTGATCGACGCATTCCGTCGTCACGGTCTGCCCGTGGTGCTCGTCAACGTCACGGCCGGCGCGCCGGGCCGCGCGGAACAGTCGCGTCACACGGGCGATTTCCCCGCCGGTTTTGCGGACCTCGTACCCGAACTGAATCAGCAGCCTTCGGATCATCTGGTGAGCAAGCGCACCTGGGGCGCATTCACGAACACCGACCTCGAAGCGTATCTGCGCCAGCAAGGCGTCACGCAAGTGGTGCTGGTCGGCGTAGCAACCAGTATCGGCGTCGAGTCCACCGCGCGTTTCGCACACGAACTCGGCTTCAATGTCACGTTCGCAATCGACGCGATGACGGACATGAACCTCGACGCCCATACCAACAGCATCACGCGAATCTTCCCGCGCCTCGGCGAAACTGGCACGACGCAAGACGTCCTCGATCTGCTCGAAAAATCGCGCGCATGACCACTCGTTTTAACCGCCGCACGGTACGGATCGTCCACACGGAGATGTTGCGGTGAGCGGCACATTCCGTTCGCTGCGCACGTTCAACTACCGGGTCTGGGCCAGCGGCGCGATCGTCTCCAACATCGGCACATGGATGCAGCGCACGGCGCAAGACTGGCTCGTGCTCACGGAACTCACGCATCACAATGCAACGTCCGTGGGCATTGTGATGTCGCTGCAGTTCGGGCCGCAAATGCTCCTTCTGCCCCTAACCGGCTATGCAGCCGATCACTTCGACCGCCGCAAGCTGCTGTTCGCCACCCAGGCGGCAATGGGCACGCTGGCTTTGTGCCCCGGGCTTCTTACCGTAACCGGGCTCGTGCAGCTATGGCAGGTCTATGTGTTTGCGGGCTTGCTCGGCTGTGTCACCGCGTTCGATTCACCGGCGCGTCAAACCTTTGTCTCCGACCTGGTGAGAGAAGCCGATCTGTCGAACGCGGTCGCGCTGAACTCCACCTCGTTCAACGCGGCACGCATGATCGGGCCTGCCGTCGCGGGGCTGTTGATCGCCTCGGTGGGCACCGGCTGGGTGTTTCTGATCAACGCGCTCTCGTTCATCGCTGTGCTCGGTTCGCTGCGCATGCTGCGCATCAGCGAACTGAATTTGAAACCACGTGCGACACGCACGCGCGGCAGCTTCGTGGAAGGCTTCAAGTATGTGTGGACCCGTCCCGATCTGAAAGCCGCGCTGTTAATGATGTTTCTGATCGGTACGTTCGGGCTGAACTTCCCGATCTTCATCTCGACTATGTCGGTCACCGCCTTTCATGCGGGTGCGAGTCAATACGGCGTGCTGAGCTCAACCATGGCAATCGGTTCGGTAACCGGTGCGCTGCTCGCCGCACGCAGAGCGAAACCTCGCATGGCTCTTTTGCTCGGCGCAGCGGCGGTTTTTGGCGTGGGCTGCACGGTCGCCGCGCTAATGCCGAACTACGTATTGTTCGGCCTGGCACTCGTCGTGGTTGGCGTGGCGACACAGACGTTCAACACATCGACGAACAGCCTCGTGCAAATCTCCACCGAACCGGCCATGCGCGGCCGGGTCATCGCGATCCTGCTGGCCATCGCGCTAGGCGGCACGCCGCTCGGCGCGCCGGTGGTGGGCTGGGTCGCGGATCGTTTCGGCCCGCGTTGGGCGCTCGGCGTTGGCGCGGCATCGGGCTTCGCCGCGGCGATCGTCGGCTTGATCTATCTGGTGAGGTATCGTCAGTTGCGTGTGTATGTCGACGCGGGCCGGTTGCGCTATAGCATCGACGACCCGCGCCAGGCGCCGCCCTACGTCAGCGCGGCAACTGCGGTGCAGACTGCCGTGCTGAGCGAAGCGGAAGAAGATTCGTCCGCTGGAGTTTAGAGCGTATTTAAGGGCTACGTTGCTGCTTACTTCGCGACGGGCATCGTGAACTCGGCACCCTTCGCGATGCTGTCCGGCCAGCGCTGCATGATGCTCTTGTAGCGCGTGTAGAAACGCACGCCCTCTTCGCCGTACGCATGGTGATCGCCGAACAGCGAACGCTTCCAGCCGCCGAACGAGTGCCATGCCATCGGCACCGGAATCGGTACATTGATGCCGACCATGCCTACCTGAATCTGCCGGCCGAACGCGCGCGCCACGCCGCCGTCCGACGTGAAGAGCGACACGCCGTTACCGAACTCGTGCGCGTTGATCAACTCGACCGCGCTCGCGAAATCGGGCACGCGCACCACCGCCAACACCGGGCCGAAGATTTCTTCCTGATAGATCTTCATCTCCGTGCCAACCTGATCGAACAGCGTCCCGCCGATGAAGAACCCGGCTTCGTTCACGACCGGATGCGCACGGCCATCGACGATCAGTTTCGCGCCTTCCGCCACGCCCGAGTCGATATAGCCGGCCACCTTGGCCTTATGTTCGGCGGTAACCAACGGACCCATTTCGGCGTCGAGGTTTTCGCCGTTCTTGATCACCAGCGATTTCACGCGCGGCACCAGACGCTCGATCAGTTCATCGGCGACATTGCCCACCGCCACTGCGACCGAAATCGCCATGCAGCGCTCGCCTGCCGAACCGTAGGCGGCGCCGATGAGGGCGTCGACAGCCTGGTCCAGATCGGCATCAGGCATCACCACCAGATGACTCTTCGCGCCGCCGAGCGCCTGCACGCGCTTGCCGCGCTTCGACGCTTCCGTATAGATGTATTCGGCAATCGGCGTGGACCCGACAAACGACAGCGCCGCGACGTCCGGGTGTTCGATCAGCGCATCCACCGCCACCTTGTCGCCGTTCACGACGTTGAACACGCCATCGGGCAGACCGGCTTCCTTCAGCAGTTCGGCAATGCGCAACGACGCCGACGGGTCACGCTCCGAGGGCTTCAGCACGAACGTGTTGCCGCAAGCAAGCGCAACCGGGAACATCCACATCGGCACCATCACCGGGAAGTTGAACGGTGTGATACCGGCAACCACGCCCAGCGCCTGACGCAGATTCCAGTTGTCGATGCCGCCGCCGATCTGGTCGGTGAAATCGGTCTTCAGCAGGTTCGGAATGCCGCAAGCGAACTCGACGACTTCAATGCCGCGCACCACTTCGCCTTGCGCGTCCGTGAACACCTTGCCGTGTTCGCGCGTGATCAGCATGGCGAGTTCGTCGTGGTGCCGGTTCAGCAGTTCCTTGAACTTGAACAGGATGCGGGCGCGCTTGATTGGCGCGGTCTCGCTCCAGGCGGGAAAGGCGGCCTTGGCGGCCTTGACCGCGGCATCCACTTCCTCGACCGATGCCAGGGCAACCGAGCCGGTCACCTGACCCGTAGCGGGATTGAATACGTTCTTGAAACGGCCGCTCGCCGATGCAACCGGCGCGCCGCCAATGTGATGGCCCAACTGCTGCACCGACAAGTTCGCTTGTTCGTTCACTGCATTCATTTCGATACCTCGTGTTCGGGATAGACCGCTAGAGTTGATCCACAAACTGTATCGACGGTGCCGGTCATATTCCCGATACAGCACAATAAAACCGCGCCTCACTGTATTGTTTTTCGCACGGGAACTGTATTGGTTGGGAAGTCGCCGCAATATGCGCGGCTTTGCCACCGGCAGTGATCGGCCCGGCTGGTGGGCAGCGCTCCCGGCGGCCCGTTATAGCCGTTGGCTGCCGGCTACCGGCTACCGGCTACCGGCTACCGGCTACCGACATCATGCTGCGCGCAGGAGCGCGACGATTCGTATTGCCGCGTCCGTATCGACTCTTCAGCGCCATTGCTCGGTCAATTCGTTGGCCAGCACCATCTTCTCGCGGATGAGTTCGGCAAAGCCGGCGTCCGCTGCGCCCTGCGTCTTAAGGAATTTCAGCGCCGCGGAGTGAACTGCTCGCATTGACCGGCCGTCGATCCCGGCCATGCGCGCCGCGCTGCGGCGCGTTTCCTCGACCAGATCGCGCGCGCCGCTGAAGTCTGGCGACAAGCCGCTTTGCGCCTCGAACCCGGCGCGCAAGCCGGCTGCATAGTCGCGCGACTCTCCCAGCCGGTCGACGTCGATCGTCAGATCGACGCCGTCCGCCATGCGCAACGCACAGAGAATCCACAGCGCGACGAACGCCCGATACGCGTTGTTGCCCTCCGCCGTGCGCGCATAGTGCTCGCATGCGACGGCGTAAGCGTCATCCGAAGCCGGCACGGCAGGCGGCAATCTCACGCTGCAGATTTCGATGGCCTGCCGGACCAACGGGTCCGTCTGATTCAAACCCAGCACGCGAAACGGCGCGGCCACGAAGAACGGATTGCCCCATTGCTGATTGAGCAGCCACCCCGATGCAAACTGCGACGCGGGATTTCGCAGCACGGCCGCGTGCATGGCCTGCGGGAACGCGCGCTTGAGCCACGGCAACCGGCCAGACGACCGGCAAAACTTGAAGACAGGTACGCTGCCTTGTTCGGCGGTGTGTTCGCACAGATTGGCCAGATAGGCCTGCAATGCGGGGAATTCCGCGTCGGGCGCAGGTGAGAACCGGTCGATGCCGAAGCGCTTCCTGTATCCGGCCACGCCGCGCGCACACTCTTGCAGAAACGGCCGGTACTCTTCGAAATACGGCGCTGCGAGCGGAGGATGTCCAGAAGTCAAAGTGGGACGGGACGCTGAAACGTCCGCGAGGCTCAGATCGGCGAGCACGTTGCTGAACGGTTCATAGAATCCCGTCACGGAATCGAGTGCGCGCAGGCGCGACCAGACCCACGTGCCTGCGCTGCGCCAGCCCGTGTGCAGAAATACTCCCTGTTTCAGGGCACTTTGTTGCGAGCCTTCAGTTGGCCGGGAAGCTGGATCATTCGACATGCTGGTCAATCCGCTAGCGGCGCCTGAAGGGCCGCTCGACGGTCCATGTGACAACGGCATTGGACTTCTCTTCAAATGGAAGCGAAAACGATTCGACGGATGGCAGGTATTGATCCGCCCTGCCTGGCTCAAGCGCACACTTTAGCGGATCGAGCCGCCGGCTTTGTTAGGGACGTAGCAGTTTACCTTGCGATGCCGCCTCGCGTTCACTGACACGTGGCATCTGGCCGCCTTTAACCGGTTCATCCCGCCGCACTGGAACAGCGCATTCAAACACTTTAAGCTGCCAGACTTCCGAACTCAAAAGCTGCCGCCATGAACGACTCGGCCGATATCCGGTTTCTGCTGACCATCCGCGAAAGTGGCAGCCTGATCGCCGCGGCGCGAAAACTGGCCCTGTCGCCCTCGGCGGTGACCCAGCGCCTGCAACAACTCGAAAAGAAGCTGGGTACGCAGCTGGTAAACCGCACGGCGCGCCGTTTGCAGTTCACGGAAGAAGGCACGCTCCTGTGCGAACGCGGCGCCGAACTGGTCCAGCAGTTCGACGCGCTGTTCGACGACTTGCAGACCCGCCGGGGCGGCCTGATCGGCACCCTGAAGATCAATGCGCCGCTGGGATTCGGCCGGCGCCACCTGGCGCCCGCCATCGCCGACTTCCAGCAACACAACCCGGATATCGACGTAGCGCTCACGCTGTCCGACCAGCCGTTGACCGAGACGATGGACCGCTTCGACATCGTTGTGCATATCGGCGAGTTGCCGGTATCGAATCTGGTCGGTTATACGATTGCACCGAATGCGCGCTTCGTATGCGCCGCGCCTTCGCTGTTCAGGCATCTTGGTCAACCGGACTCGCCGGAAGCATTGAGCAAGCTGCCGTGCATCGTGCTGCGCGAGAACAACGAGGATGTCTCGCTTTGGCAGTTCAGCAAGGGCCGTACGCGTCGCAGCGTGCGCGTTTCGTCGCATTTGAGCTGTAACGACGGCGACGTGATCCGCCAATGGGCTTGCGAAGGCCGCGGCGTGATCCTGCGCTCCGAATGGGATGTAGCCGACGACATCGCGAAGGGACGACTCGTGCGCTTGCTGCAAGGCTGGAAGGCGCCGGACGCAAACGTGATCGCGCTCACGCATCAGCGAGCCGGGTTGCCGGCCCGTACGCGGCATTTCATGCAGTATTTGCAGGGCAGATTCAGGCCGTTGCCGCCGTGGAGAAGATAGAAATTGAAACGTGACGGATCACGTCAAAAATCGACACATTCACTCAAACTGAACTTAAGAGTTATTGCGGCTGAACACCACGCGAACGACGAAACTTTATAATCGACTCACCGTCCCTCGCCGGTTACATCATGACTTCTTTACCGCTCCCAACCGCCTACCCCAAGGCGGTGCTCTTCGACCTCCTGACCGCCCTGCTCGACTCCTGGACATCATGGAATCACGCCGCGGGTTCGGAATCTGCGGGCCGTGCGTGGCGTGCGGCCTATTTGCGCCTGACCTATGGCTGCGGCCAATACATTGCGTATGAACAATTGGTGCGCGCGGCAGCCGTCGAAGTCGCACTGCCGGAATCCGCGGCGCACGCACTCGAAGCTGACTGGTTGAAGCTCACGCCCTGGAGCGGTGCCCTCGACACTTTGCAGGCGCTTAGTCCGCATTGCAAACTGGCTATCGTCACCAACTGCTCGATCCGCCTCGGCACGCAGGCTGCGAACCTTTTTCCAATCAAGTGGGACGCGATCGTGACCGCTGAAGAAGCCGGTATGTACAAGCCGAACCCGTTGCCTTACCGGCTCGCACTCGGCAAACTCGGCGTAGCGGCCCACGAGGCCGCGTTCGTGGCCGGCTCCAGCTACGATATGTTCGGCACGGCCGCGGTCGGCTTGCGAACCTACTGGCATAACCGCGTCGGCCTGCCACTCGTGACGGGAGCGCAAGCGCCCGAGGTGGAGGCGCCGACGCTCGACGCACTGGCCCCGTGGCTCAGCCGTTTCGGGTCAGTCCAGAACCACGCTATTCCCCGGTGAAAGCATGAAATTCGACCATATCGACACCCCTGCCGCGCTGATCGACATCCCCCGGATGCAGAAGAACATCGCGCGAATGCAGGCTCATATGAACACACTGGGCGTGGCATTCCGTCCGCACGTCAAGACCACCAAATGCATCGACGTGGTCCGGGCGCAGATCACCGCCGGGGCGCGCGGCATTACGGTCTCGACCCTCAAAGAGGCGGAGGCTTTCTTTGCAGCCGGCGTCAGCGATATCCTTTACGCGGTCAGCATCGCCCCTTCCAAGCTGCCGCGCGCGCTGGGGTTGCGCCGCCAGGGTTGCGATCTGAAACTGGTGGTGGACAATCCGACCGCCGCCGCAGCCATCGCCGCCTTTTCGGACCAGCACGGTGAAACGTTCGAGGTATGGGTCGAGGTGGACACGGACGGCCACCGCTCCGGCATTACACCGGAACAGGACACGCTGCTGGAAGTCGGCTGGATTCTGCATGAGAACGGCGTCACAGTGGGCGGCGTGATGACCCACGCCGGTTCGAGCTACGAGCTTCATACGCCGGAGGCACTCGCCGCGCTTGCAGAGCAGGAACGCGCGGGCTGCGTGCGCGCGGCGCAGCGGCTGCGCGACGCGGGCATTCCGTGCCCGGCCGTCAGCGTCGGCTCGACCCCCACGGCTCTCGCCGCCGAGCAACTGGATGGCGTGACCGAAGTGCGCGCGGGCGTCTACGTTTTCTTCGATCTGGTCATGCACAACGTCGGCGTGTGCGCGCTTGAAGATATCGCGCTCAGCGTGCTCGCCACCGTGATCGGGCATCAGGCGGATAAAGGCTGGGCGATTCTCGACGCGGGCTGGATGGCCATGAGCCGCGATCGTGGCACTTCGAAGCAGCCGCACGATTTCGGTTACGGCCAGCCCTGTCTGCTGAACGGAACACCGCTTGGCGGATATGTGGTGAGCGGCGCCAATCAGGAGCACGGGATTCTGTCGTCAACAGATGAAGGCGTGCATGTCGACGATATTGCAGAGCGCTTCCCGATCGGCATGAAGCTGCGCATCCTGCCGAATCATGCATGCGCGACCGGTGCGCAATTTCCCGAGTATCACGCGGTCTCGGCGGATGGCGACAGCGTCGAGTGGAGGCGTTTTCAAGGATGGTGAGCGTGCCACGAGCACGGCTCGCCGGCTAACGCCAATCAATAACGCGTTACTTCACTCCTCGTCTTTTTCAAGCCCCGCAAGCAGATCGTCGACCGCGCGATACACGCGCTCGACGATTTCCGGCCCTACCTTGCGCTCCAGCTCGCGATAGTGCGCTTCGAGATCCTTCGAGATCACGCGCACCAGATCCACACTCGTATCGGTCAGCGACACCAGCACGCGGCGCTGGTCCTCCGCGAAACGCTCCTTCGTCACCAACTCCATGCTCTCCATACGCGCGAGCACGCCGGCCATGCTCGGACTCGAAATCGTACAGATATCGGAAATGTGGCGCGGCTCCATCGGGCCGTGCTCATTGAGCGCGCGAATCACGCGCCACTGCTGTTCCGTCAGTCCATGCGCGGTAATCAACGGCCGGAAACGCTCCATCATTTTTTCTCTGGCACGCAGCAACAACATGGGCAGGTTGCGGTGCAAAACTCGGGTAGAAGCGGACATGGCGGAAGATAGGTAAAAGCAGCCGTCGAAGCTTAAGGGAAAACCCGCGATCAGCCCACAGGCTATTGACCATGGATCATATCAAGCGAGATACTACTAACATGTTAGTGTTTTTACCGGGAGCCAGCTGATTCATGTTTGCCCTTGCCGATCACCTGCTGCATCCCGAAGGCGACGCGCTGCCTCGCGACGTGGATGCGCGCGCCGTCGCCGCGCTGCTCGCCCGTGGGGTAGCCTGTCGCGCGCCCGTTTCCGGCGCGGTTTATGGAACCTTGCTGAACGACCGCGCGGCGCTGGAGGCATTGGGCGACGCGGTGCATGCCGCTCCGTATAAAGCGCCACCGAAAGCGCCGATTCTCTATCTGAAGCCGCGCAATACGTTCGCCGGTCATCGCGCCCGCGTTGTCGTACCTGATAACGCATTGGGCGTGGAAGTCGGCGCTTCGCTGGGTATCGTGATGGGTCGCACTGCAACACGCGTCAACGCGAGCCAGGCGTTCGATTACATCGTCGGCTACACGTTGGTCGCCGATCTGAGCGTGCCGCACGCGAGCGTGTACCGGCCTTCGGTCCGGTTCCGGGCGCGCGACGGCTTTTGCGTCATCGGCCCGGCGGTGGTTGCAGCACGTCATGTTGCTACGCCCGACGATTTGACGATCAGGGTTGCGCTGCCAGGACGCGAGGTCTTCACGGCGAGCACGGCGGCGTCGGTCCGCAAGGTCGCTCAATTGATCGCGGACGTCACCGATTTCATGACACTCAGCGCCGGCGACGTCATTACGCTTGGCGTGCCGCATGGCTCGCCGGTTGCGCATATCGGCGACACGGCCACGCTGTCGATTGGCGGATTGCCGCCGCTCGAGGTGTCGTTTGCCGGTGCGGAAGAACAAGATGGAGAACAGCCATGATGCGCGGCCGTGTTGCGTATGCAGGCGCGATTCACGAAGCCTATCCGGACGCCCATGGCGTGCGCCTCGCCGACGGCCGCGTGCGTCGCGAAGATGAAGTCGTCTGGCTCGCGCCGATCGAAGTCGGCACGATCTTCGCGCTCGGCTTGAATTACGCCGAACATGCAAAGGAATTGCAGTTCAACGAGCAGGAAGAGCCTTTGGTTTTTCTCAAAGGCCCGGGCGCGGTCATCGGTCACCGCGGCTTCACGCGCCGCCCCGCCGACGTCAACTTCATGCACTACGAGTGCGAGCTGGCTGTCGTGATCGGCCAAACCGCGCAGAACGTCAAGCGCGCAAACGCCATGCAACATGTGGCCGGCTACATGATCGCCAACGATTACGCGATCCGCGACTACCTGGAAAACTATTACCGCCCCAACCTGCGCGTGAAGAATCGCGACGGCGGCACGGTACTCGGCCCGTGGTTCGTCGATGCGGCCGACATTGAAGACGTCACGCAACTCGAATTGCGCACATTCGTGACCGGCACGCGTCAGCAGCACGGCAACACGCGCGATCTCGTCACCGATATCCCGGCGTTGATCGAATACCTGAGCAGCTTCATGACCCTCGCACCCGGCGACGTGATCCTGACCGGCACGCCGGAAGGCATCGTCAACGTTAATGCGGGTGACGAAGTGATCTGTGAAATCGACGGCCTTGGCCGTCTCGTCAATACGATTGCATCCGACGCGGACTTCGGCCGCGCCTGATCGACAGTGAAAGAGAAAGGGACAAGGCAATGCGAATCGAACATCTGATCAACGGTAAATCGGGCGCCGCGAAAGACTACTTCGAGACGGTGAATCCCGCGACGCAAGGAGTGCTCGCCAAAGTGGCCCGCGGCGGAGCGGAAGAAGTCGACGCCGCCGTGCGCGCGGCCAAAGAAGCGTTTCCGGCATGGGCCGGCAAGCCTGCGGCGGAGCGCGCCAAAGTCATTCGCAAGCTCGGCGAATTGATCGCGAAGAACGTGCCCGACATTTCGGAGACCGAGACGAAAGACACCGGCCAGACGATCTCCCAGACGCGCAAGCAACTCGTGCCGCGCGCCGCCGACAACTTCAACTATTTCGCGGAGATGTGCACGCGCGTCGACGGCCATACGTATCCCACCGAGACGCACCTGAACTACACGCTGTTCCATCCGGTCGGCGTGTGCGCGCTGATCTCGCCGTGGAACGTGCCGTTCATGACGGCAACGTGGAAAGTTGCACCCTGTCTCGCGTTCGGCAACACCGCTGTGCTGAAAATGAGCGAACTGTCGCCGCTGACTGCCTCGATGCTCGGCAATCTCGCACTCGAAGCCGGTATTCCTGCCGGCGTGCTGAACGTCGTGCACGGCTTCGGCAAGGAAACCGGCGAACCGCTGGTGGCGCATCCGGATGTGCATGCAGTGTCGTTTACCGGGTCGACGGCAACGGGCAACCGCATCGTGCAAACCGCGGGTCTGAAGAAGTTTTCAATGGAACTCGGCGGCAAGTCGCCGTTCGTGATTTTCGACGACGCCGATTTCGAACGCGCACTCGATGCCGCCGTGTTCATGATCTTCTCGAACAACGGCGAGCGCTGCACGGCGGGCTCGCGCATTCTGGTGCAACGCTCGATTTACACGCGCTTTGCCGAGCGTTTTATCGAACGCGCAAAACGCTTGACGGTGGGCGATCCGCTGGCTGATAGCACGATCGTCGGTCCGATGATCAGCCAGGGACATCTGGCCAAGGTCCGCAGTTATATCGAACTGGGTCCGAAAGAAGGCGCGACACTTGCGTGCGGCGGGCTCGATGCACCTGACTTGCCCGACGCCATGCGCCGAGGCAACTTCGTTCAGCCAACGGTGTTCGTCGACGTCGACAATCGCATGCGGATCGCGCAGGAAGAGATCTTCGGCCCGGTCGCCTGCCTGATTCCGTTCGACGACGAAGCCGACGCGATCAAGCTCGCCAACGACATCTCGTACGGCTTGTCGAGCTACATCTGGACTGAGAGCACCGGCCGCGCGTTGCGCGTCGCCGCAGCCGTCGAAGCGGGCATGTGTTTCGTCAACAGCCAGAACGTACGCGATCTGCGTCAGCCGTTCGGCGGCACGAAGGCATCGGGCGTGGGCCGCGAAGGCGGCACGTGGAGCTACGAAGTGTTCCTCGAACCGAAGAACGTGTGCGTATCGCTCGGCTCGCATCACATTCCACGCTGGGGTGTTTGAGACGCTTTCGCGTTTAGCGCCATGCGCGAGTGCGTCCCGCCTCGCACCGCACAGAATAGGAGACCGCGATGGGCAAGCTCGCGTTGGCAGCAAAAGTCACTCACGTCCCGTCGTTATACCTGTCCGAACTTGACGGTCCGCATAAGGGCTGCCGTCAGCCCGCAATCGACGGTCACCATGAAATCGGCCGACGCTGCCACGAATTTGGCGTGGATACGATCGTCGTATTCGACGTGCATTGGCTCGTGAACAGCGAATACCACATCAATTGCGCGCCGAAATTCGAGGGCGTCTATACGAGCAACGAGTTGCCGCACTTCATCAAGAACATGCCGTACGCGTATCCCGGCAATGTCGGGCTCGGCGATCTGATCGCGGAAGTCGCCAACGAAATGGGCGTCAGGAGCCGGGCGCACAGCACGACCACGCTCGAACTTGAGTACGGCACGCTCGTGCCCATGCGCTATATGAATAGCGACCAGCACTTCAGGACTGTGTCGGTGGCGGGCTGGTGCATGTGGCACGACCTCGAAACCAGCGCGCGCTTCGGCCTCGCCGTACGCAAAGCCATCGAGGAACGATACGACGGCACCGTGGCGATTCTGGCGAGCGGGTCGTTGAGCCACCATTTCGCCAACAATGGCACCGCCGAGCAGTTCATGCATAAGGTGTGGAGCCCATTCCTCGAACAGATGGACCGCAAGGTGGTCGAGTTGTGGGAAGCCGGTGACTGGAAGACCTTCTGCGAGATGCTGCCGCTTTATAACGAGAAATGCTGGGGCGAAGGCGGCATGCACGACACCGCGATGCTGCTCGGCGCGCTCGGTTGGGATCGTTACGACGGCAGGGTGGAAGTCGTCACGCCGTATTTCGGCAGTTCCGGCACCGGCCAGATCAATGCGATCTTCCCTGTGACGCCCCTGCCCGCTTAAGGCCTGAGAAAGGAGCCTGCCGTGCCGCATTTGACACTTGAATACAGCGCTAACCTCGCTGACGAAGCAAGCATCGGCCAACTGTGCAAAAAGCTGGCTGCCAGCCTTGACGCACAGCGCGAGAACGAACAGCGCGTTTTTCCGCTCGGCGGCATTCGCGTGCGCGCTTTGCGTTGCGATCAGTACTGCATTGCCGATGACAGAGCCGACGCGGCCTTCCTGCACGCGAACCTGAAGATCGCCGCGGGCCGCTCGGACGCCGAAAAAAAGGCGACCGGGGATGCGTTGTTTGAAGTGATCAAACAGTACTTCATTACCGAGTTTGAACAACACGGCCTGGCGTTGTCGTTGGAGATCAATGAGTTCAGCGAAGCAGGAACGTGGAAACACAACAATTTGCACGCGCGGCTTAAGGCTAATACACAAGGCTAAAACCCGGGGCTAATGCCGGATCTAATCGACGGGCCTCGTAGCCGCATATAGAGAATCCATCATGCTAGACGAACAGACTATCCGCGATCTCGCGGCGCAGCTCGACCATGCCGAGAAAAACGCGTACTCAGTTGCGGCACTTCTCGGCGAAGTATCCTGAGATGACCGTCCAGGACGGTTACGCGATCCAGCGCGAGTGGGTGAAGCTCAAACTCGCCGAGGGCCACGTAATCAAGGGCCGCAAGATTGGCTTGACGTCACGCGCGATGCAGCGTTCGTCGCAAATTGACGAACCCGACTATGCGCCGCTGCTCGACAGCATGTTCATCGAGGGCGGCCAGGACATCCGCGCCGACCGTTTCATTGCGCCGCGCGTGGAAGTCGAATTGGCGTTTGTGTTGAGCAAGCCCTTGAAGGGTCCGGGCGTCACGCTATTCGACGTTCTGGATGCCACGGCGTACGTAACGCCTGCAGTTGAGATCATCGACGCACGCATCGAGCAATTCGACCGTGAGACGAAGGCACCACGCAAGGTCTACGACACCATTTCGGACTTCGCGGCGAACGCCGGCATCGTCCTGGGTGGCCGGCCGGTGCGCCCGATGGACGTCGATCTTCGTTGGGTTGGCGCACTGCTTTACAAGAATGGCGCCGTGGAAGAGAGCGGGCTCGCCGCGGCTGTGCTGAATCATCCAGCCACTGGCGTTGCATGGCTTGCGAACAAGATTGCCCCGTATGACGAAATCCTGAACGCGAACGACGTGATTCTGAGCGGGTCGTTCACGAGCCCGATCCCGGCACGGGCGGGCGACACATTCCATGTCGACTATGGTCCGCTGGGCGGTATTGGTTTGAATTTTATTTGAGTCGCCGACATGTCCTTACCGCAAAACACATTCAAGCGCGCGCTGGCTGAAGGCAAGCTGCAATTCGGATTATGGGCGGCACTTGCCGATGCTTACGTGACCGAATTGCTGGCCACGGCCGGTTTCGATTGGTTGCTGATCGACAATGAGCACGCACCGAACGATGTTCGCAGCACGCTGGCGCAATTGCAGGTGGTGGCTGCGTATGCATCGCATCCGGTGGTGCGTCCGGTGCGAAGCGATAGCGCGTTGATCAAGCAATTGCTGGACATCGGCGCCCAGACGTTGTTGCTGCCGATGATCGACACGGCGGAACAGGCGACGGACGCCGTCGCGGCGACGCGTTACCCACCGCAGGGTATTCGCGGCGTGGGGAGTGCGTTGGCGCGGGCCTCGCGGTGGAATCGGATTCCTGATTATCTGAACGCCGCGGCTGATGAGTTGTGTGTGCTGGTGCAGGTGGAAACGATGCAAGGCATGGAGAATCTTTCGGCGATTGCGGCGGTGGACGGTGTTGACGGAGTGTTTTTTGGTCCGGCGGATTTGAGTGCATCGATGGGATTGCTGGGCAGGCCGGGGGACGCTCGCGTACGCGAGGCGATATGCAATGGCATTGGGCGGGTGCGGGATGCGGGTAAGGCGGCGGGCGTGCTGGCAGTGGATGCCGGGATTGCCACCGAATACCTGGCGGCGGGCGCGACGTTTGTGGCGGTGGGGACGGATACAGGTTTGTTGAGCCGCGCGGCGGCGGATTTGGCGGCTTCGTATAAGAAGAGTGCTGTCGTGGCGGGACCCGCGAAGGGTGGGTATTGAAGGGTGCCTTTCAGGCATCAGGAATTGGGGTTTTTGCTTGCGTGGCACTTGTTCCGTTGTGCGCGGATGGTGTTGGCCTTTCCTTGTTTTCTTAGTGGTTTATTAGCGTTCCCCCTGTGCGAGGGAACGCTAATAAACCACTAAAAGGCCAGTTCAAAAAGAGCCCGAAAGGGCTGTTTACTTTTCCACGAAACGGTTAACCTTGGATGCCTGAACAACGGATCAAGGAATGCCGGCACCTATCATCGATGACGAACTGTGGGCACTGATCGAACCGCTACTTCCACCGCCCAAACCGCGACGCAGGCGGTACCCTGGACGGCTGCCGGTCTCGGACCGTGCAGCACTCAATGGCATCCTGCTCGTGCTGAAGACAGGGATGCGATGGAACCATCTCCCGACCCGCCTGGGCTTCGGCTCTGGAGCGACGTGCTGGCGTCGGTTGCACGGCTGGCAGCAGGCCGGAGTGTGGGACAAGCTGCACGGGCTACTGCTCGACAAGCTGCGCGAATCTGGCCAGCTCGATTTCTCATATGCGGCTGTCGATTCATCGTCCGTGCGAGCCGTTGGGGCCGGCCAAAAACTGGGCCAAACCCCACCGATCGCGCACGACCAGGGTCCAAACACCACGTCCCCGTAGACGCGAACGGCGTTCCTGTCAGCGTGATCGTGACCGGCGCGAACCGCAACGATGTCACGCAACTGCTGCCGCTGGTCGATGCTATCCCGCCGATTCGCGGCACTCGTGGCCGACCGCTTCGCAAGCCCAAGGTCATCTACGCCGACCGTGGCTACGACTCCGACTCGCATCGCCGCAGACTTCGCGAGCGTGGCATCAGACCGGCCATCGCCAGGCGCCGCACCGAACACGGCAGCGGCCTCGGCAAGTTCCGTTGGGTCGTCGAACGGACTCATTCGTGGCTCCATGGTTTCCGTCGTCTTCGCATTCGCTTCGAACGCCGATCCGACATTCATGAAGCATTCCTCAAACTAGCCTGCTCACTCGTCTGCTGGAACATCTTCAGCCGAACTGAGCGCCCTTTTTGAACTGGCCTCTAATGGTGAGTAGCCCCGGGGAGTTTCACCCCGAGGCTCTCGCAGAACCGGACGTGAGGCTCGCACCTCATCCGGCTCCCGTTACCCAACCTCGCGCCGAGCGATACGCCAGTGAACGAACAACCGTGGAGCGAGTTCCTTCATCTTGCCGAGCCATCGGACACTACGTTGCTTTCGCCGCCGTAGTGTCTTGTATTTGCGCCTGGCCCACTGTGCAAGCTTCTGGTCTATATAGTGGAAGAGCTTTCGCATCTCCGACCTATAGAACGCCCCGTAGTAGTTCCACCACCCTTGTATCATCGGGTTGCATAACTGCGCGATCTCTTCAAGCGTCGCTGGCGTGCGGCGATGGACCCGCCAGCCCCGCACCACCTGCCTCATCCGTTTGAGCGCGTCGCCACTCACCGCCGGCAGGAAGCCGGTAAATAGCCGGTTGTGTCGACTGCGCGCCCCCCTGGGCCCGAACGTGAAGCCCAGAAACGTAAATTGCACGTTCGGAAAGGCACCAGTACGCTTGCTGTCCTTGCAGTACACGATTTTCGACTTCTCCGGATGCATCGTCAGCCCACATTCCTCCAGCCGTAATGCAA
Organism: Paraburkholderia sp. BL23I1N1; assembly: GCF_003610295.1. Taxonomy (NCBI): domain Bacteria; kingdom Pseudomonadati; phylum Pseudomonadota; class Betaproteobacteria; order Burkholderiales; family Burkholderiaceae; genus Paraburkholderia; species Paraburkholderia sp. BL23I1N1. Next base: position 6,433,788 of record NZ_RAPV01000001.1, read on the forward strand.
TAGAGCGCATCACCGCTTCTGCCTGCGCCTGGGTGCGGCAGTGAACCACCGCATCGTCGGCGTAGCGCGCGAAGGGACATTGTGGATACGTCCGCTTCATCCAGCTATCGAACGCGTAATGCATGAACAGATTCATCAAGATTGGACTGACCACACCACCCTGTGGAACACCTCGCGTCCGGGACAGTTTCGTTCCGTCCGCGATTTCGAACGGCGCAGTCAGCCACCGCTCGATGTACAACAGGATCCAGTCCTCCCTGATGTGGCTTCGCACCGCCTTCATCAACAACGCATGATCGATCTGATCGAACGCCGCCTTGATGTCAAACTCAACAACCCAGTCATACTGCCAGCAACGCTTGCGCGTCACAGCAATCGCCTGTTTAGCCGACTTGCCCGGCCGGTATCCATAAGAATCAGGATGAAACACCGGATCGAGTGTCGGCTCGATCATGAGCTTGACAACACTTTGAGCAATTCGATCAGACACGGTGGGCACGCCCAACTTTCTCGTGCCGCCCTTGGCCTTCGGAATTTCCACCTGCTTCACCGGCGGCGGGAAGTACGACCCCGATGCCATCCGGTTCCACAGTTTGTACAGATTTCCCGAGAGATTCTGTTCGAACATGGCGATGGTTTCATCATCCACGCCGGCAGCGCCACGGTTGGCCTTTACCAGTTGATACGCCTCCCACACGACCCGCTTCGCTATGCAGTAAGGTTTCGCTGATGTCATGTCACTCCTCCCCGCAGTGCAGGTTGATGACCTTCGTCAGTTGGATAACGCCGCCCCTTCGCTCCACTCCCATTACAGGAGCTTCAACACTACTACAGGCGGCTCCGCCCCTCGCTCCGGCATCGGTATTCTTCCTCATGGTGTCTGCCATTCGTCATTTCCCTTTGCATCCGGAGAAAGGTTCTCACGTTCCATATCAAAGCCTGTATTGGGCTCATGCCGCCTATACACCGACTGCCGACGGGTCCGTAAACAGGTATCGTCCCGACTTGTCCTGGAGCCTGTAGTCAACCCCGGTTTTGACAGTATGTTTGTACGTAACGATGCGTCATCGGCCAGTTTGCTTTCGCTCATCTTCCCAATACGTACCTGCCATCCTTCACGGATGACTTTTCCTCGGTCGCTCACCACCACGCCTTTTGAACGCAGCAGCACCGGGCGGTTTGAAGCCTGCCCCTGCAGGCCGGCTTCGGGAGGCCTGCTCCCATCTTTGATACAGCATCACAGGCTTCCGCCCGTGTTCGTGACACACACTACAGCCGTAGATCTAGGTAAACTGGAGGCACACATCCTCGTCTTCGGTAGTGGCACTGCTGGGCGCGGTACTGGTGTCGGCGCCGCCATGCCGACCAGGACAACACGTACGCGATAGAGTGGGCGCCGCGCCACAGGATGCGACAGAGCAGCCGGCGGATCTCCTGCACGCTGAGCGGCACCAAACCTTCAAGTGTTTTTTTTGCCGTGCACCCGCAGGGTGACGAGTACCGCATGGGCCAGCAGAGCCAGCGTGATGTGGCGATACCAGCCTTGCCATCGGCGCACCTCATACTGATCGAGTCCGCATTCGCCTTTGGTCGCCCCGAAGCCGGTCTCGATTTCCCACCTGCGGCCCGCGACGTTCACCAGGGTTTGCCGTGTGGCCTTGCTGCGCGGTGCGTATACGACGTAATACGCATGTTCGCGTTGCTCGTCCAGGCTGCGTCGCACCAGCAGGTAATGCCCGAAGCGACGCTCCTCTTCGGTGATCTGCAAGCGCCACAGCGGAGTCAGCGCCCAGTCATACAGGCGCTCGCCCTTGGCGCCGGCACCCGCTGACCGGCGGCGCCATGCCCTTGCCGGCAGGGTCTCGGCGATCCGGTCTGCCCGTACGTAGTCTGGACCTTTCCACCATAGGGGTTCGTTCTTCGCGATGGCCAGCACGAAAGACTGGCCGCGCGACTCGAGCCACAGTCGCAGGTGGCGGTCACCGCCGTAGACTTCATCCCCCGTGACCCAGCCGCACGGCACCCCTGCGTCCAGCGCCCGCTCAAGCATACGACGCGCAAGCTGTGGCTTCGTTGCGAATTCCACCGACTCGGGAATGCCCGCTGCCTCGCAGCGCACCCGGTCATCGGTCCACACCTTGGGTATATACAGTTCGCGGTCGATGAACGCACTGCCGCCACGACCGGCATAGCAGAGGAACACGCCGATCTGGCTGTTCTCGATACGACCTGCCGTGCCACTGTACTGGCGTTGAACACCGGCCGAGTGCTGTCCCTTCTTGACGAAGCCGGTCTCGTCCACAATCAGCACCGCGTCACGCTCGCCCAGTTCTTCCACTACATAGCTACGCAGCACATCGCGAGCGGCATCCGCGTCCCATTGCGCCCGCTCCAGCAGGTGCTGTACGCCATCGGGTGTCGCTTCGCCGATCCATTCGGCGAGTTGCCAGCCGTTCTTGCGCCCGACTGTACCCAGCAGGCCCTTCAGGTATGCGAGCGACCGCTGTCGGGGCTCCGGACGCCTGAACAGTTCCCCGAGCCGCTGGTGCAGTACCTCCAGTTCACGCTCCCACGCTTTTGCAGTCGAATACATAGCCTTAACATGTAGTAATCCTTAATTATTTGAGTATAGTAAAAAAATCTACGGCTGTAGTATTAAGAAAACAAGGAAAGGCCAAAGCCACAAGCGCACAGACAACAAGCGCCGCGCAGGCAAAAAAAAACTTCAATCCCCTGCCGGCCAAGGCAACCCCACTTCCGCCCAATCCAACTCCACCCCCACAACCGCCCGTTCATTAGCAATCTGCACAGCCAAAGTAACCGCAACACAAGGCCGGCCGCTGGCCAAAGAAAGATAAGGATGACTAGTCACCACAACCCCCGGCAACAAAACCGCATTACGAAAATAAGGCCGATGATCCCACCTGGCATCCCGCGGATTCGCCACCGGATGCAGTGAAGCCCCTTCACTCCTCGATGCCGGCCCCGGCACCTCATGCCCGATCTGCCGCCCCGAATCATCGAGAATAAAACAGCTGATACAGCGATCAAACGTCGCCAGAGAAACAAACGCGTCATCCATCAAAACACCCGCCAGCAACTGATCGGCGGCCCGCCTCAAAGCAATCCGATAAGGCTCGACCTCAGACTCGAACAACGCATGCAGATGCGCCCTCCCCTGAGCAATCACGTCGAAAGCCTCATCGATCCGCCGATGCACCGACTCCGGCCGCGCAATCTCCGCAGCAGGCCGCCCCAGCAGATACCCCTGCGCAAAATCCACGTTCGATTCCACCGCGAGAATCAACTCCTCAGTCGTCTCCACGCCCTCGACCACCACCAGCATCCCCGCCTGATGCAACAGCGAAACGAGCTTCGGCAAGATCGGCTGCTCGGAGCCGTGGCTCGTCGCACGAATCAGTTCGCCGTCAAGCTTGACGATGTCCGGCCGGATCCGCAGCAAGCGGTCGAGATTCGATTGACCCGCACCGAAATCGTCGACGGCGATCAGGAAGCCATGCTCGCGATACAAAGCCGCCGCGCGCGACATGTCGTCGACGCTGCCGCCGTGCGATTCGAGAATCTCGAGAATCACCCGCTCAGGCTCTAAGCCCACCGTGCGCACAATCGTGGCGAGCTGATCGGCATAGCCTTCAGCAATGAACGTGGCCGGCAAAATATTGAGGAACAGCCACGCGTCGCCAGGCAGCAACTTGCGCGCGTTAGCCAGATGCACGGCATGACTCGCGCGATCGAGCGCGCCTTCGTCGCTGGACGGCCTCGGCGCGAACAACACGACCGGCGGCACCAGCGCGCCGTCGTCCTGTTCGCCGCGCAGCAACGCCTCGAATCCCACCTGCTTCTGATGCGACAAACTGTAGAGCGGCTGGAAGTGGGAGGTCAGGTAATAGTCGTCCCATCGGTGCCGTCGCGCGGCCGCCCCGCCCTCCTCGCACGCGGCGTCGGCAAGGAGTTGCAGTGCTTCGAACGGTAACGCACGCTCGGCGCACACGCGGTTTCTGCCCGAATGCTTGGCGCGCAGCAAAGCTTCATCGGCGCGGTCGAGCAACACCATGATGCTTTCGCCGTTCCGGTGTTCGGCCACGCCAAAACTCGCGGTCAGATAACCGTCCGGTCGTTCGATCGCGGCAATCGCGCCGCGCAAGCGCTCGGCCAGCGCCAGCGCGCCGGCCAGACCGTCGCGCAGCAACACCGCGAATTCCTCACCGCCGATCCGGCTCACGCTGTCGTCCGCGGTGGTCTCCTCCATCAGCACCTTGGCAACCTGGAACAGCGCATGGTCGCCGACGGCGTGGCCGAAGCGGTCGTTCAACGATTTGAAGCTGTCGATGTCGAGAAAAATCGCGCTGATCCGCGCATCCGACGCCATGGTTTCGAGGCGGCGCTCGGCCTGCTTCACAAACGCGCGGCGGTTTTGCAGGCCGGTCAGCGGATCGGTTGCGGCGAGCTGCGCCAGTTGGCTCTCGAGCAGAAAGTGGTTGCGCCGGAACCGGTAGAAACCGAAGTGAAACACAACGGAAGTCGGTACGCCGATCGCCACGATCCACATCCACACGACAACGTTGACGTCATGCGTGCGCGGTTCGCCAAACAGCAAGGCAAGCGCCGCCCCATAGAAAATCGCGCTACCAACGAAGAAATGCAGCGGCGTGAGCCATAGCGGCGCGGCGCAGATCGGGATCACCACCATGGCCGGCAGTACCCACAGCGACGGTTGTTCGACGCCGGAGACGTTCAGCGCAAGGCCCCCCACCAGCACCAGCGAATACGCGACGCCGATTGCGCCGAATGTCCAGGTCGAGCCGGCGCGTGGAATCGCCATCACCAGCACCGCGAGCGCCAGCGCGCAAGCGAGCCGGTAGGCGAGCGGCGTTGCCGGACCGGCAACCATGTTGCGCGCACCCACGAAACACAGGAACGCGACGACGGTAAACGCCATCGTCACGGTCGAAAGGGGACGCTGATGCTCCAGCGATCGTCGATGAAAACGATCTCGCAAACCGGAATCGGACAGGTGCTTCGTTGAGGTGGAAAGCATATTGATAGATATCAGGCTGGCTCCGGTCACTCGTCCAATGTATAACGGCAACCGTCTGACAAATATTTATGCCCCACCCGCAAATAGAATTGCGCCCCGCCCCCTCAGCACTACGCGGCCATCACGCGATCGCGCCCCGAGGCCTTGGCGGCATACAACGCGCCGTCGGCACGCGCCATCAACTGGGCAAGCGACTCGTCGCGCCGATGCTGGTCCACGCCGACGCTGAAGGTGTATTTCAGCCCACGCGGCAACTCCGCCGGCGCGGCGGACGCGAGCCGCACCCGCAAGCGATCCAGCAATCGCACCGCTTCGGCGCTGCTCGTTGCCGGGCACAGCACGCCGAACTCCTCGCCGCCCAGCCGCCCGAACACGTCGCCGGCCCGCAGGTTGGCGCTCACGAACGCCGCGAAATGGCTCAACACCTGATCGCCGACGGCGTGGCCGTAGCAGTCGTTGACCGCTTTAAACGAATCGATGTCGATGATGGCCATCGCCACCGGCAAGCGGGTGCGCTGCGACGCCCCCAGCAACGCGTCGCCGACCGCGAGAAACGCCCGGCGCGATAGCGCGCCGGTCAGGTCGTCGACATTGGCAAGCCGCTCGAGCCGCCCGGCGAGGTGATCGTGCGCCAGCATCACGACCCCGATCGACAGACACGGCGGTGCGAGGATGCCAAGCGCGAGAAAGCCGACATTGCCGGGCGTCACTTGCAACAAGCTGGTCTGCAGCAGCATGCCGAAGCCGTACATGACGCCACGCGAGAGATGTCCCGCGCATAACAGCACCGACGCTACCGCGAGAAAATAGTAGCAATAGCGCGGCCGGTTCGAGGGGCGATCGCGCAGCATGGTCACGGCGAGCATCGCGTAGAGGAGCGCGTGATAGGCCGACGCCACGCTCACGCGGGCGTTGAAGTCCTGCGTGACAAAGGTCCAGTAAATCATGCCGATCAACACCGCCACCGCGCCGGCGTAGGCCGCCCACGGTCGCGTGCGGCGGCCCAGAAAGCGGTAGCAGCCTTCAACTACCAGCAGCAGCGAGATGGCCAACAACTCGTTGGCCGCCACGATAGTCAGCCAGCGCGACGCGTGTCCTTGCAAGGCAAAGGCAAGCAGCGCCACGATCGCGACCGCATTGGCCGAGATCCAGTAACCGACGCCGGGTATCGTCGCGCGCCATAACGAACCGAGCACGGCCATCCCCATCGCGCCCGATAAAACCGTGACAACCAGAATAGTGAGTGGATTGACCATTGTTATCTTGAGTCGAGCGGCATTGCTATGGCGCGCCACGTTCCTGTTGGCCTGCGAGACTTGCGCCGTTGCATGGTCAGGAGGGCTGCGCAAATGCGTAAGCTTACCGGCCCTGAGCCAAATTGAGGGCACAACGATTCGGCGGGAGTCTCCCAGGAACGACAGGTGAAGGCAAATGCGTATTGCATCCAGGCAAAGTGGCAGCGTTGCATTTAGCCACGAAACGAAACGCTAAAACAACAGTGAAAACAACCGTTAACTGAGGCAAAGCAAAGGCAACGCAGAGACGATGAAAATGGTCGCGAGCACTTTGGCAGCGGGTATCCGCGGTGAGAAAGCATGAAAGGAAATTCAGCAGCAAAAAATGACATGCGTGTTACGTGGGTAATAGGCATACCCGAGACATCTATGGCAATCGTTTGCGCGTATAACTCAGACGAATGTAAAGTGGCTAAAAGTTAATGTCTTAAGTAGACTCCTGCGAAATGTGGCGGACAGACTAGACAGTTCGGTAAAAGTAACTTCGGACGCGTGCAACGCGCGGCCTTCCGTAACGCTTTCACTTGCATTCGACCGTCGGCACCCGTTTTCATACACGGCTGAAGCAAAGGCCATTTCCCGGAAAATATGGTCCCAATTCTCGATTACCTGCTGGAACGCCAGATCTCGCCACAATGGCATGGCATGCTGACTGCATTGGCAACGGAGTTCGAAGCGCAGATCGGACGCGACGAACTACGCCAACTGATGTACCGGGTCGGCTGCCGGTTTGCCGCGGCGCATCAATTGCCCGCTTGCGGATCGACCGAGGAACTCGCTCAGGCGTTGAATCGGGTCTGGCAGGGCATGGATTGGGGCTACGTCGAGTTGTCCGACGAACCCGACTCTCTGCGCATCGTTCATTACTGCGCGCCGCTGCAGGCGTTCGGCAACACGGCGCTCACCTGGACTCCGGCGTTTCTCGAAGGCGTCTATCAGACCTGGTTGAGCGCGTTGGGCGCAGCGGGCCTGTCGGTCGCGCAAACGAGCGAATACGGCGCGGACACCGCCATCGAGTTCCGGCTAGGCCGGCATCGTATTTGAGCGGCAAGTGGATGGATCGGGGCAAGGCAAGTCATGCACAAGACGGCGGCAATATGAGTTCATCGAGCGACATCGAGAAGCTATTCGATCATTTTGGGGGCGACGCTAACGCGTACCAGGAAATCGGCCGCGAAAACGAAGCGCGTTCGGCGCGCACGCGTTGGCCGTTGCTGGTGACGCTGGATCTGACGCAGCCGGCGATTCCCGCGATCGTGCAACGGCGCGCGGTCGCTGGCGAAGCCGTGGCGCAAACCGTGGCGCCGGCGGACGATCGTCAGGACACGACGCCTAAAGACACCGCCTCGGTCACGCGCGCGAAGGCGCCGTTGTTTACCCGGTCGCATCGGCGGGACATTCCGCCGGTTGTCCTCGCCGCTCAGGAGGCCGCACCGCGCGGCGCTTCGCGTTTCGGCGCACCCGAAACGAACGATCATGCTGCGGAGCAAACAGCGCCAGCCGCCGCACGGATCGACGCGGTGACGTCACGCGTCGAGATCCCGGCCGTTACGCCACGCGCCATCGCCACGGCAGCAGTCCCTGCGCCCGCGCCATCCCCGGTCTTTGCAACCGCACCAGCGGCGGTTTCCGCCCCCGCATCGGCACCCGTCTTTGCACCCGCCGCGACGCCAGTCTCCGCTCCGGCATGGACGCAAGCGGCCGCCCCCGCAACATGGGCATCAGCACGGGCACCCGCCCCCACCTACACAACAGCACCCGCAACCCCCAAGCCACCCGCTTCGATTCTCGGCAAACTGTTCGCCCCGGAACCCGCACTCGTGCCGCCGCAGCAGCCGGCCGCGCCCACCAGCGAATCCGCACCGCTGCAATCGGTCTTCGACCGTCTGCGCGGCACGCCCGCTCAAACGGCCGCCGCGCCGGCCGTCGCACCCCGGGCCGCCACGCCCGCCGCCTCCAACTCGTGGCTGGTCAACGGCCCTCGTCGCTCATGAAAGTCATTGCGGTCGTGTCCGCCAAAGGCGGGGTCGGTAAAACCACCCTCGCCGCCAATCTCGCCTCCGTGCTGGCCGCCAGCGGCCGGCGCGTGATTGCCCTCGACCTCGATCCGCAGAATGCGCTGCGTCTGCATTTCGGCGTACCGCTCGACAGCATCGACGGTTTGTCGCGCGCCACGCTGACGGGCGACCCATGGCAAACGGTGATGTTCGACGGCGTGGACGGCGTGACCGTGCTGCCCTATGGCGCGTTGATTGAAGACGACCGCCGCCGCTTCGAAGCGCATATCGACCAGAACCCTCAGTGGCTCGCGCAGTCGCTGCAATCGCTGCGGCTCGACAGGACCGACATCGTCGTCATCGATACGCCGCCGGGTTCGTCCGCGTATGTACGCACTGCGTTGAGCGCGGCCACCTTCGCGCTGAACGTGGTGCTCGCCGACGCCGCCTCGTACGCGGCCATTCCGTTAATGGAGCGGCTGATTGAAGCGTATGCAGCGCCGCGCCCGGAGTTCGGAGGCGAAGGTTACGTCGTCAACCAGATCGACCAGTCCCGCCAGTTGACCAAAGACGTCCTCAAGGTCTTGCGCCAGATGCTCGGCGACAAGCTTTTCCCGGGCGTGATCCATCTGGACGAAGGCGTGAGCGAAGCGCTCGCGTGCGACACCACGCTGATTCACTACGATCCACTCAGCCAGGCCGCCGCGGATTTTCGCTCGTGCGGCAACTGGCTGATGACGGCGGTCGATGCGATCGCCGTCTCGCCGAGGAACGTCGCATGAGCACGCCTTCTTTGCCTGGCCTCGAAGTTGCCAAGCCCTCGCGGCTCGACCGCTTTGTCGACGCACGCTTCTGGAACAGCCGGATCGTGACGGGTCTGATCACGCTGTTCGCGCTGTTCACGCTGTACTTCGTCTTCACCGTGCCGCTCGCGTTCTACGAGCAACTGACCTTCGCGACCTGCTGCTTCGTCACCGCCCTGCTGTTCCGCCGCCTGCCAGGCCGTTACGCGACGATGGTGATGATCATGCTCTCGGTGGTCACTTCGGGGCGCTATATGTATTGGCGGCTCACGTCGACCACTTACTGGGAACATCCGCTCGACGCCGCGTGGGGCCTGTTGCTGGTCTCCGCCGAAGTCTATTCGACCATCGTGTTGATGCTCGGCTACTTCCAGACCGCGTGGCCGCTCAAGCGCACGCCCATGCCGCTGCCCGCTTCGCGCGACCAGTGGCCGAGCGTCGACGTGTTCATCCCGACCTACAACGAGCCGCTCTCGGTGGTGAAGCCCACCATCTACGCCGCGCTCGCGCTCGACTATCCGGCCGACAAGATTTCGATCCACGTGCTCGACGACGGCCGCCGTCCCGAGTTCAAGGCGTTCTGCGAGGAAGTCGGCGTCAACTGGACGATCCGCACGCACAACCGCCACGCGAAGGCCGGCAATATCAATGAAGCCCTGAAGATCACCCAGGGCGAATACCTCGCGATCTTCGACTGCGATCACATTCCCACCCGCTCGTTCCTGCAGATCGGCCTCGGCTGGTTCCTGCGCGACAAGCTGCTGTCGATGTTGCAAACGCCGCACCACTTCTTCTCCGCCGATCCGTTCGAACGCAATCTGGGCACCTTCCGCAAGGTGCCGAACGAAGGCGAGCTGTTTTACGGTCTCGTGCAGGACGGCAACGATCTGTGGAACGCGACCTTCTTCTGCGGCTCATGCGCGTTGCTGCGCCGGACCATGGTCGAAGAGATCGGCGGCATCGCGGTGGAAACGGTCACCGAAGACGCGCACACCGCGTTGAAGCTGCACCGCCTCGGCTACACCACCGCCTATCTGGCGATTCCGCAGGCAGCGGGTCTCGCCACCGAAAGCCTCTCCGGCCACATCGGCCAGCGGATTCGCTGGGCGCGCGGCATGACGCAGATTTTCCGGATCGACAATCCGCTGACCGGCAAGGGCCTGAAAATCGGCCAGCGGCTCTGCTATCTGAACGCGATGATGCACTTCTTCTACGGCATCCCGCGTCTGGTGTTCCTGACCGCGCCGCTGTCGTATCTGTTCTTCGGCGCGCACGTGATCGAAGCCGCCGCCAGCACGATCGCGATCTACGCGCTGCCGCACATGATGCATGCGAGCATCACCAACTCGCGGATGCAGCGCTCGTTTCGCCACTCGTTCTGGGCCGAAGTGTACGAATCGGTGCTGGCGTCGTACATTACCGCGCCTACGCTGCTCGCGCTGATCAACCCGAAGCTCGGCAAGTTCAACGTGACGGCCAAGGGCGGCCAGATCGAGAAGAACTACTTCGACTGGTCGATCTCGCGGCCGTATCTGTTCCTGCTGCTGCTGAACCTGATCGGCTTTGTCGTGGGTATCGTGCATATCTATCTGAACTGGCACACCCGCAGCGTGGTGAACACGACCATCCTGAACCTCGGCTGGACCACCTACAACATGCTGATTCTCGGCGCGAGCGTGGCCGCCGCGAGCGAGCGCCGGCAGATTCGCGCCGTGCACCGCGTGGCGATGCAGATGCCGGTGATGCTGAAGTTCTCGACCGGCCGCACGCTCGCCTGCGAAACCATCGACTACTCGGAAGGCGGCGTCGGCGTGGCGCTGCCGGCCAAAATCCAGGTGCCGATGCACGAACGCGTGACCGTCTCGCTGTTTCGCGGCGACGAGGAATACGCCTTCCCCGCCACGGTCGGTTTCACGGAGCCGGGCCGCGTGGGCCTGCGCTTCTCGACGCTGACGCGGGAGCAGGAATACGAGTTCGTCAAAACCACTTTCGCGCGTGCCGACGCGTGGACCGGCTGGGCCGAAGGGCGTCAGCAGGACACGCCGTTGCGCGGTCTGTCGCATGTGCTCTCAGTGGGGGCGCGCGGCATTGTGGGTCTTTTCGAGCATCTATATGCCGACCTTCGAAGCTCGATGAAAAGCCGTCCGGTGGACGTCAAGAAGCTAAAAACCAAAGACTGATCTATGGGCAACAGGATGGCGAAGTCAAACGTCGAACGCTCGAATCACGAGCGCAGTGCGATGGAAGCGGAGGCGCGTCTGTCTGGACGCTCCCGCTCGCAACGGTTGGCCCGCGGGCTGGCCTGCTGGCTTGCGTTGCAGACCGCGTTGGCGGCGCCGCTGGCTTCGGCGGCTGAAGTCGCCGCGGCGGCCATGAGCGGCGCGAGTGCGTCGCAAGCCGGCCAGGCGGTAGTGGCTCAGACATCGGCCCAAACATTGGCCCAGGCCGCGCCAGGCGCGCGCGTCGCCACCGGCGTGGGCAGCGTGCCCGCGCCGAGCGCGGCCGTGCCTTACGATCCGACCGCGATTGCCCAGGCGCAACTGGCCACGCCCACGCCGGCGCTCGCCGCGTCGTCGGTGAAAGCCTTGGGCATCAGAACGCCGACCACCGCCGAACCGGGCACGCTGGTGCCGGGCGGCCGCCGTCAGACGCTCACGTTCGTCGACCTCGGCGCGCGCGATCCGCTGCAACTGCGCGGCACGGACGGCCAGAACGGCGTCGCGTTCTCCGTGCGCGGCGACGAAGTGGTGACCGGCGCGATCCTGCATCTGGTCTATAGCTACTCGCCCGCGCTGCTCGCGAATATCTCCCAGCTGAAAGTGCTGGTGAACGGCGAAGTCGCCGCGACGCTGCCCGTGCCGCATGAACAGGCCGGCATGCTGGTGGCGCGCGACGTCTCGATCGATCCGCGTTTCATCACCGAATTCAACCACCTGAACGTGCAGTTGATCGGCCACTACACGACGAGTTGCGAAGACCCGGCGAATTCGGCGCTGTGGGCCACCGTCAGCAACGCCAGTTCGCTCGATCTGACCTACGCGTCGCTCGCCAGCAAGCCGGATCTCGCTGCATTGCCGCAGCCGTTCTTCGACCGCCGCGACGTGCGCCGTCTCGAGCTGCCGTTCGTGTTCCCGCAAAAACCCGGCGCTGCGACGCTCGAAGCGGGCGGCATCGTCGCCTCATGGTTCGGCGCGCTCGCCGGCTATCGTGGCGCGGTATTTCCGGCGCAGCTGGATAACGCCCCGTTGTCGGGTAACGCGGTGGTGTTCGCCACCGACGACCAGCGCCCGGCCGGCGTGACGATCCCGGCGATTTCCGGGCCGACGATCGCCGTGGTGGATCGCGAAGCACCGGCGCGCGGCAAACTGCTGCTCGTACTCGGCCGCACCGAAGCCGAAGTGAAAACCGCCGCCAAGGCACTCGGCATCGGACAGAACACGCTGACCGGTCCGAGCGCGACGATCACGCAACTGAACGAACTCACGCCGCGCGTGCCGTACGACGCGCCGAACTGGCTGCCCACCAACCGCCCCGTGCGTTTCGGCGAGCTCGCCGACCCGCGCGACCTGACGGTGTCCGGTTACGACGCCGACGCCGTGCGCGTGAACCTGCGCGTGCCGCCCGATCTGTTCATGTGGCACACCAAGGGCGCGCCGATCGATCTGCGCTACCGCTACACGGTGCGGCCGCTGCGGGACCGTTCGTCGCTGAACGTGAGCGTCAATGACGGCTTCGTCCAGGCCCTGCCGATTCCGGCCGAGTCGGCCTCGGTGTTCGAACTGAGCCACTACTTCGCGCGTGTCTTGCCGGACAAGACCGCCGAAGCGACTCGCACGATCTATATTCCACCGCTGCTGCTGACGCCGCGCGCCCAGGTGCGCCTGCATTTCTATTACGACATTCCGAACACCGGCGAATGTCACGGCCGTTTGCTGGAGAACGTGGTCGGCGCAATCGATCCGAACTCGACCATCGACCTGTCGTCGTTCCCGCATTACATGGCGCTGCCCGACCTGGCGGCATTCGCCAACAGCGGCTTCCCGTTCACGCGGATGGCCGACCTCTCCGAGACCGCGGTGATCCTGCCGGACGAGGCCGATTCGAGCGACTACAGCCTGTACCTGCTGACCATGGGCCGCATGGGCGCGTCGACGGGTTATCCGGTGGATGGCGTCACCGTCGGCACGTCGCAGGACGTCGACAAGTACGCCAACAAGGACCTGCTGATTTTCGGCGCGCCGGGCCGTCAACCGCTGTTGCAGCGCTGGGCCAAATCGATGCCGTTCTCTAGCGACGGCGATTCGCGCACCTTCACGCTCTCGGACGTTGTCTTCAAGCTCGAGGACTGGTGGCATGGCGAGCGCGGTGTGGAACGCTCGCCGGCGCGCGCCGACCTTACGCTCGTGAGTTCGAACGGCGACGCGCTCCTGACCGGTTTCGAATCGCCGCTGCAAAAGAACCGCAGCGCCGTCGCACTGGTGAGCGCGGCCGGCCAGTCGGATGCCGATCTGTCCGCCGCCCTGCTCGACGCCGACGTGCTGCCGGAAATTCAAGGCGCGATGGCCGTGATCCACGGCCGCACCGTCACCATCACGTCGAACGGCGACGCGTACTATGTCGGCCATTTGTCGCCGCAGGAATATTTGCGCTGGGCGCTGTCGTCGCATCCGCTGTTGCTGATGCTGGGCGGCGTGCTCGCCGCGCTGATCATCGCTGGACTGTTCTACCGGACGCTGCGTTCGATCGCCGCGCGCCGCCTGAAGGACTGATAGGACTGATATGCGGCATCAAACCAATAAGACATCCGTCGCACTGACGCTCGGGCTGGGCCTGGCCTTGGCTGCGACCGCGAGTTTTGCCAGTATCACCAAGGTGTCCCAGGCGACGTCAACGCCGGGTCAGGCGGGTCCGTGCAACACCGACTGGCCGGCGTACCGTATCTTCGTCGAACGCTTCGTGCAGGCCGACGGCCGCGTGATCGACTACTCGTCGCCACAACTGAAAACCACCTCGGAAGGCCAGTCGTACGGCCTGTTCTTCGCGCTGGTCGCGAACGACCGCGCGACCTTTGACCGCTTGCTCAACTGGACCCGCACCAATCTCGCGGGCAATCAGTTCGACCCGCAAAATGTCCGGCTGCCGTCGTGGCTGTGGGGCAAAAAACCGGACGGCTCGTTCGGCGTGCTCGATCAGAATTCCGCGTCCGACTCCGACCTGTGGATCGCCTACGATCTGCTGCAAGCCGGCCGCCTCTGGCATGAGGCAAGTTATACGCAACTCGGTCAGGCGCTCGCCGCGCAAATCGCTCGCCAGGAAATGACCACGCTGCCCGGCGTCGGCCCGATGCTGCTGCCCGGACCGCAGGGCTTCAGGAATGGCGGCGTGACGCGCCTGAATCCGAGCTATCTGCCCTTGCCGGTGCTGCGCGCGCTGGCAAAGGAGATACCCGGCGGCCCGTGGGGCAAGCTCGCCGAGAGCGCCTACACCCTGATCAAGACCACTGCGCCGCAAGGCTTCGCCCCGACTGGGCCGCGTGGCAGAACGGCCAGTTCGTGGTCGATCCAAAAGAAGGCGACACGGGCAGCTACGACGCAATCCGCGTCTACCTGTGGGCCGGCCTCGCCTCGCCCGCCGATCCGCTCGCCAAACCCTGGCTCGCGGCGCTCGGCGGCATGCGCGCGAAGGTTGCGCAAACCGGCATCCCGCCCGAGAAGGTTTCGTCGACCACCGGCACCGCGAGCGGCGAAGGACCGTTGAGCTACTGGGGCGCGCTCGCGCCGTACTTCAAGGCGCTCGGCGACGAGCGCGGCCTCGGCCTCGCGCGCACCCATCTTGCCGTGCTCGACACCAGCGTGCCGGGCCGCGAACCTGTCTATTACGATCGTGTGCTGGGCTTGTTCGGCACCGGATTCATCGACGGCCGCTATCGTTTCGACGAAGCCGGCCGTCTCGTGCCGAGTTGGAGAAATGCATGCGATTGAGCGCCCTCGCGTTTTCATTGCGGTTCGCGCTGAGCCTCACGGCCGTCTGCTGCGTGGCGACGGCTTCGCCTGACGCGTTGGCGCAGGCGTCGAAAGATCCCCTGAACGTGCTGATCGATCAGGGCAAGTACTGGCAATCGCATCACCGCGGCGACCTCGCCGAGCAGGCCTGGCAGAAAGTATTGCGTATCGATCCGAAGCAGCCCGATGCGCTCTACGGCATGGGCATGGTGCTCGCCGACCGCAAGGACGGCGCGGGTGCGCAGCAATATCTGGCGCGTCTGAAAGCGGTTGCGCCGAACTATCCGAATCTGGACGAACTGGGCCGGCGGCTCGGCGAATCGAGCCTGCGCGACCAGACTGTCAATGACGCGCGCCGGCTCGCGCAAAGCGGTCAAAGCGCGAGCGCGGTCGAGGAATATCAGCGCGCATTGAACGGCAAGCCGGCCACGCCCGAACTGCAACTCGAGTACTACCAGGCATTGTCGGCCACGCCGCAAGGCTGGGACCAGGCGCGCCGCGGCCTCGAACAACTCGCGCGCGACAACCCCGACGACCCGCGCTACGCCCTTGCCTACGCCCAGCATTTGACGTATCGCGACGTGACGCGCCGTGAAGGCATCGCGCGGCTGCAGAAACTGGCGGGCGACAGCACGGTCGGCGCGTCGGCGAAAAAGAGCTGGCGGCAGGCGTTGTTGTGGCTCGATGCACGGCCCTCCGACGCTGCGTTGTACGAAGCGTATCTGCAAGGCGCAACCGACGACGCCGCGGTCAAGGCGCGTTTCGAGTCGATGGTTGTGCAGGACAAGGCGGCCCGCGATCGCGCCCAGGAAAATGCCGCCGTCGACGCCCGCGGCCGCACCATCGCCGACGGTTTCGCTGCGCTCGATCGCGGCGACCTCGGCACGGCGCGCGCGCAGTTTTCGTCAGTACTGGCAAATAGTCCAAACGACAGCGATGCGCTCGGCGGCATGGGTATCGCCGCCTTGAAGCAGGAAAAATTCGCCGAAGCCCGCAACTATCTGGAACGCGCATCGCGCAGCGGCAACCCGGCGCGCTGGAAAACCGCGCTCGATAGCGCGACCTACTGGACCTATACCAGCGACGCCATCGGCGCCCGCAGCAACGGAGAGTTCGCGAAGGCGAAGTCGCTATTCGAACGCGCGATCGCACTGAATCCGTCCGACGTCACCGCGCAGGTGCTGCTCGGCGAAATGCTGCTGTCGAACGGCGACCCTGTCGGCGCGGAGCAGGCCTACCGGATGGCCCTGCGCCGCCAGGCCGACAATCCCGATGCGATTCGCGGCCTCGTCGGCGCGCTTGCCGCGCAAGGCCGTGGCGACGAAGCGCTGCAATTCGCCAATCAGCTGAACAGCGAACAGCAATCGAAGGCCGGCGGCATCAACCGTCTGCGCGGCGAAGCGCAGGCCGCGCAGGCGCGCGCGGCCGAAGCGCGCGGCGATCTCGGCAGCGCGCGCAGCCTGTTCGAAGACGCGTTGCTGAACGACCCCGACGATCCCTGGCTGCGCCTCGACCTCGCGCGCATTTACGTGCGCCAGGGGGCGGTTGCGAATGCCCGCAGCATGATGGACGGCTTGCTCGCCGCGCATCCCGACATGACCGACGCGCTCTATGCGAGCGCGTTGCTGTCGGCGGAAACGCAGGACTGGGCAGCCGGTCTCGCGCAACTCGAACGGATTCCCCCCGCCCAACGCACCGACGCGATGACGACCTTGCAGCATCGCTTGTGGGTGCGTCAGCAGGCCGACCTCGCCACGCGGATGGCGCGCAACGGCCAGTCGCAACAGGCACTGGCGACGTTGCAGGCAGCCGAGCCGGTCGCGGGCAACAGCCCCGAACTAATTGGTGTGATTGCCGCCGCATATCAGCAGGCGGGCGACCCAACCCGCGCGTTGAGCCTCGTGCGCAGTGCGATGAACGCGGCGCCCGGCAACACCGATTTGCTGCTGCAATACGCGGGCATTCTGTCCGCCACCCGGCAGGAGGCCGAGCTCGGCATGGTGATGCGGCGGCTCGCGTCGATGCAACTGACGCCGCAGCAGCGCACGGATTTCGGCAATCTGAATCTGGGGATCGTCATCAAGCAATGCGACTTGGTGCGTCAGCGCGGCGAGCTTGCCAGCGCCTACGACGTGATCGCGCCGTGGCTTGCGGCGATGCCCGACAACCCCGACCTGCAGGCCGCCCTCGGGCGCCTCTACTCGAGCGCCGGCGACGACCGCAATGCGCTTGCTAGTTACCGCGTCGCGCTGCAGCGCAAGCCCGACGACCTGAACCTGCTGCAGTCGGCCATCTCCGCGGCGAGCGGTGCGAAACAGTTCAGCTACGCCGAATCGCTCGCCAAGCAGGCGCTCGCGGCAGCGCCTGGCGATCCGGGCGTGCTGGCGACGGTCGGCCGCATGTATCGCGCCGAAGGCAAGCTGTCGCTCGCGTCGACTTATTTGCAGCGCTCGCTCGTCGCGGCCAATACGCCACTGATGGCCAACGCGCCACGCGCCAATGCGCAGAGCAACGTGCCGCGTGGCTGGGAAGCCGCGATGCGCCGGATCGGCGCGACGCCGCTGCCGGGCACCAATCCCTTCGAAGGTAAAACCGCCACGATCTCGCCGACCGATGCCGATAACGCCGCGTTTGCCGGCGGTGGCTCCAATGCCGCGCGTGCTTCGCTTCCGTACTCGCAGTCCTCCTTGCCGTCACAGACCGTGCCGAACTATCCGCCGCCCTCGCAGCCCGCGCCGTATGTCGCGCCGTATGTCGCGCCGTATGTCGCGCCTTATTCGGCGCCCGCGCAGCCGTATGTGCCTACCGCCGTGCCGAACGCCGCGCCTACCGCCGTTCCCTATAACGCGCCGCGTCCCGGTGCCAATACGGGTGGCTACGGCCAGGAGACCAACGGATCGAGCCAGTCGGGCGCGCCGTTGCAGCCGTATCCGGGTCAGGGACAGGCGCAGATGCCGCCCGTGCAGCAGTTGCCGCAACAGCAGTACAACCCGGGGTATCCGCAGCAGGGTGCATATCCTCAACAAGGTGGATACGCTCAGCAGCCGGTGCCGGACGGCTATGCACCCACGCCATGGCCGATGTCGCCTGCGGCACGTGAAGCGCAAGCCAATGCCGGTTCCATGCAGCAGCCGCGTTACACGGGCTCGTCCACCAGCACGAAACACTCGACCAGCAAGAAGACGAGTGCTTCGAAGAGCAACCGTAACGCACAAGCCTATGCGCAGGCGCCGTATGGGCAGGCGCCTTATTGGCAGCAGCAAGGCTATCCGCAGCAGCAGCCCTACTACGGCCAGCAGCCTTATCAACCGTATCCGCAACAACAACAGGGTTACGCGCAGCAGCCTTACCAACCGATTCCGCCGCAGCAGGCTTACGGTCAGCAGCCTTATCAGCCGTATCCGAACCAGGGCTCCGGTTATTACGCGCAACAACAGCAGCCGTACATTCCGCAGCCGCCGACTGGTTATGCGCAGCCGTATTACCCGCAACAACCCGGCGCGAACGGTAACGGCGGCAACTACGCGCAACCGAACGTCGCCAACACGCAGACGCTCGGTGTTGCTGAGGAACTGGCGCAGGTCAATCGCGAGCAGTCGAGCACCGTGTCGGGCGGGATCGTGTTCCGCAATCGCACAGGAGAAGACGGCCTCTCGACGCTGACGGATATCGAAGCGCCGATTCAGGGGCGTATCAAGGCCGGCAATGGCCACATTGTCGTGACGGCGACGCCGGTGACGCTGGATGCCGGCACGGCCGCGGGCAATTTATCGACGCTCGCGCGATTTGGCGCGGGGTTATCCAATAGCACGTCCGCGGCGGCGGCGGTTGCCGGCAACAACATCTATGGCAGCCAGACCGCCAGCGGCGTGGGGCTGTCGCTTGGCTACGCAGGGCGCAGCTTTAGCGGCGATGTCGGCGTGACGCCGCTCGGTTTCCCCGAGAAGACCGTCGTGGGCGGCCTGCAATATAACGGTGGCATTACCGACAAGGTGTCGTATTCACTGGCCATTGCGCGCCGCGCGGTGACTGACAGCCTGTTGTCTTATGCTGGCGCGCGCGATTCGGGTTCCGGCCTCGAATGGGGCGGCGTGACTTCCAACGGCGGGCTCGCCAGCATTGCATGGGACGACGGCACCAGCGGCCTGTATGCGAATGCCGCGTACCAGCACTACATGGGCAATCACGTCGCAAGCAATAACGCATACAAAGGCGGCGGCGGCGTCTACACGCGCGTGGTGAAGGATGCCGATCAGACGCTGACTATCGGTGTGAACACGACGCTGATGACCTATAACAACAACCTGTCCTACTTCACCTATGGTCAGGGCGGGTACTTCAGTCCACAGCAGTACATGATTCTGAATTTGCCGGTGGAGTGGACTGGGCGTAATGGCGCGTTTACCTATGATTTGAAGGGGTCGATCGGCGTGCAGCATTACCGGCAGGATGCGTCGAATTACTTCCCGCTCAATGATGGTTCAAGTCGCCAGAGCGATGCGGCGGCGGAAGCCAAGACCCTTGGTTCGGGTTTGGATAGTGGTGCGGTTTATCCTGGGCAGAGTAAGACTGGGGTTTCTTATTCGCTTAGCGCGGTGGGGGAATATCAACTTGCGCCGCAGTTGGCGTTTGGGGCGACTGCGTCGCTCGGCAATGCTTACGAGTATCGCGAGTGGCTCGCGGCTGTTTATGTGCGGTATAGCTTTAGTAAGCAGACGGGGTTGCAGCCGTTTCCGCCTACGCCGGTGAGTTCGCCTTATTTGTCGCTGTCGAATTAGTCGTTCTTTTTTTGCCTGTGCGGCGCTTGTTGTCTGTGCGCCTGCGACGTTGGCCTCTCCTTGCTTTGTTAGTGGTCTATTAGCGTTCCCCCTGTGCGGGGGGCACCTACTTTTTTTTGTGGCAGGCAAAGAAAAGTAGGTGTGTAGTGGTCAAGTAAATTTGGACACCGACAAAGGAAGTTGTTAAAAAAATGAAGTCTCGTGCCGCACCGGCGGCACTCCGTTCGTTGCCGAATGGATCCGCCGGCAGTTATAAAAATCGTCGATATAGGCCTTGATGTCGCGTTCGGCTTCTGCGTGATCGAGGTACCCCTTTGGGTTCAGCCATTCACTTTTCAGGCTTCTAAAGAAGCGCTCCACGACCGCGTTCACGCTCCTATGTCAAGCAGAGGCCGCCGAATCGGCCAGATCGGCCAGAATGAGCGGGTACTACTCCCGGACGATATAGCGCTTCAGGCAACGGTGGATTTCCTTGTTGGACATGCCTTCCTTCGTGCGGCGTTCGACATAGGCGCGGGTGCGCGGATCGCTGCGCATCCGAACCATGGCGATAGTCCACAGGGCGTTGTTCGCAGAGCGGTCACCGCCCCTGTTCAAACGATGTCGGACCGTCTTGCCGGACGACGCCTGCAATGGACTTGTGCCGCAAAGTGCCGCCAACGCAGCTTCACTTTTGAGGCGTTCAGGATTGTCGCCTGCAACAGCGACCAATACCGCAGCGGTCTGAGGGCCGACACCGAATCGTTCGCGAATCCGCCTGGAGTTTCATCGACATGCAGAATGCAATCATCGTTGTGACGGGCAGCGGTGGGCAGGAGCTCAGCCTCAACGCGAAAGAACATGCCGACGTGCTGGATCGCGTTCGCGTCGGCGACAAGATCGCAATCGGCTATCAGGAGCCGTACGTCACCGGCCTGACTCGCACGAAGGGTACCCCCCTCACGCGCTTGGCGCGCTCGGTCAAAGTAACCAAGTCTGCAGCCGATGCCGGACAAGACGGTTTCCAGGCTGTGCGGACCTATAACGGCGTGGTGGAAGTCACCGCGATCAATCGTCAGAAGCATGTCCTGACCATTGCCGACGCATCCGGTACCGCTCACACGATCAAGGTGACCGACCCTGCGCTGGTGAAGGTCGTGGGCTCGCTCGCGCGTCACGATCACGTTCAAATCGGCTACGACACTGCTGTCACCGTAACCTTCGTGCACTGACGCCGGCCCCAAAATCCGCCCCAAAATCGCGCCTTGACACCGCGACATCATGACGTCATGATGTCTCGCATGAACGCCGAACGAAACAGCCAACTCCCGCTCTACGCACAAGTCGAAGCGGTCCTCGCCGGGCGGATCGCGGACGGCACGTATCCGCCAGGCACGCAGTTGCCCAATGAAGCGAGCCTGCTGGCCAGCTTCAACATCAGCCGCACCACGCTGCAAAAAACGGTGCAGAACCTGATCACGCGCGGCCTGATCGAAATCCGTCGCGGCAAAGGCACCTTCGTCACCCAGCCGCGCCTCACGCAGCCGCTCACCGAACTGAGCGGCTTTGTCGAGGATATGCGCGCGCACGGCCGCCATCCAACCGCCCGGCTGCTGGCGCGGCAAATCGAAAATGCCAGCGAGGCCGTTGCCGCCAAGCTGGCGCTCGAACCGGGCACGCCCGTCGTCCACATTCAGCGCGTGCGCATTGCCGACGGCACACCGCTTTCCTTCGACGAAACCTGGCTGCCGAAAGACATCGGCGAAAAGATCATCGAAAACGATCTGGAGGCGGAGCCGATCTTTACGCTGCTCGAGGAGAAGTACGGCATTCCGCTGATCGAGGCCGAATACCGGCTCGAAGCGATCGCCGCGAGCGAAGCCGTTGCGCAGGCCCTCGAAGTCGACACGGGCAGCCCGATTTTCCTGATCGAGCGAACCTCGTATTGCGACGACAACCGTCCGGTCGACTATGAAAAGTTGTACTACCGCGGCGATCAGATCCAGTTCGTCACCCGTCTCGCCCGGCGCAAGCCGAACCGTCCATGACCGGCGCGCAGGCAGCGATAGATCTGAGCTACACGCTGTGGCTCTTCGCGGTGTCGTTCGGGGCAAGCGCGCTGGGCGGCATGCTCGGCATGGCAAGCGGCATTTTTATCGTGCCCATTCTGACCACGTTCGGTCACCTCGATATTCACGTCGCAATTGGCGCCAGCATCGTTTCGGTAATCGCCTGTTCGTGCGGGAGCGCCGCGCCCTTCCTGCGCGGCCGCTTGACCAATGTTCGTCTCGCCGTGGTGCTTGAAACCGCCACCACGCTGGGCGCGTTGTCCGGCGTGCTGCTGAGCGGGCTCATTCCGGTGCCCGTGCTGTTTTTTCGTTTTTGCCGTCATCCTGCTGCTCTCCGCCCAGCAAATGCTCGCACGGCGTGCCGACCCGGTCGCCGGCCTTGGCGCGAGCGCGCCGGGCGCACATTCGTGGGGCGCTGTGTTGCGTCTGGATTCAAGCTATCCGGATCGCGCGCTTGGACGCGATGTCGACTATCGCGTGCAACGCGTGCCGCTGGGTTTGTCCCTGATGTACGGAGCGGGCTTGATTTCGGCCTTGCTCGGCATCGGCAGCGGCGTCCTCAAGATTCCGGCCATGGATACGGCGTTGCGCCTGCCGATCAAGGTTTCGTCTGCAACGTCGAATTTCATGATCGGCGTGACGGCGGCGGCCAGCGCCGGCGCTTACTTCCTGCGCGGTGAAATCATGGCGGCAATTGCCGGCCCGGTGGCATTGGGCTCGGTGGTGGGCGCCGTGCTCGGCGCGCGCATCCTCACGCGGGTTTCGGGCGACAAATTGCGCGTGCTCTTTGTCGTGGTGCTCGCGGTGCTCGCCGTGCAAATGCTGCTCCAAGCCTTCGGCGTCCGGCTTTCCGGAGCGTCGGCATGAACCGCGTCGCGTCGGCCGGATGGCGGCTCGAACACTGGCTTGCGAAGCTCCTGCATTACGGCACATGGGTGGCGACGGGCACGATCGCGGCCGGCCTTGCAATTAGCCTTCTAGGTACCCCCGGAAGCCCCCTTGCAAGCGCGTTGCCCGGCATGCGAACTCCCCCCGGACTGCTTTCAATGCCGGCCGGCATACATATTGTGACCATTGGCATTGCGCTTTTTATCCTGCTGCCGGTAATGCGGCTTATATTGATGTTAGGGATGTTCCTGCATCAGCGCGACTACCGGTTCAGCGCGATTGCCGCCCTCGTGCTGGTGATCGTCGCCGCGGGATTACTGGCCGGCGCGGCGTGATGTGTGCGGCACGGACGCCCCCTGGTATGATGCGATCGCACACCGGTCAGCGTTCGATTCATCGCCGCACTGTGTTGTGCTTTGTCATTGCGCTTTTTCATAGCTTTCAGACGTTGCATATGCAGCCGCGTCTTGCGCGGCACTTCACCTAGCCACGAGAACCATCATGCCCGCCCATCACGACGAAGTCCCTGCTACCAGCACCCAGCCTGACAAGGCGAAGCGCAAGGATCTGTCCATTGTGTGGCGCAATCTTCTGATGGTTCTGGTCGGCGTCGTGGTCTTCGCGATCGTTTCGACGGTCGTGCTCTACGGTCCGATCACTTACGGCGACGAGATTCCCAACTTCGGCATCATTCTCATGATGACCGTGCCGGTTATCGCGGGTGTGGCGTTCCGGGTGGGGCTGGATGCGTGGCTGGATAAGGAGTGAGCGGCAACACCACCCACACCTCCAGCCCGCCGCCCTCGCGCGTATGAAACTGCAGGCTGCCGCCGTGCAGCCGCGCAATCCGCTCGACAATCGCCAGCCCCAGCCCGGTACCGCCGCTATGCGTGCGAGCATTGCGGCCACGCTGAAACGGCGCTTTCAGCTGTTCCAGCTCCTCCGCCGTGAGCCCTTTGCCGCGATCGCCGACCGCGACATACACGGCTTCGCCGGTCGCCCAGCTCCGCACGGCGAGCCCGCTGCCGCCGTAGACGATCGCGTTCTGCATGAGGTTCATCAGGAGCCGCATCATGCTGATCGGCCGATTCGGAATCGCGGGTAACACCGCCAGCGACAACGCAAACTCGTGACCGAGCCCGGCGAAATCGCCGGCGAGCCGTTCGATCAGCGCATTGAGATCACCGGGCTCGGCCGGTTCGCGCTCGCCGCTGCCCGCGTAATCCATGAACTGCTGCAAGATCGTCTCGATCTGGTCCAGATACGACTCCGCCGCGACCACAAAACTGCTGTCGCTGCCATCCGGCATCGCCATGGCCATCGAGAGCCGCAGCTTGGTGAGCGGCGTGCGGATGTCGTGTGAAATGCCCGCCAGCATCAGCGCGCGCGTCGCCTCGGCCTGCTGCAATGCGTGGGTCATCTGATTGAACGCACTACTGACGGTGGCGATCTCGAGGGGGCCATCGGTCGGCAGCGGCGCGGGCGTTTCGCCGGCGCTCACGCGGCGCGCCGCCCCCGTCAGCTGCTGAAGCGGCTTGTTGAGGTGACGCTGAATCACATAGCCGGTCAGCGCCGCCAGTGCGCCCAAACCAAGCGACAGCAGGATCGCGGCGTCGAGTTCGGCGCCTTGCGCGTCCTCCGGAATCGGCAGCGCGATCCAGTACGGCGTGTGCGGCGCATCGGCCGGCGCATGCATACGAATCCACAACCGTTGACCGCCTTCGGACTGCCACAGCGCGGGCATGTCGACAGGCAAATGCGCGCGCAGGCTGTCGAGAAACACGCTGCGCTGATACGTGCGATAGGCGCGCATCAAACTGGGCGTGGGTTCGATGGTGGCCTCGGTGGGTAGCGCGGTGCGTGCGTCGAGACGTGCGGTCAATTCAGCGCGCGCGGCAGGCGGCGTGGCGGCGAGCAACTGATCCATCGTCTTCACGTAGGTCGCAAACACGGTAGCCGCGCGTTCGACGCGAGGGCGCTGCACGTAATGCATCAACACGACGAGCGCGCAGATCTGGCTCAGCATCACCAGCACGATCAGCAGGACGATATTGCGTGCCAATAGCGTTTTCGGGAGCAACCTCGGCAGCCAGGCGCGCGTCATGAGTCGACGTCCGCGACCAGCATGTAGCCGACGCCCCACACAGTCTTGATGAAGCGCGGCTTGGACGGGTCGTCCTCGATGATCTGCCGGAGCCGCAACACCTGCACATCGATGCTGCGATCAAGCGCATCGTGCTCGCGCCCACGGGCGCGCGCCAGCAGATTGTCGCGGCTCACGGGCCGGTTCGGCGACGAAGCCAGCGCGACCAGCAGCATCATCTGCGCCGAATGAAGCTCCAGCAACTCTCCCGTACGTGACAACTGCTGCTTGCCGACGTCGAGACTGAAATCGCCGAAGCGCACGCTCTGCGAGGTCACGGTGACATCGCCCGAGGCGATCTTCTGGCGGCGCAGCAGCGCGTTGATCCGCGCCACCAGTTCACGCGGCAGGAACGGTTTGGCGAGATAATCGTCGGCGCCGGTTTCGAGGCCGACCACCCGGTCGAGCGGATCGCCCTTGGCGGTCAGCATCAGAATCGGCAACGTCTGCCCTTGCGCGCGCAAACGGGCGCAGATTTCGAGGCCGTCTTCTTCACCGATCATCAGATCGAGCACCAGCAGATCGAACGGCTCGCGCTCCAGATAGCGGTCGAGCCGCTTGCCGTCTTCCGCGATCCGCACCTCGAAACCGTGGCCGCGCAGGAAACGCTGCAGCATGTTGCGCAGCTCGGCTTCGTCGTCGAGCACAATGATTTTGGCGGGGCGATCCATACGAAAGCTCCTCGGTTTAAGCGTCGGGCGATGCATGCCGCGCCGCGTGCCGTTCGGCCTGGCGCTGCAACAGCACGTAGATCGACGGAATGAACAGCACGGCGATACACGTTGAAGCAAGCATCCCAGAAAATACCGCAATCCCAAGCGACCGGCGCGCGCTCGCACTTGCGCCGGTGGCGATCACGAGCGGCACCACGCCGAGAATGAACGCGAACGAGGTCATCATGATCGGCCGGAACCGCAAACGCGCCGCTTCCACCGCGGCCTCGGCGATGCTCACGCCCTGCGCGCGCAAATGCCGCGCGAATTCGACGATCAGAATCGCATTCTTCGCGGAGAGCGCGATCAGCAGCACGAGGCCGATCTGCGTGTACAGATTGTTGGCCGCGCCGAGCGCGGCAAGCGTGCCGGCCGTACCGAGCAACGCGATCGGCACGGCGAGCACCACCGCCACCGGCAACAACCAGCTTTCGTACTGGGCCGCCAGCACGCAGAACACCAGTAATACGCCCACGGCAAACACCCAATAGGCCGAATTGCCGACCAGTTTCTCCTGATACGACATCGCAGTCCATTCGTAGCCTATACCGGCGGGCAGCACGCGCGCCGCTTCCTGCTCGAACGCGGCGATCGCCTGACCGGTGCTATAGCCGTTCGCCGGATTGCCGTTGATGGCCGCGGCCGGCGCCAGGTTGTACAGCGTCGCCACCGCGGGGCCCACGCTCGCATGCGCGTCGATAAAGGTGCCCAACTCCACCATATGGCCGCTGTTACTGCGAATCTGCAGGCGGCGAATGTCGTCGGTTTCGCGGCGAAACGCGCCGTCGGCCTGCACGAATACAGGGAACGTATGGTTGAACGTCGTGAACTGGTTCACATAGCTCGAGCCGACGTAATCCTCCAGCAGGTCGAACACATTGCCGACCGGTACCTGCAGCGACTCGGCCTTGGCGCGATCGAGCGTGAGTTCGACGGTCGGCACCGCCGCGCGAAACGGGCTGAACACGCGCTGCAGTTCGGGCCGCTTCGAGACGTTGGCGATCAGCGCGTCGGTAGCGTCCTGCAAGCGCTGATAGTTTTGAGAGCCGTCCGTGAGCATGACCTGCATCTGCACACCGCCGCTATTGCCGAGGCCCTGAATCGGCGGCGGCACGATCACTACGGAGCGTACATCGGGCAGTTTCGCAAGTTCGCTATTCATGCGCAAATAGAGCGAGCGCAGGTCCTCGCCTTTGCCACGCTTGCTCCAGTCGTCGAGCGTGACGTAGATCAGCGCGGAATTCGGTAGCGATGCGTTGTTATCGAGCGGCGAGATGCCGCCGATCGACACCACGTGGCTCACACCGGGAATCGCGCCGATACGTTTTTCTATCTGCGCGCTCGCCTCACGGGTGCGTTCGAGCGAAGCGGCATCCGCCAGTTGCGCGGCGATCAGCATATAGCCCTGATCTTCGAGCGGAATGAAACTGGTCGGCACGCGTGTCAGCAGAAACGCGGACGCTGCGCCGAGTACCAGCGCGATGACGAGCGCCAGCCCGCAGCGCTGCACGAACCACGAAACAATGCGTACATAGACCTTTTCGGCGCTGGCGTATCCCTTGTCGAACACGCGATACACGATGTTCGGCTTGCCGGGCCGCGCGTGACGCAGCCAGCGTGCGCTCTGCACCGGCTTCAGCGTCACCGCATTGATCGCGCTGATGATCGTCGTGGCGACCACAACCAGCGCGAACTGCCGGTACATCTGGCCGGTCACGCCGCCGAGAAACGCCGACGGCAGGAACACCGAGATCAGCACCAGCGTGATGCCGACAATCGGCCCGAGCAACTCGTGCATCGCGTCGACGGCGGCCTGCTTCGGCGTCTTGCCCCGCTCGATATGCTGCGTAATTCCTTCGACCACCACGATGGCATCGTCCACCACGATGCCGATTGCCAGCACGATCGCGAACAGCGTCAACAGATTGATCGAGAAGCCGAGCAGGTAAATTGCGCCGAACGTGCCGATGATCGTCACCGGAATCGTCGTGGCGGGCACGAGCATCGCGCGCCAGTTCTGCAGAAACAGCAGGATCACCGCGAGCACCAGCAACCCGGCTTCGAACAGCGTCTTGTACACGTCGATCACCGACTGCCGTACGAAGATCGTCGTATCGAACGGCAATTGATAGCTGACGCCCTTCGGCATGTCTTTCGCGAGACGCGCCATGGTCGCCTTCACGGCGTTGCCCACTTCCAGCGCGTTGGCCTCGGGGAGTTGATAGATAGCGATACCCGCAGCGGGTTTGCCGTCGATATTGAAGAATTGCCCGTAACTCGACGAACCCAGTTCGGTGTGACCCACATCGCGAATTCGAACGAAGTGGCCACCATTGTTTGAATCGGCCTTGATGATGATGTCGTCGAACTCGTGCGGATCGGAGAGCACGCCCTGCATGTTCACCGTGAGCTGGAATGCCTGGCCGCCGGCGTTCGGCTCGGAGCCGAGCTGGCCCGCGCTCACGTCCTTGCTTTGACTCTGGATCGCCTGCATCACATCGGCGGCGGTCAGATTGCGCTCGCTCAGCTTCTGTGGATCGAGCCACACGCGCATGCTGTACTGCCCCGTGCCGAACACGGTAACGTCACCGACACCCGGCAAACGCGCCAGCGTATCGCGCAGATAAATCACCGCGTAATTGCTCAGAAACAGCGTGTCGTATTTCGGGTCTGGCGACTGCAGCGTGTACAACTGCAGGATTGCCGTGGAGCGCTTGCGCACGGTCACGCCCTGCTGCTGCACCGCTTGCGGCAATTGCGCGGTGGCGGCCGAAACGCGGTTTTGCACCAGCACCTGCGCTTTATCGACGTCCGTGCCGACGGCGAAGGTGACCGTGAGCGTGTAGGTGCCGTCGTTCGTGCTGGTCGATTGCATGTACAGCGCGTTTTCCACACCATTGACCTGCGTTTCGATCGGCAGCGCCACGCGGTCGATCACGGTCGCCGCGCTCGCGCCCGGAAAGCGGGCGACAACCTGCACGGTCGGCGGCGTAATCGGCGGATACTGCGCGATCGGCAAGTTGATCAGCGCGGCGCCGAGCAGCATCACGATCAACGCGATCACATTGGCAAGGACCGGACGCTCGACGAAGAAGCGGATCATGACTGGCCCAGCGCCGCAGCGGCGACCACCTGCACTTTGGCGCCGGGCGCGACGGCCAGCGCGCCGCCGGTCACGACCTGGTCGTTTGCATCGAGACCCGAGGTGACGGCCCGCTGCGAACCGTACAGACCACCCGTGACCACCGCGCGTTTCTCGATCACGCCCGCGCTGTTCACCACCAGTACCGACGCGCCCGCCTGCTCGCGCAGTAACGCAGTGTCCGGCACCAGCAGCACGTTGTGCGGCGCGCCGGCAGGAATATGCACCTCGACCGACATGCCCGGAATCAGGTGTGCGTCCTGGTTGGCAATATCGGCGCGCAGCTTGACCGCCCCGCTGTCCGGATCGACCCGTGTGTCGACGAATTCGAGCGCGGCGCCCTCACCCTGCCCCTGGCCGGCGGGCGAGCCGAGCACATTGACGCGCACCGTGCGCGGCGGCTGCGTAAAAATTCCGATGCGGTTCGCGTCGCGCTCATTGAGCGTGAAATTCACGTACACCGGCTGGATGCGATCCAGCGTGGCGAGCTTCGTGGAGTCGGAGGCGCCCACCAGATTGCCGACGTCGAATGCGCGCGCGCCGACGCGGCCGGCAAACGGCGCGCGTATTTCCGTGTAAGCGAGATTGATACGCGACATGTCGCGTTTGGCGAGCGCCTGGTCGCGTGTGGTCTGCGCTTTTTGCAGCGTCGATTCGGAGGTAGCGTTATCGGACGTGAGCTGCTTTTGCCGGACCAGTTCCTGGTCGGCGTTCTCGAGCGCGGCCTGGTCGTAGGTCAGTTGCGCGCGATACGTATCCGGCTCGATGCGAAACAGCACCTGTCCTTGCTTGACGTAAGCACCATCGGTAAAGCCGATTTCCTTCAGCACGCCTTGCACGCGCGCGACGAGCGTGACCGTCGCCGAGGGTGCGACGGTGCCGCTCAGATCGAGCTGCTCGCGCACTTCGCGCGGCATAGGCCGCGTCACGCTCACTTGCGGCAAAGGCGCGGATTGCGCCGATTGCGCTGAGGAGGTGTTGCCGTCGCGGCACGCGGCCAACGCTAACGCTAACGCCACCGCCAGCACGATGCAAAGCCCCACTCCAGCGTGCCTGTTTGCCGCGCTACGCCGCGCCCCGTCCCTGTTCCTCAGGTTGTCATTTCTCATTCTCGAGCCGGTCTCCACTGGTGCGCGCCAGCGCGGAATTCGCGGGCGGATTTAGCAACCGCCCCCAGTCCGTGCGCTGCGCCATCTGTTCGGCAATCTGTTCGCTCACCACCTGCTGCTCCTGCGCCACTTCCCATCCGCCACCCAATGCGCGATACAGCGACACCGCCGCGAGCGCGGCGATCCCCTGGTTCTGCGCGAGCGAGTCGCCGTCGCGCAACACCGAACGCGACGCATCGATCACCGTGTCGTACGTGACCGACCCGGCGCGATACTGGATATTGGCGAGCTTCAAAGCACGTTGCGACGCATCGGACGCACGCGACGACGCCGCCAGCGCATCGAGCGAGGTGCGCAGCGCGGCAATGGCGTCCTCCACTTCTCTCTGCGCTTGCAGGACCGTATTCTGATAGTCGAGCACGGCTTCCTCGAAAGCGGCGTCCTGAATCCGCACGGCGTTTTTTAACTGGCCGCGATTGAAGATCGGCACCGTAACCCCCACCGAAAAGAGGCCGATCGTCTTGCTGCCCCATTGCGTCAGTCCGATACCATGCTGTTCACCCGACGAAAGCCCGAACAGTCCCGTCAACGATAGCGACGGGTACAGCTTCGCCTTGGCCGCGCCGATCAGCGCCGATTGCGCCGCGGCATTGAGCGCGGCCTGGCGCACATCGGGACGGCGGCGCAACAGATCGGCGGGAATCCCGACATCGATCTGCGTCGGCGGCACGGGAATCGCCGTGCTGCCTTTGAGCTGCGCATCGACGGCGTCGGGTGGATCGGCGAGCAGCACCGCGAGCGTGTCGCGGTCTTGCGCGCGTGCCTTGATGAGCGGCGGAATCGCCGCCTCGGTTTCGGCCACCAGCGTGGCGGCCTGTTCGACATCGAGCTGGGTCGACGCGCCGCGTTTGTAGCGCGCCTGGGTCAGCGTGAGACTCTGCTGCACCGCCTTCAGATTCTGCTGCGCTACGACGATACGCTGCTCGAGCGCGCGCAGATCTATGTACGCATTGGCGACATCGGCGAACAGCGACACGAGCGAGTTGTCATAGGCGGCTTCCGACACACGCAGTTGTGCGCGGTCCGACTCGATCTGCCGGCGGTACTTGCCCCAGAAGTCGATTTCCCAGCCGACGTTCGCCCGCAGATGCTCGGCCCACAGATGCGCCGGCGGAATGGGACCGACGCCGCTCGTATTGATATGGTCCGCGCCGGCTGAGACGCTGCCCGATTGCGGCAGCAGATTCTCCGCACTGGTCGCGAGTTGCGCGCGCGCCTTGAAAATGTGCAGACCCGCCACTTGCAGCGACAGGTTGCGCTCATACGCGCGCTGTTCCAGCGCGCTCAACACCGGATCGTTGAACGCGGTCCACCAGGCCGCCTCTGCGGCGGGCGCGATCTGTGCCTGTTCAGGCAAGCTCTCGAGCCACTGGTTTTCCAGCGTCACGTCCGGCTGTTTGAAGTCGGGCCCGACTGTCACGCAACCTGACAGCGCCACGCTCATCGACACAATCAGCGCGCAGGCGAAGGTCAGGCGGCAGGACGGGGCAGGTTTCATCGCGCATTGAAGCGTCAAAAATCCTACGATCCCGCCGATGCCCGCGCGGCTCAGTGCGCTGCCCCGCGTTCCTGCATGAATGCCGCGATCTGCGGCAGCGTGATGTAGCCCGCTTTCTGCGTGTCGATTTCATCGAAATGCTTCGCGACCATCGGCATGCCGGCTGCCGCCTGTTCCTTGGTGAGCTTGCCGTCGTGCGTGGTGTTGGCATTTGCAAAGCGCGATTGCAACTGCTGCGCCATGCGTTCCATGCGTTCCATGCGTTGAGGATTGGCGCCCTGCGGTGCAGCTGTTTGGGCGAACGTGACGGCGGATGCACAGCACAGCAGCACAACGGCGATCAACTTTTTCATGACTGACTCCTTGGATCAAGCCATCGTGCGTCGCCTGCAAACCGCCGCGATCCGTTCGATGACAGGCCGAATTCTTGAGGAAACGCCGCCGGATGGCAATGTCGGAATCATGTCGCCATGTGTCATGTTTTTCGTGGCGTCCGCATGACAGGCACGCGCGCTGTCGCAACAACCCAGCATGTGCTTCATACACCCGCAGGTTTATTCCCCGGCTCGCTTTCACGCGACATCAAATGAAATAAGTTCGCGCTGCCGTTTCGAACGCGGTTTGCGTATCTTTCGTCTGCCGGCGCTGCAAGCACCCAAACGCCACTAGCGCCACAAGCGCCCCGACGGTTCGGCAAAGTTATCAAGCAATCCGAACCATCCGCCCGAGCTTCTTCACCGGAGAACGCGCCGCGCCGTTCAAAACGTCTCAGGAGTATCAAGTGAGTATTCGTCTCGTCTGCGCCTCTACTTTCACCGCCCTCGGTCTCGCCTGTTCGTCGACGGCGTTCGCCCGAGTGGTCGTCTATATGCCCGCTGCCGTCGTCTACGCGCCGCCGCCCCGCCCCGTTTATTACTACGCGCCGGTCAATCCGGTCTATGTGGTGGCGCCCCCGCCGGTTCCTGCACCCGTTCCCGTTGTTGTTCCTGTCGCGCCCGGCACGCCCGTACCGCTGCCCCCGAAACCCGTGACCGCGTACTCGACGGTCGTGCTGCCCGCGCCTGTCGTCACTTACGCGCAGCCTGTGCTGGTGGTGCCGCGGTAACGAGGCCACTGTGGTGCTAACGCGTTGGATCAGACTACCTTGCCGCTAGCTGCCGGCGGCAGCGAGCCAGACATACGCGGAACGAGGAAGCAAGGACTGTGTGACGGTGCCGTCGGCGGCCACGAACAGATTCGGGGCCGTCGCACCGACGGCGATCTGGCTGGTCAACACGCTCCCCGCGGGCAGGCCCGGCGCAAAATGCGCCGTCTGCGTGTCCGTATCCGATGTGTTGATTACAACAATGGCCGTTGAACCAGCATAGGACATGCTGTACGCAAGAATGCCTGGTGAATTCCCGTTGTCCTGAAGAATGGCCGGCGTGCCACGCGAGAACACTTTGTACTGCTTGCGCAGCGCGCTGAGTTGCGCAATGAACCGGTACATCGGCGCACTGGTGTCGAAGTGATCCTTGCCGCCCGACGCGTAACCCGCGGCGAACATGGAAGCGCGCTGCACGGAGAACTGTTGCCCGGTGCCGTAATAGATCACTGGAATGCCCGGCAGCGTCATCAGGAGAACGAGACCCTGTTGCAGACCCGCCAGCGAGCCGGCGGAGAGAAAGCGGTTGACGTCGTGATTGTCGAGAAAAGTCGGCATCAGATACGGCCGCTTGAACACCTGCATCATGTCGCGGATGCGGTAGCTCAGTTCGGCTGCGGGATGCCCGTTCTCCAGCACGTCGACCAGGGTGTAGTAAAGCGTGTAGTTGAGCATGGCCGGCAGGATGTCGTTGCCGTTGGCGTCGCTCATGTACGTCTGGATCTTCTTCGAAATCGTGTCGTCGTAGGCGGCGTCCTGGCCTTGTCCTTCGCCGAACGCATGAAATGCCGTGCGGCCGGTGGATTGGGCGACCTGGAAGATGCCGGGCGCGGCCGTCTCGGTCGAGTTCATGAAGTCGCTGAAAAAGGTTTGCGGTACGTAAAACGCGGTATCGATGCGAAACGCGTCGACACCGACGGTCTTGATCCAGTAGCCGTAACTGCTACGCAATGCCGTACGTACCACCGGATTCCCGGTGTTCAGATCGTCGAGGCCGAATAGCTGGTAGTTGAACAACTGATTCTGATCCTGGAAGTTGCTGATGTCCGGCGTCCAGTGATAGATCGCCGCGGCCTGCTGCGCGGGATCGGTTGGATCGTCCTCGTTGAACGGCGCCTGGGTGGGCGCGGTAACCGGCACCGAACCGGCGTTGCGGATCCAGAATTGCGCGGGATTGTTCGCATTCCAGCCGCCCTGGTATGCGAAGAAATCGCCGGTGTGATTGACCACGATGTCCTGAATCAGATACATGCCCGCTTTATGCAAGGCACTCGAGAGTTGCTGATAGTCACCGACCGAACCCATATGGCGGTCCACCTGCGTGAAGTCCGCGGCCCAGTAGCCGTGGTAGCCGCCGTAATTGACGAGCGGGTCCCACCACTGGTTCGCGACCGGCGGCGTCAACCATACGGCGGTGGCGCCCAGGCCCTGGATATAGGCGATTTTCTGCTGGATGCCGCGAATATCACCGCCACTGTATTTCGATTCCATGGTCGGGTCGAATTCGCCGGCGCCCTGATTGTCGTTGCTCGTGTCACCGTCGTTGAAGCGGTCGGTCAGCACGAAATAGATGATCTGGTCCTGCCATTGCGGCGACGGCGCGTTCAGGAGCAAGGCATTGTCCGCGGCCATCGAATCGACCGATGAATTGCAACCAGTCAGTAACAGTAACGGCACGAACGACAGCACGAATGCCGCCCCGAGCACGGCAGCACGACGACAAACCGGAAGGAAGGGTTTCATGCGATGCGCTCCGTTCTTTTTTTTTGCTTTGGAGAAGCTTGAGGCGAGGCTGGGACGAATCTGAAACGCGGCTAAATCGGGCCAGGCTAAAGCGGGCCAAAACAGGCGGTCGGGCACGGCACGGCGACCGATCGGTAGCTTGTGTTCTACGCCACGATTCTTACAGGCAGAGATGCAAAATCTGCTCGCTTTCTTTGGCGCTTCGCTATGTTGCGCCACGTTCCTCCCTGTATTGGCGGATTGAAACAGGAAGAGGGTTTGTCTGCGCCAAAGACCTTCCTGCCTGGAAGGTGCCGATATATCAGACAAATACCGGGCGTTTGAAGGCTCGATACCCACTCAACATAGCGGCGCGCGGCACGGCTCTTGCTGAAATCTGTACCAACGTCAGGCGTGTCCAATAGTTGGACATATCCGTCCAGCCGACGTCGGCTACCCACCTCTTCTTCAGGAACGTTAGATGAGCTACCAGGACATAGACAAAGAGATTGCCCATTTTGAACACGTATTCAGGCTGATTTCCGCCAACGATCGTATTCCGTTGTCGTATTGGCGCAATCGGCTGGGCATGCTTCCTAAAACATTGCTGATGCCGTCACAGCGCGCACGCCTCGCACGGCTTGAAGCCGCGCTGCGCAAACTCGAGCAGTCCGCGCAAAAACTGATGGCCGAGCGGCCCATGCGGGCGACGGGCACCCGGGCATGACGCAGGCGGTGAGGATCAGGAAGTCAGAATCCGCGCGGCAAGCGCCAGCGCAAGGGCCGGCAGCATCACCACGACCCCGACTTTCAGAAACGTCATAAAGCTCACGTCCTCGCCTTCGCGGCGAATTGCGTTGAGCCAGAGGATCGTGGCGAGCGAACCGGTGATAGACAGGTTCGGACCCAGATCGACACCGATCAGGAACGCATCGATCACCCGCTCCGGGCTATGCGCCTGCGTCACGGTCGAACTGGCAATCAGCCCCGCCGGCAGGTTGTTCATCAGATTGCTGCCGATCGCGATAGCGCTGCCTGCCCAGCCGGCCGTCGCGAGTTCACTGTGTTGCGTCGCGTCTTGCCGCAGTTTGACGAATGTCCCGATGACGCCGGTGTGATCGAGCATTTCGACCAGCACGAACAAGGCGGCGACCAGCGGCAGCACGCTCCACGATATCTCCTGGATCATCGGCAGCGGCGATTTGCGCTCCTGGATCAGCACGACCACGGCGGTCAGCGCGCCGAGTATCGCGGTGGGCAGGCCGAGCGGGACATCGAAGGCGGAAACCGTCAGCAGCACAGCGGCGGTCACCGCAATACCCACCAGCGCAACACGCCCGCTCGACGACAACTCGAGCGGCTCGAGATTGGCCTCGCAGGTGCCGGCGAGCGCTTCGCGCTGGGTCCAGCGCAACAGCACGTAGGTCGCAACGATCGACAGCAGCGAAGGCAGCGTGAAGCGCATCAGCCAGGCGCCAAGCGCGGGCGTGTGATTGCCGTACAACACGATGTTGGCCGGGTTTGAAATCGGCAGCACGAAGCTCGCGGCATTCGCGATGAACGCGCAGACAAAGAGGAAAGGCAACGGATGCGTCTTCGCTTTTTTGGCGGCGGCGAATACCGCCGGCGTGAGGACGACCGCGGTGGCGTCGTTGGACAGGAAGGCAGTGATCACCACGCCGACCAGATAGACGAGCAGAAAGAGCCTTCTCGGCGAGCCCTTGGCGTGGTTGACCGCGAAGACGGCGACCCAGTCGAACAGGCCTTCGCGCCGCCCGACTTCCGATAACAGCATCATGCCGAACAGGAAGAGGTAAACGTCCATGCCTTTGCCGGCTGCCTCGATGGCCAGATCGACGGGAAGCAGGTCCAGCGACACGAGTAATAACGCGCCGGCGACGGCCCACACGGCCTCGGGCCATTTGAACGGACGGGTGATAACGCCGGCCGTGGCGGCGATGGCGATACCCCAGGATAAAAAAAATGGAATGCACGAAGTGGGTCCTAAATTCTGATTGTGCGCGAGCGCGGTCGTGGAGCGCAGCATAACCCATGACCGGAATGCAGCCGGAAATGGGTCGCAAACTGCGTGCCACGCAACATTCACGCCGCCGCACGCGCTCATTTCATCCCCATTAGCGTCATGGCTAGAACAATCTGTTCTCTTCTCCGCGTCTAGTCAGTCTTCATTGACATCCCTACCATCCGCTTTCACACGTGACATACCGTACGCGGCAGGCACCACGAATAGCGAGCATGAATCGATGAAACCCCGTCCCACAGATGTCGAGCATTACAGCGGCCCTGCCGTCGCCCTGCATTGGCTCATCGCATTGCTGATCATTTGCGGGTTCTATATCGGCTGGATCATGACCGATATTCCCGGCTTCACGCCCACCAAGCTGAAGTACTTTTCGTGGCACAAATGGATCGGCGTCACCGTCTTCATGCTGGCCGTGGCCCGCGTGCTGTGGCGCGCCACGCACCGCGCACCGGCGCTCGATAGCGCTACGCCCACGTGGCAGAAGGCTGCCGCCCATCTCGTGCATGGCGTGCTCTACCTTCTGATGCTGGCGATTCCGCTGTCCGGCTACTTCTATAGCTCGGCCGCGGGCATTCAGGTGGTGTACCTCGGCATTGTGCCGCTGCCCACCTTCATCGGCCCGGACCAGGCGCTCAAGGCGAGCCTGCGCACGGTCCACATACTGCTCAATTACACGCTGCTGGTACTCGTTGCGATGCATGTCCTCGCGGCGCTCAAGCATCAATTTGTCGACCGCGACGGATTACTCGCGCGGATGATTCCGTTCCTCAGATAGCACACGAATAACACACGAGTAATAGGCGCGTAGCAGGCGAATCGCAGGTCATTGGCTACAGCCTGTTGGCAATTTAATTCCCAGCGGTGTGCAATTCGCGCGCGCGGGTTCGATAGGATGCGTACCACTATGAAATCAAACTTTTATCACGCCACGCTGGCCGGCATCGCCGCCCTCTCATTCTTCGGTGCAGGCCTTGCGCACGCCGATTTCGACACGAGCAAAAGTAGCGTTGTCGCTACAACGAAACAGATGAACGTGCCGGTGGACGGCAAGTTCAAAAAGTTCTCGGCGCAACTGAATTTCGATCCGGCCAAGCCGACCGCCGGCAGCGCCAACGTGTCGATCGACACCGGCAGCTACGACCTCGGCGCGGACGACTACAACAAGCAGGCTCAAGGCAAGGAATGGTTCGACAGCGCGACCTATCCGGCCGCCACGTTCGTCTCGAGCGCGATCGCGCCGGCCGGCGGCAATCAGTACAAGATCACCGGCAAGCTCACCATCAAGGGCAAATCGCAGACCGTGGTGGTGCCGGTCACCATCGCCAGCCAGGGCAGCACACAAACCTTCGACGGCACCTTGCCGATCAAACGCTCGCAGTTCGATGTCGGCACGGGCGAATGGAAAGACACGTCGGTTGTTGCCGACGAAGTCGTCATCAAATTTCATATCGTCGCTTCGAAGAAGTGACGAGACACACTAAAGCGGCGCAGCACTTTTCGAAGCGTCGCCGCACTTTCTGAAACCTGGAGAATCACTTGAAGAAACAACTTTTGCTCGCCGCAGGCGCACTGACCGCCGCCATGTCGTTCAACGCAATGGCCGCCGTGACGTATCAACTCGACCCGATGCACACCTACCCGAGCTTCGAGACCGACCACTTCGGTGGCCTGTCGACCTGGCGCGGCAAGTTCACGAAGAGCAGCGGCACCGTGGTGCTGGATCGCGCGGCGAAGACCGGCACGGTCGACGTGACGATCGACATGAGCTCGGTGGATATCGGCAACAACAAGCTCGACGCGGAACTGGTCACGGACAAGTTCTTCGATGCCACCAAATACCCGAGCGCGACCTACAAGGGTACGCAGATCCGCTTCGACGGCGACAAGCCGGTGGAAGTGATCGGCACGCTGACCCTGCATGGCGTGACGAAGCCGGTCAACCTGAAGATCGAATCGTTCAACTGCGTGATGAACCCGATGATCAAGCGCGAAGTGTGCGGCACGGAATCGACCGCAACGTTCAATCGCGATGACTTCGGCGTCGACTTCGGCAAGACCTATGGCTTCAAGATGCTGACCACGTTGCATATTCAGGCTGAAGGCATCAAGCAGTAATAGTGAGTACCCTGCGGCTTGCGTCACGCGCTCGCGGCAGGCACGCGGTTGCGGCAACAGGTGGAAAATCCACCACGTTGCCGTGACCCGCTGTCCGCCTCCAGGCGCCAAATCGCGCCTTCGCTGAGCCGCCCGCCAGCGAACGGATCATCCACGCTTTCCGTATAACGGCCCCGTCTATCCATTCGACGTCATTGTCACATTGCCGCGCGTGATGCCCTATCTCGGCATCGGTCCCATCCGCGAACTCGGCAAAAAAACCCTTATAAGAAGCGCATAAGCAATTCATCGTTCCATCGTGCTACCTTTACGATGCACAAGGAGTTGCCTCATGGATTGCACCCTGCAAATATTCCTGGTCGATCACGACGTCATCGAGTTCCTGACGCAATCCATTGATACACAGGTCCGACAACTGAAGGCCCTTCAACCGCCAGAGGCTCATCATGCCCCGTCGGAACCAACTGACCCGTGAAGAGCAGAACGCCCTTCGCCGCGCTTTCTATGAACCGATCGGCCGGGGCGACATGACCATTCCTGAAGCCATGAAGGCGATGCGCAAGATGACGGGCCTGACTCAGGCGGAATTCGCCGCGCATCGGGGCGTCAGCCGCCGGGTCATTCAGGACATCGAACGCGGCACCGGAAATCCGACCGTCGACTCGCTCAACAGCGTTGCGAAGCTCTTCGGCCTGCAGGTCGGATTCGTCCCAATGAGGCGGAACGGACCCGCTTCTCCGAGCTCAAGCTAACAGCTATCGGATGGTTTCCGATTCCCCAGCAACACGCCTTTAGCCCTCGGGTTAAAGGCTTTTTTCTATTGCAGATGCGAAGCAGACCGCGTGTCCGGGCTCAAACCAAGGCTCAATCAGACTCGCCGCACCGAGCACCTCTTGTTATAATTCTTTCATCAACTCGAACAAAACATAACGCTCCTCCACATTGCGCGACAGGACCTCCATGCTGAAACCCGACCGCCTCCGCGCCCTCGCCGATGCGCTGGCCAAGCAGAGCGTGATGCGCCTGCGCGACGCCGCCAGCCTGCTGGACGTATCGGAAATGACTGTCCGGCGCGATATCGCGGGCAGTCCTGAGCGATTCACATATCTCGGCGGCTACATCGTCAGCGCGACCGACGTACCGAACAGCGCCGGCTATTCACTCGAAGAAGAGAAGGATCATTTCGCGCAGGCCAAGGCGGAAGCCTCCGCGATCGCCGCGAAGCTTGTTATCGACCACGAAACGATCTTCATCGATTGTGGCACGACGCTCACCACCCTCGCGCGCCTGATCCCGCTCGAGCGTCACGTCACCGTGGTCTGCTATTCGCTGAACGTGGCGGAGATTCTGCGGCGCAAGCCAAATGTGCGAATGATTCTGCTAGGCGGCGTCTACGTACCCTCTTCAGATTCGTTCGCGGGCGAAGAAAGTCTGGAGATGCTGCGTCGCATGGGAATCAACAAGGCGTTCATTTCGGCGGGCGGCGTGGATAGCGCACGCGGGGTCACGTGCTGGAATTTTCACGAAGTCGCGCTCAAACAGGCGGCCATGGCAAGTGCCGTCGAGCGCCATCTGGTCGTGGATCAGAGCAAGTTCGGCGTCGTCAAGGCGGTACGCTTCTCGCAGGTCGACGACTTCGATTCCATCATCACCGAGAAAGGCCAGGAGCTTCGCAAGCGCAAATGAATGCGCTGGCCGAGCGGCCAGCGCAGCCGGAGTTCAGCGTTCAGCGTTCAGCTTTTGCGCTGCAACGCGAACAACGTCCCGGCGATCAGAATGAACGCGCCGATAATCACCTTCTGCCAGGTGCTCGGCACGCCCACCAGAATCAGCACGCTATTGATCAGCGTAACCAGCACCACGCCGAGCAACGTGCCGGCCACCGTACCCGTGCCACCCGTAATGCGCGCGCCGCCCAGGATCACCGCGGCGATCACGTCGAGTTCCGAGCCCACCAGATCGAACGGATTCGCGAGCCGGTTGTTCGATACATGCAGAATGCCCGCAATGCCGGCGAGCATGCCGGTGTAACCGAACACGAACAGATGAATCGCGCGCAGGTTATAGCCGAGCCGCTCGGCGATCGCGAGGCTGCCGCCCATCGCATAGACACCGCGCCCCATCATGGTCCGGTTCAACAGCCACCACGTGACAACGGCGGCCGCCACCAGCGCCAGCACCGAAATCGGCAGCACAGCACGCAGGCCTTCATTGGTGTGATAGAAAAACAGCGGAATCCGGCCGAAGTGATCCATGCTGTGCGGAATGTTCATAAAGAACGTCGTGCCGATAAACGTCAACAGCAAGCCGCGATACAGATACTGCGTGCCGATCGTGACGATCAGCGAAGGCGCTTTCAATCGGTGCACCAGCAGGCCGTTGACGATGCCGAGCAACACGCCTCCGAGTGCGCCGGTGATCAGAATCAGCGCGAACGGCGCGTCCGGCCACCAGGCAAACACCGCCTTTGTGATGCCGTACATCGTCAGCGCCGCGATCGCCGTGAACGAGACGTCGATGCCGCCGGACGCCAGCACAACTAGCGTACCCAGCGCGAAAAGCGACATCGTGGTGGCCGAATGCAGCAGATCGAAGAGCGTCGCAAGCTGGAAGAACCGTGGGTTGATCGCGCCGACAATCAGGCACGTCGCCGCGATCAACGCGACTGTGAACCATTCGGGATTGCGCGCGAGCCTGGCCCGCAAAGTGGGCGGCTTGACCTCGGGTGCGACTTCGACAACGGTCGGGGTGGTCATGGTCTGGTTCATGCGCGATTGGATCCGCGAGTTCATGGGTATCGACGTCCTTATGCGGCTTCCGAAAGCAACGCGTGATACAGATCGGCTTCGCTCAACGTGTCGGCCCGATATTCGTTGGCCACACGCCCCTTCTTCATCATCAGGATGCGATCGCAGTTCTGCAGCAGTTCAGGCAGGTCGTCGCTAATCAGAATGATGCCAATGCCGCGTTGCGACAGGCGCTGCATGATGCGGTAGATGATGTCCTTCGATCCGACGTCGACGCCGACCGTCGGTCCATGCAGAATCAGCACGCGCGGATCGATGGCGAGCCAGCGGCCGATCAGCACGCGCTGCTGGTTGCCGCCCGAAAGCGACTGCACGGGTTTGTCCACACTGGGCGTCGCGATCTGCAGTTCTTTCACCGTCTGTTCCGCAAGCGCCTGCGCGCGTGTGCGATCGATCTGGCCGAAGCGGTCCTTGAGGCTCGCGATCATCGCGGTAATCACGTTGTCGCGAATCGGCTTGTCGAGAAACAGCCCTTCGTTCAGGCGGTCTTCCGGCACGTAACCAATTCGATGCTGTTTCGCATACGAGGGCGTGCGCAATGAAATGGCCTTGCCGTCGAGCATCACCTGTCCCGCTTGCGCCGGTGCAACGCCCGCGAGGGCGCGTGCCAGTTCATTGCGCCCCGAGTCGAGCAGACCGGTAATGCCGAGAATTTCACCGCCATGCAGCGCGAAGGACACATCGCTGAACTGACCCGCGCGCGTGAAGCCGCG
Source organism: Paraburkholderia sp. BL23I1N1 (assembly GCF_003610295.1). Taxonomy (NCBI): domain Bacteria; kingdom Pseudomonadati; phylum Pseudomonadota; class Betaproteobacteria; order Burkholderiales; family Burkholderiaceae; genus Paraburkholderia; species Paraburkholderia sp. BL23I1N1. The sequence goes on from NZ_RAPV01000001.1 coordinate 6,475,868, forward strand.
CACGTCGAGCACGACATCCTCGCCAACCGCGCCTTCACGATAGCGCTCGTTCGACAAATGACGTCCCGTCATCAGCTCGCTGATCTGCGCTTTGGTGAATTGCGCGATCGGTCCCTGCGCCATCTTCTGGCCGTCGCGCAGCACGATGACTTCGCCGCCGATCGCGTAGCACTCGTCGAGCTTGTGGCTCACGAACAGCACCGTCACGCCCTGCGCGCGCAGATTCGCGAGCACCGCAATCAGATTGTCGACTTCCTTTTGCGTGAGCGACGTGGTGGGTTCGTCCATGATGACGAACTTTGCCTCACTGGCAATCGCGCGAGCAATGGCGACGAGCTGACGCGTGGCGAGCGGCAAGTGCTCGATCAGGGTCGCCTGAAATTCGGCGTCGCCGGGCAGGCCGACCGATTCCAGCGCGCGCGCCGCCGTGCGCGCGAGCAAACGCCGGTCGAACGTGCGCGCAAGCCTGCCTGCGTGCGTGGCCAGCTCGGCGGTGAGCGCGACATTCTCCGCCACGTTCATGTTGGGCAGCAGCGAGAGATCCTGATAAACCGTTTCGATTCCCGCTGCCAACGATTCAAGCGCGGAAAGCCGCGCATGTCGAACGCCTTCGATCACGAGTTCGCCTTCGTCGGGCGGCTGCGCGCCGGAGATGATCTTGATGAGCGTGCTCTTGCCGCAACCGTTCTCGCCGAGCAGGTGATAGATCTGACCGCGCTCGAACGAGAGGCTCACCCCGCGCAAGGCATGCACGCCGGTGAAGCGCTTGTGCACGCCGACAACCTGCAAAAACGGTTGCGGCGTGCCGGATCGCGCTGGCAGCGGTGACTGCCGTGAAGCTGCGTCTTGATTCATGTCAGAACGGATACTGCTTGTAGTTCGATTTGTCGACGTTCACCCAGCCCTGGCCGCGCACGATGATCCCCTTGCCCGGCCCCTTCGCGACCGTGACTTTCGTATAGCCCGGAATGCCGAGATCGGCGCCGTTCTCGACCGTCTTGCCATCGATCAGCATCTGCGCAACCTTATTCATCGCGATGCCCGCAAGCTTCGGATCCCAGAACGCAATGCCGTTGATCGCACCGCTCTCGAGGAACTTGCCTGCTTCAGTCGGCAGGCCCGTGCCGTAGACGCAGATCTTGCCCTGCATGCCGGCTTCTTCCACCGCACGGCCGATGCCGATCACGTCGAGCGAGGACGAGCCCTGGAAGCCCTTCAGGTCCGGATGCTTGCGCAGCACTTCCTTCGCGACTTCATAGGCGCGCTCGCCGTCGTTGTTGGTTTCGAGTTTCGGTTCGACCAGGTCCATCTTCGGATATTTGGCCTTGGCGTTGCCGATCCCGCCGTCAGCCCATTGCACCTGCGAGCGGCTGCCGAGCGAACCGACCAGCGCCACCCACTTGCCGTCGTCGTGCATGCACGAAGCGAGGCGTTCGTTCAGGCCGGCGCCGTAGGCCGTGTTGTCGAATGCTTCGATGTCGACCATCGTGTTCTTCGCGTTGTCGGCTTCATGGGTCACCACCTTGATGCCGCGATCCATCGCTTTCTTCAGCGCCGGTTCGAGCGTCGGCGGATCGTAGGGCACCACGGCAATCGCCGTGACCTTCTTCGCGATCAGGTCTTCGATAATCTTCAGTTGCTGTGCCGCGTCCGCGCGGCCTGGACCGGTCTGATACGCGTTCACGCCGGGGTTGTCTTTCGCGAACTGCTTGACGCCGTCGTCCATCCGGTTGAACCAGTTGATACCGGTCACCTTGACGACCGTGACGATCGTCTCGTTGGTGGCCGCGTGCGCAGCGGCAATCACGCCCACCGTCAGCGCGCCTGCTGCGAGCGCGGTACCCAGTCTAGTCAATTTCATGCGATGTCTCCTTTATGGTTCGATGTCGCCCCACTTCACTGTCACGGACAGCCAGGGCTCGTTGTCCGTCGCGTACTGAAACCTTGCTTGCGCCTCGCAGGTGCACGGCGCACTAACTCTTCGGCGCCGTGCTGGAACTCGCCGCACTGCCGCCACCTCGGCCACCTGCGCCACCTGCGCCACCTGCGCCACCTGCGCCACCTGCGCCGCCTCCACCGCCGAATCCGAAGATCGCGCGCACCCGCTCGCCGCCCGCGAATGCGAGCGACAGCAGCAACAGAAATCCCCACGCGCAGTCGCCGAAAAACTGCGATACGCCCAGCAGGTTGAACAGACTCGAGAGAAACTGCAGCACGGTTGCGGCAAAAAACACGCAGATGATGCGGCCGTGACCGCCTGCAGGATTCACACCGCCCATCACCGCGATCAGAATGGCGATCAGCAGATAGGAGTTCCCGTAGTCCCATTTCGCGCTGGACGTATGCGTCGCGCTGATCAGACCGGCCAGCGACGCCAGCACGCCGCACATCGCGTAGGTGGTGATCAGCATCCGCGCGCGTGGAATGCCGGCATAGAACGCGGCTTTGGGATTGGTGCCCATCAGGTAGAGACGCAGACCGAACGGGCTGCGCTTAAGCAGCCATCCCAGCACGATCACCGCAGCGATAAAGATGCAGAACGCGATCGGCACCTGAAACACGGTACCGTTACCGATATCCGACAACGGGTCGACATAGTCGACATGCACCGAAGCGCCATTGCTGAGCACCACCGCACAACCCGTGAAGAGCAGTTGCGTACCCAGTGTGCAGAGGATCGGCGTGAGCCGCAGGCGCGCGATGACCACACCGTTCAGGAGCCCGCCGAGCAACCCCGTCACCACGACGATCACGCAAAAGAGCGACGTGTAGAGCGCCGGCGAGTCCTCGCCATTGACGAAGCGCGGCACGACCAGCGCGGCGACCATGCCGGACAGATTCGCGAGCCCGACGCCCGACAGGTCGATCCCGCCGTTGCCCGACACCATCGACAACATGATGCCGAGTGCGAGCAGGCCGAGTTCGGGCAACTGTCCGCCCATCGACTGCAGGTTGTCTATATCGACGAATTGCCCGTGCGAGAGCCACGTCGCGACCAGCACGACGAGCACGTTGACGATCAGCAGAAAATTCAGTTGCCGGTCGCCGAACATTTTTCCGGCGTTTCCAGCGGTAAGCGAGGACTTCATGGTGAGCACGATCTCCTTAAGTCTTCGCGATGGTCAGGACAGCGGCGAGGATGCTGGGGACAGCTCGGTCGGCTGGCTCAACACGCGGTTCACTTCGTCGAGCGTCGGCATGGAAGGCGCCGTGCCCGGCCGCGTGACGGAAATGCCCGCGAGCGCGCAGCCGAAACGCAGTGCCGAGATGGCGTCGTCGCCGCGTGCGAGCGCTGCCGCGAAGCCGCCCGTGAAGCCGTCGCCCGCACCGGCGGTCTCCACCACGCGGCCGCAGCGATAAGCCGGCACCAGCACCGATTGGGTGGCCGAGTGCAGCAACGCGCCACCTTCTCCCAGCGTGACGATGACCGTGCCGACACCTTTGGCGAGCAGCACCTCGGCGGCTCGGCGCGCGTCGTCGGCATTCGCGATCGGCACGCCGGTGAGTGTGCTGGCTTCGGTTTCGTTGGGAGTGATGAAGTCGCACAACGGGAAGATAGCGTCGTCGAGCGGCATGGCGGGCGCCGGATTGAACACGGTGATGACGCCATGCCGACGCGCCACCTCCAGCCCGCGGCGCGCCGCCGCGAGCGGCTGTTCGAGTTGCGTGACGAACACGCGCGCGGCGGCGATGTCGGCTTCGATCGCGTCGACGTCGGCGGCATTCATCGTGCCGGCCGCGCCTGAAGCGACGATGATCGCGTTCATGCCGGTGTTGTCGTCGACGAAGATATGCGCGGCCCCCGTGGACACGCCCTCGATCACCGAGGCGCGCGCCGTGATGCCTTCAGCGGCCCACGTTGCGTGCGCAATCTCGCCGAACGCGTCGTTGCCGATGCGGGTGCAGAACACCACTTCGGCGCCGGCGCGCGCCGCGGCCACCGCCTGATTCGAACCCTTGCCTCCCGGCCCCATCGCGAACGCCGTGCCGGCGATCGTCTCGCCGATCTGCGGCATACGCCCGGCGCGAAACGTCAGGTCCGTGACGTAGATGCCGAGAATGACGACACGCCCGTTTCGTTGCGAGGACGTGTTCATTCGCGTTCTCCCTGAGACGCGTTCGTCAGGAAGCCTTCACGCGGGGCATGCGCTACGCGCAGCACCGTGGCATTCGATAGCAGAAATCGCAAACCCAGATTCTTCAGCACGTTGTCTCCTCCATTTTCTGGTTGGCGTGCATGTCGTTCCGACACCCGATCGGTCTGTCGGTCCGTCGGTCAGTCTCCGTAAGGTATCCAGATGTTCTTCACCTGCACGGCCTGACGCAGAAACGGCCGGCCTTCGCTCGCACGGTCGAACCAGTCGAACTGGCGGCCGTGATCGACAAAGGTGCGTTTCAGATTGCCGATCGACTCGCGCTCGACCAGCGTCGAATCCGCTGCATGGCCAAAACACCAGACGGCGTCGACATCGTCGTGTTTGGCAAGCGCCGGCAGCAGCGCGCCACGCTCCCCTGTGACGATGTTCAGCACGCCGCCCGGCACATCCGACGTCTCGGCCACCTGGTAAAAGTCAGTCACCGTGAGCGGACACGCGGCGCTCGGCAACACCACCACGCGATTGCCCATTGCCAGCGCGGGCGCCGCCAACGAGACGAAGCCGAGCAACGGCGCTTCGTCCGGACAGGCAATGCCGATCACGCCGAGCGGCTCGTGCATCGCGAGGGCGACGCCGCGCAGCGGCGGCGTATGCACCGCGCCGTCGAACTTGTCGGCCCACGCCGCGTAAGTGAACAGCCGCGCTACCGCCGCTTCGACTTCCGCATGCGCCGCCGCTTCCGTCGCCCCGTTTCTGATCACCAGTTGCCGCGCGAACTCGTCCGCCCGAACGGCCAGGTTCTCCGCGAGATAGAACAGCACCTGGGCGCGGTTATGCGTGCTCGCCTGCGACCATTTCTGCGCCGCGCGCGCCGCTTCGACCGCGTTACGAATGTCCTTGCGGTTCCCCTCGCCCACTTCACCCACCAGCGTCCCATCCGGCGCGTGAACCGGCAACGCGTAGCCGCTGTCCGGACGCACCTGCTTGCCGCCGATAAAGAGCTTCGCGGTGCGATCGATCAGCGTGACATTCGACAACGGATCACGCTTGCCGGCGCTTGCTGCCGGCTCAGCGCGTGCGGCCCGACGGACGGGAAGATTGAGCCAGGCGCGCGGTTTCAGATATTCGTAGATGCCCTCACGACCGCCTTCGCGACCATAGCCCGACTCGCGATAACCCCCGAAGCCGACCGCCGCATCGAACAGATTGGTCGCGTTGATCCACACCACGCCGCATTGAAGGCGCGGCGCGATATCGAGCGCGCGGCCAATAGTTTCGCTCCATACGCTCGCAGCGAGCCCGTAGCGCGAATTATTGGCGAGCGCAATCGCTTCGTCCGGCGTGCGAAAGCTCATCGTGACCAGCACCGGTCCGAAGATTTCTTCCTGCGCCAGAATGGAAGCCGGCGCCACGCCGGTGACGAGTGTGGGCGGATAGAAACAGCCGCCCGCGGGCATCGCCGTATCGGGCGACTGCCACACCGCGCAGCCTTCGCGCCGTCCGGTTTCCACCAGCGCCTCGATGCGTTCGAGCTGCACCGGATCGACGATCGCGCCGATATCGATACTCTTATCGAGCGACGTGCCGACGCGCAGCGTGTCCATGCGGCGCTTCAGCTTCGCGATGAAGCGCGCTTCGATCCCCTCCTGCACGAGCAGGCGCGAACCCGCACAGCACACCTGTCCCTGGTTGAACCATATCGCGTCGACAACACCCTCGACGGCGCCATCGAGATCCGCGTCGTCGAACACGATGAAGGGCGACTTACCGCCGAGTTCGAGCGTCAGCGATTTGCCCGTGCCGGCCGTGGCCGCACGGATCAGGCGGCCCACTTCCGTCGACCCCGTGAACGCGATCTTGTCCACCTGCTGATGCTCGACGAGCGCGGCGCCCGTGCGGCCGTCGCCCGTCACGACGTTCAGCACACCTGCCGGCAAGCCGGCTCGATGGGCCAGTTCGGCAAACAGCAACGCAGTGAGCGGCGTGTATTCGGCCGGCTTCAACACGACGCAGTTACCCGTCGCAATCGCCGGTGCGATTTTCCATGCGAGCATCAGCAGCGGAAAATTCCACGGCACGATCTGCCCGACCACACCGAGCGGCGCGTAATCGGCGAATTCGCTCTCCTGCAACTGCGCCCACCCCGCGTGATGCAGGAAATGCCGTGCCACGAGCGGCACGTCGATATCGCGCGTTTCGCGAATCGGCTTGCCGTTGTCGAGCGCTTCGAGCACGGCAAAAAAGCCGGCTATGACGCTGGACCATCCGTGCGAGCGCATACAGATGCCGCGCCCGCCCGGCGCCACCAAGCGCGAGCCAGCCCGGCTGCGCGGCGCGCGCCGCGGCCACCGCCGCGTCGACATCGGCCGCGTCGCCCTGGGCGATCCCGGCGAGCCGCTCGCCCGTGGCGGGTGCGTGCGAGACGAAGCGCTCACCGGCGGCCGGCGCGTGCCATGCACCGCCGATGAAATGCCCGAAGCCCGACTCGTGCTGCGCGAGCCACGCGCGCGCGGGTTGATCGTCCTCGGGTGCGGGACCGTACTCCATCGATGAAAAATACTCAGCTACGCTCATGGGATCGGTCTTCTGTTCAGGCTACGGGGTGACGGTTGAAAGCGGAGTAACGACCGCTCACGTGATGTTCGAGCTGGCGCTCGATATCGGCCAGCAGGCTCGATGCGCCGACCCGGAACAGATCCGGCTCAAGCCATGGGCGGCCGAGTTCCTCCTTCATGAGGATCTGATAGGACAGCACGGATTTCGCAGTCGACACACCGCCCGCCGGCTTGAAGCCGATCGGCACGCCGGTGCGCTCCTGGTACTCGCGGATCATGCGCACCATCACCAGCGAGACATCCAGTGTGGCGTTGACGCCTTCCTTGCCGGTGGACGTCTTGATGAAGTCAGCGCCGGCCATCATGCAGACCATCGAGGCGCGCGCCACATTGGAGAGCGTGCGGATGTCGCCGGTTGCCAGAATCGCCTTCAGGTGCGCCGGGCCGCAGGCCGCGCGGAACTCGCGCACTTCGTCGTAAAGCGCCTGCCAGTTGCCGGTCAGCACGTACTCTCGCGTGACCACAATGTCGATTTCCTGTGCGCCGTCCGCGACCGAGGCCTCGATCTCTTTCAGCTTCAGCGGATGCGGAATCAGCCCGGCGGGAAATCCTGTCGATACCGCGGCGACCGGAATGCCGCTGCCCTGCAGCGCATCCACCGCCGCCGCAACAAAGCGGTGATACACGCAGACCGCGCCCGTTGTGATGCCGCGCGGCGCGACGCCGAGCGCTTCGAGCAGATCGGCCCGCACGGGTTGACGCGCTTTCGCGCAAAGGCGCCGCACGCGCCCCTCGGTGTCGTCGCCGTTCAGCGTGGTGAGGTCGATGCAGGTGACGGCCTTCAGGAGCCACGCCGCCTGCGCATCCTTCTTGACGCTGCGGCGCGTCCCGAGCGTGGCCGTGCGCCGCTCCACGGCGGACTGGTTGACGCGCAAGCCGTCCAGCCAGGACGCGTCGAACGGCATGCCCGGATTACGAACCGGATGGACGAGCGGGCCGCCGCGCAGCGCAACGACCGAAGAAGACAGCACAGGGGCTTCAGGCATAAGACATCCAGAAATTTGACGCGACGCACAACAGCCGCCGACACGTTGTTCCCACTTATGCTACAACGATTGATAGAATCATAACAAGCATCACGATTCAATCATGACATAAATAGACATCAGGTACCACCAAGAGCCAGAAATGTTATTGACGCACCATATTCATGATGCGAAGATCACAACACGGTTTCGATCGTCAGTGCACTACAAAGAGAAAAAATTTCGTCGTATCGACGCAGGAGACATGCCAGATGAGTGAGCCGGTTGCGGTCGCGGCCGCGTCATCGCCTCAGGTTCCATTGATCCGTGTTGCGGGCGTCACCAAGCGATTTGGTGGCGTGCAGGCGCTGCGCGGCGTGAGCCTCGACGTGTTGCCCGGCGAAGTCCATGCCTTGCTCGGCGAAAACGGCGCGGGCAAATCCACGCTGATCAAGATACTCAGCGGCGTTCACGCCTACGACGACGGCGTCATCGAGATCGCCGGCCAGCAAGTGGCGTTCGACTCGCCGGCACGATCGCGTGAAGCCGGTGTTGCGGTGGTCTACCAGGATTTGAGCCTGGTCGAATCGCTGTCGGTCGGGGCCAATCTGATGCTGGGGCGCGAGCCCCGCACGCGTCTCGGTTTCGTGAAGAACCGGCAACTGATGGCGACCGTCAGCGAATTCCTCCGCTCGCACGGCATCCCGCTCGACCCGCGCACCCCGGTCGGCGCGCTGCCGTTCGCGTACCGGCAAATGACCGAAATCTGCAAGGCGCTGATGGGCGACGTGCGGGTGCTGATCCTCGACGAACCCACCTCGGCGCTGACGGGCGGCGAAGAGCAGATCCTGTTCGACGCGATTCGCGCGGTCACGGATCGCGGCGTCGGCGTGATCTATGTGACGCATCGTCTGAACGAGGTGTTCCGGATTTCGCAGCGCGTCACCGTATTTCGCGACGGAGCCAATGCCGGTGTGTTCCAGACCGCGCAGACCGATATGAAGCAACTGGTCGCGGCGATCGTCGGCCCCGGTCATGCCGCTATGCAGGCGCGGGAGCGGGAGCGGATGGCTGCCGGCGTTCGGGATGACGGCTCTGCCGTCGAGCGGCAAACCCTGGCGACGTTCCATGCCGCCGCTGCGCCCATGCTCAAGTTATCGGACGTTAGCAATGACAGGCTTCGCCACGTCGACCTCATGATTCGCCGCGGCGAGATTCACGGGCTCGCGGGATTGATCGGCAGCGGGCGCACGGAAGTGCTGCAAACCATTTTTGGCATTCGCAAAATCGAGTCGGGCGCGATCGTGATAGACGGTCAATCCCGCGCGCGGATGACGCCTGCCGAAGCCATCCGGCTCGGCATGGCGCTGGTGCCCGAAGATCGTCATCTTGAAGGGCTCGTCCTCGATCATTCGATCGAACGCAACCTGACCTTGCCGCGGCTGCCGCGATTTTCCCGTTGGGGCTGGATGCGCGGCCAGGCGGCCGTCAACCAGGCGAAACGCTCGATGAAGGAGCTGGCCGTCAAGGCACCCGGCTCATCGACCGCGGTCAAGTTTTTGTCCGGCGGCAATCAGCAGAAAGTGGTCTTTGCGAAGTGGAATCACCCGCGCCCCAAAATTCTTCTGCTTGACGAACCGACGGTCGGCGTCGACGTCGGCGCGCGCGAGGAGATCTACGGCGTGATTCATGACGCCGCGCGCGCGGGCACCGGCGTGCTCGTCGTGTCCTCGGACCTCGATGAACTTTTGCGCCTGTGCGGCCGGATTTCGATCGTCGCGGACGGCGCTATCGTCAAGACCGTCGAGCGCGACGATCTCGCCAACGCCGAAGCGCTTCACCACCTGATCCAACTGTCCCGTTCTTCTATCGAGTCTCCTGGTCCCTCAGGGGGACCTTCTTCTTCTGGACGGGAGACTTCCTCCTCGGCGCACGCAATATGAACGATTCTGTCTCTCCTCTGACCGCCGAACGGCAGGCATCGCCACCGCGCAAGAGCCGTATGCGCCGCATCGCGCAACTCCTGCTGCAAGGCGACCGGCCCTATGCGCTCTACGGCGCGTTCGCGATCCTGCTAGTGGTGTTCAGCTTCGCCTCGCCCTGGTTTCTATCCGTCGACAACTTCCTGAATATCGGCCGGCAAACCGCACTCGTGTCGATCGTCGCCATCGGCATGACCTTCGTGATCATCGCCCGGCAGATCGATCTGTCGGTGGGCTCGACCTTGGCGCTGTCCGGCATGTCCGCGGCGCTCGCCATGGCGTATGTCGGCGACAACTGGATCATCGGCGCGATTGCCGGTATCGGCACCGGCGCGATCGTGGGCGCGATCAACGGGGTCGTGACCACGCGGCTGAACATTCCCTCGTTCCTGGTGACGCTCGGCACCTTGAGCGCCGCGCGCGGACTCGCGCTGATGGTGACGACCACGAGGCCCGAGATCATCACCAACGACTCGTTCATCGCGATCTTCGGCGAGGGCGACATTGCCGGCGTGCCGGTGCCGATCATCTGGACGGTGCTGACCGTGATCGCGGGCATCCTGCTGCTTCACTACAGCGTGTTCGGCCGGCAGATCTATGCGGCCGGCGGCAATCCGACGGCGGCGCTCTACTCCGGTATCAACACGCGACGCGTGACCACCCTCGCCTTCATTCTTACCGGCATGCTGGCCGGCCTCGCCGCGCTCGTGCTCTCCGCGCGCTCGCATGCGGCGCGGCCCGACGTCGTGCAAGGCATGGAGCTCGATGTGATCGCTTCGGTGACGCTCGGCGGCTGCAGTCTGTTCGGCGGCCGCGGCTTCGTGCTCGGCACGCTGCTCGGCAGTCTCATCATCGGCACGCTCAATAACGGGCTGGTCCTGCTCGGCGTCAGCTCGTCGCTGCAGCTGGTGATCAAGGGGGCCATCATCGTCGCGGCTGTGGCCTTTACCAGGAAATGACTCAGGAAGTGACCCAGTAAGTAACGCGGCACGTCGATCACGCATCAGCTCACGCGCCCGCGTTGTTCGTGAATGGCAGGAGACGTAACACAAACATGAAGACCAACGGAGAAGAATCATGAAACATCGTCGTGGCTCAGTAGGTGTTCTACCCACTCTTATTGCGGCGGCCGCCGTTGTGATGCTGGCCTCGCCGGGCGTCTACGCGCAATGCGTCACCAGTCTGCCGGCCGGTTCGATCGGACCGAAGACGATTGTCGGGCAAGGGCCGAACGGCGAAAAAGCAGCCTCGGTGGATGCCGTGAAGCTGAGCGACGCCGACATCGCCAAAATCAAGGCCGGCAAATTCAAGGTCGGCATTTCGATGCAGACCATGAATCTCGACTGGTCGCAATTGCAGGTGCAAGGCATCACGGATACGCTCAAAAAATACGGCGTGGAAGTGATCGGCACGGCTTCGGCGGAATACCAGGTCGACAAGCAGATCGCGGATATCGAGAACACTATCCAGCGCCACCCGGACGGGATCATTTCCATTCCGGTCGATGGAACGGCAACGGCCGCCACGTACAAGAAAGTGTCCGAGGCCGGGATCAAACTCGTGTTCATGGACAACGTGCCGACCGGCTTGAAACATCCTGAGCAATACGCGTCGATGATTTCCGCCGACAGCGAAGGCAATGGCCAGATCGCGGCGAAAGTGCTCTCCTCGTGCGTCCCGAAGGGCGCCACGATCGGGCTCGTGAATTTCGGCGTGGATTACTTCAGCACGACGGAACGCACCAAGGCCGTCAATGACTGGATCAAGAAAAATCGTCCGGACATCAAGGTCAAACAGGTCGCCTTTACGGACCCGTCGAAAGTGGGGCAGATCGCGGGCGATTTCCTCACCGGGAATCCGGACGTCAAGGGGCTGTTCGCGGTCTGGGATCAACCGGCGCTCGACACGCTGACGTCGATGCGCGCACAAGGTGTGAATATTCCCGTCACGACAGTCGATCTGGGCCTTCAGTCAGCGATTGAAATTGCCAAGGGCGGACCGCTCAAGGCAACCGGCTCACAACGCCCGTACGATCAAGGCGTGGCCGAGGCCATGGCAATGATGAAGGCGCTGATCGGCCAGACACCGCCGGCGTGGATCGGCGTGCAGTCTTTGCCGGTGGTTCAGTCGAACGTGCTCGAGTCGTATAAGACGGTGTTCAAGAAAGACCCGCCGCCTCAGCTTGCCGACGCCTGCAAGAAGGCCAAACCGGCTTGCGGGTGATGCTTAAGATAACGTCCGGCGCGGATAACCCGGACGAAGCGCATGCATCCGGGCGCCAGCCGACGCCCTGATGAGCGTGGCCGTTTGTGCCCCCCCGAAGCCGCGACACCTTGCCCGGCGGAGCAAGGTAAAATTACGGCTTGACGCCCGGCGCAGCAAGCCATCAGACAGGGCAACGGCCGCGCACATCGACGGGTATGCTCGCGGCCCGCGCCGTCACTCCATCCGCCATCCATGAGTTCTGCAAGCCGCCGTATCGCGCATCTGGACATGGACGCGTTCTATGCGTCCGTGGAGCTCTTGCGCTATCCGCAACTGCGCGGCAAGGCGGTGGTGATCGGTGGTGGCCGAAATGCCGTGCCGCAAACGCTAGAAGACGGCAGCCTTCGCTTTGCGAAGCTGCGCGATTATGCGGGCCGAGGCGTCGTAACCACCTCCACCTACGAAGCCCGCGCGCTCGGCGTGTTCTCCGCAATGGGCATGATGAAAGCCGCCGTGCTCGCGCCGGAGGCGATCTTGCTGCCCACGGATTTCGAGTCGTACCGCCACTACTCCCGCCTGTTCAAAGCGGCGGTCGCCACCTTCACAGACCGGATCGAAGACCGCGGCATCGATGAAATCTATATCGATCTCACCGAGTTGCCGGACGAGCCGCGCGAGATCGCCGCGCGCATCAAGCAGGCCGTCAATCAGGCGACCGGCCTCACCTGCTCCATTTGCGTGGCGCCGAACAAGCTGCTGGCGAAAATCGGCTCCGAACTCGATAAACCTGACGGCCTCACGATTCTGACGCCCGCGGATGTGCCGTTGCGCGTGTGGCCGTTGCCGGTGCGCAAGGTCAACGGAATCGGGCCGAAGGCCGCGGAAAAGCTCACCACGCTCGGTCTCGTCACGGTCGGCGATCTGGCTGCAGCCGACGCGGGCCTGCTGCAGGACAACTTCGGGCGCAGCTACTCGGCGTGGCTGATGCAGGTCGCACAAGGCTACGACGAGCGGCCCGTCGTGGTCGAGTCGGAGCCCAAGTCGATGAGCCGTGAGACAACCTTCGAACGCGATCTGCATCCGCGTCATGATCGCCCTGCGTTATCCAGTTCGTTTACCGGCTTGTGTGTAAGGGTTGCGGAAGACCTGGTGAGGAAAGGCTATGTGGGCCGCACCGTGGGCATCAAGCTGCGCTACGACGACTTCCGCACGGTCACGCGCGACCTGACCCTCGACGAACCGACTGCCGACGCCACCGAAATCCGGCGCGCGGCAACCGAATGTCTGAGACGGGTGGAATTGAATCGCAAGCTGCGGCTGCTGGGCGTGCGCGTGAGCGCATTGACACCGGCCAACGCGCAGCCGGCGAAGCCGCGTCTGCCGGTTCAGGCCGATTTGCCTTTTACCGGCGACGATTAACCCGCTGCTTCCGCAGGAACACCGGCGTTCGCGCGTGCCGCCGGCAAGCCGCTTTCCACGCTCGAGGCCGCAATCGAAAACGCAAACGTGTTGATCCCGTTCGCGCTTTCCGCCGACACCGTGCCGCGATGCATTTCCGCAATCGCCTTCACGATCGCGAGACCCAGCCCGTGGTTTTCGCGGCTATTGGTGCGCGACACTTCCGCACGATAAAACCGGTCGAACAGGTGTTCGAGCACGCCCGCCTCGATCGGCTCGCCAGGGTTGGCCACCGCTACGCGCACCTGATCCGCCGCAGTCGAGATCGTCACCGTAATCGCCGCGCCCGGCGCACAGTGCTGGATCGCGTTCATCAGCAGATTCGTGCAGGCACGGCCGAACAGCGAGCGGTTCACCCGCGTCACCGCATCGCCGCGCAACTGCGCATGCACGCGCGCCTCTTCCAGCGGAATCTCCAGAAACTCCAGCGTATGCGCGACCTCCGCGGCCAGCGACACTTCGACGAGACCCGTCGCGCGCTCGCCCTGATCGGCGCGAGCGAGGAACAGCATGTCGTTGATGATCGTGCGCATGCGCTCGAACTCTTCGAGATTCGATTGCAGCGTATGGCGCAAATCGTCGACCGAGCGGTTGCGTGTTAGCGCCACTTCGGTCTGACCGATCAGGATTGTCACCGGCGTACGCAGTTCGTGCGCCACGTCCGCGTTGAACGATTCGAGGCGGCCGTATGCGCCGTCGAGACGTTCGAGCGCACCGTTGAAGGAGTTGGCCAGATCGTTCAGTTCGGGCGGCAGCGAGGCTGTATTCAGACGCTGTGAGCGGTTGTTCGGGCTCACGGCGGACGCATCTCTCGTCAAGCGCGTCAACGGCGCAAGACCCAGCCGCGTGACCGAATAACTCAGCAGCAGCACGGCGAGACTGCCCAACGCGGACAGCGCGGCGAGCGCCGAGCCGAACACGCGCATCGTGCGGGTGTTCGGCGAACAGCTGGCGGCAACCTGCAATTGCACGGGGGGACGTGCGCCGTAAGCCGGTATCGTCACCGCGATAGTCAGCATGTCCGCGCCGCCGCCGACCGGCGAAACCCTCGAGTACCCACCCTGCCAGCTCGACACCACCGGCCCCTCGACGGGCTTGCCATAGTGGAAATACGGATCGGTGCTCGATACCGAATACACGGTGCTGCCGTCGTGCGGCATCATGTCGGTGAGCTTTTCGCGGGCCATGCGCCATTTTTCCGGCGTCACCGCGTGATAGACGATGATGCGCGCGATCTCGGTGCGATCGTCGAGCGATTCACGCAGATGGTGTTCGAGTTGTGTGCGCAAAATCAGAAACAGCCCGGTGCCGACCAGCGTGAACACCAGTAGCGCCACAAACGCGAACATTAACGCGAGGCGGCGCGCGATAGAACGGTTCATGATTGTTCTGCCTCTTCACGTACTTCGAGCACGTAGCCCATGCCGCGCACGGTGTGCAGCAGTTTCGAGGGAAACGGGCCGTCGAGTTTGGCGCGCAGCCGTTTGATCGCGGTTTCGACCACGTTCGTATGGCTGTCGAAGTTGACGTCCCATACGAGTTCGGTAATGGCGGTCTTCGAAAGAATGTCGCCCTGGCGGCGCGCCAGCACGCTGAGCAACTGGAACTCTTTGGCGGTGAGATCGAGACGGACACCGTCGCGGGTGGCGCGCCGGCCGATCAGATCGACGAACAGATCGCCCACGGAAATCAGCGTCGATTCCTGCGAACGGGTGCGGCGCGCCAGTGCATGCAGCCGCTCGACGAGTTCGAGGAAGGAAAAAGGTTTGGTGAGGTAGTCGTCGGCGCCTTCGCGCAAGCCCCGCACGCGGTCGTTCACATGATCGCGGGCGGTCAGCATGATGACCGGTGTCGACTTGCGCATGCGCAGCGCCTTCAGCACGCTGAAGCCGTCGCGTTTGGGCAGCATCACGTCGAGGACGATCACGTCGTAGTCGAATTCGGTAGCTAGATGCATGCCTTCCTCGCCGTCGAGCGCGACGTCGACAACCCAGCCCTGCTCTGTCAAACCGGAGCGCAGGTAGTCCACCACCTTGTGCTCGTCTTCAACAATCAGCAATTTCATGCGCGTCCCCTTGTGTCTGCATTATACGAAACGCCTCGCTTTCCCTTTTTCCTGCCTGGCCGTGTCATTGTCGGGTGGCTCACCGCGCGGGCGCCATCGCCTCCTTCGTGTTTGCTGCGCTGGCTGTATTCGCTGCGGTCGGTGCGTTCAGTGTATTGCCGGGCGGCTGCGCGCCCGATACCGCCATGCCGGCATCCCAGCCGCCGCCGAGCGCCTTCACCAGTGAAACCGAAAGCGTCATCTGCTGGCCGTGAATCTGCACGTCCTGGCGCTCGCTGGTCAGCAACGACTGCTGCGCGGTGATGACGTCGAGGTACGCGACCAGACCGCCCGAATAACGGTCGTTGGCAAGCGCCAGTAAATGCTGCGCATCGGTCACCGCCTCGTGCGACTGCTTCGACGCACCATCCAGCACCGACAGCCCCGTGATGCCGTCCTGCACCTGCTGGAACGCGGTGAGCACGGTTTGCCGGTAGTTCGCCTCGGTCGCCTTGTAGCCTTCGCTCGCGAACTGGACGTTCGCCGCACGGCGGCCACCGTCGAACAGCACCTGGCCGACCGTCGCGCCAAGCGTCCACATCAGCGTGGGTGCGCTCAGCAGACTGGCCAACTGCGTGCTTTCCCAGCCGATGCCCGGCGTTAGCGTCAGGCTCGGAAAGAACGCCGCTTTGGCGACGCCGATCTGCGCGTTCGCGGCGGCCATCGCGCGCTCTGACGATGCGATATCCGGGCGGCGTTGCAAGACGTCGCTCGGAAGCCCAAGCGGAATAGTCGGCACCTGCGTGTCGAGCACTTTGGGTTCGATCGCGAACTGCGGCGCGGGCACGCCCACCAGCGCGGCGATTGCATGCTCAAACTGCGCGCGCTGATTCAGCAGGAGTTGCGCCTGCACACGCGTCGAATCAAGCAGCGATTTTTGCTGCAACACGTCGAGCCCGGACACCGAGCCGAGATCGTGCTCGGTCGTGACGTAATCGAGCGCCTTTTGCTGCAGTTTCACCGATTGATTCAGCACGTCGATCTCGGCGTCGAGTTCACGCAGCGAGAAATAGTCGGTGGCGAGATCAGTGGTGAGCACGAGCCGCGCGTTGGCGAGGTCGTCAGCCGATTGTTGCGCGGAGGCTGTGGCGCCCTCCACCTCGCGACGTATCCGGCCGAATAGATCGGTGTCGTAGTTGATCGTTGGGCCGAGTTGCACATTGTTCTGCACCGTCGACGTGGTCGGCGTGCCGTAATTGGTCAGCGGGCGGTCGTGCGAAATCCTGAAGCGCGACCCGGACGCCCCTAGATCGACTTCAGGAATCTGCTGCGCACGGGTGTTCGCCAGGGTCGCTTTGGCTTGCGCGTAGTGCGCACTCGCCGCAACCAGTGTCTGATTCTGCGCGAGCGCCTGCGTTTCCAGCGTGGCGAGCGTCGGATCGCCGAAGGCGCTCCACCAGTCGAGCGAGATCGGCGCGTGCGATGGCGCCGCGACGCGCCAGTACGAATCGGTTTGCCACGTGGGCGGCACCTCGGCTTGCGGTCGTTGATAATCCGGGCCGACTGTGCACGCAGCCAGCAAGGCCGCACTCGCGGTGGCCGCGAGCGCCGTGAGTGTCGTTCGGGGCGTTCGTGACGTTCGCGATGTGAGTGCCCGGTAAGCGCCCGCCTGCTTCGCGATCACGACGCCCCCTTGCCGTTTTGCTGCAGCTGCGTGATCTGCACGTGATCGCCGTCCGCGATCGAATCGCTCGGGTTGATGATGACCTTGTCGTTCGCCTCGATCCCGCTTTCGATTTCGAGCGACTGCCCCAGGTCCCGCGCGATCACGATCTTGCGCAACGTCACATTACCCTTCGCATCGACCACCGCGAGCCGCGGGCCTTCGGCGCGAAACAGCAACGCATTGCCCGGCACCGTCAATTGCGCATGAGCAACCGCCGGCACGGCGACCTGCACATACGCGCCGGGCCGCAGCGTGTCGTCAGGATTGGGCAAGGTCACTTCGACTTGCAGCGAACGGGTCGGCACGTCGATCGCACCGGAGATGTGCGTGATCGTGCCGTGGAACTGCTGCCCCGGCAATTCGGCCTGGGTGACCACCACCTTCTGTCCAACCGACACGTTTTGCGCGTACGCCTGCGGCAGTTGCACATAGACCCGCAACGGATCCGACTGCGCCAGAGCGAACAGCGCGCGGCTCGTGCCGCTGCCCGCGTCGATCAGGTCGCCGACGTCGACATTACGCTGCGTGATCACCCCCGCAAACGGTGCGACGATGCGCTTGAACGATTCGAGTTGCTGCAGGCGTTTCACGTTGGCATCGGCGGCGGCGAGATTGGCGATGTCCTGCGTGTAGGTGCTCTGCCGTTCGTCGAGTTCCTGCTGGGAGACGGCATCGCGTTGACGCAGTTGTTGCCAGCGTTCCAGCGAGCTTTTGGCAAGGCCGAGACTCGCGCTGGTTTGCTGACGCTGCGCCAAGGCCTGCGCGAGCTCCTGATCGATTTCCGGCGTATCCAGATCGGCGAGCAGTTGCCCCTGCTTCACGCGCGTGCCGATATCGACATACCAGTGCAGCAGATAGCCGGTGGAGCGCGCGTAAATCGGCGATTCGACACTGCCGCGCAAGGTACCTGGCAACAAGGTGTTGCCGCCGCCTTCCGTTTGCGCCGGAGTCACCACATTCACGTACTGCGTGGCGTTCTGCTTCGTCGTTTCGGCCACCGAACGGTTCTGCAGAACATTCGCGATCACCGTGCGCAACGCGCCCACGGCGAGCAGCGCCAGCACGATCCAGATGGCGAGTTTGGCGCGCTTCCATTCGCGGCTGCGCGGCGGCAAGGCGTGGCCGCCATCGGTCTCGCGCGCGGGAATCGCCAGCGATGCATGAGTTTTTTCGGTCATCTCAGTCAGCAATCTCAGTCAGCCATCTTGGTTAGCCAGTTCAGTCGGCCGTCAAATTCTGCCGTCAGTAAGCGTTACGCGGGTTTGCCTTCGCCGCCGTGGCCGCTCATCGGGTCTGTATCGTCTTCGTCGCGGTGGCGCCGTGCGAGGCGGCTATGAATGCCCGCGAACACCAGCGGCACGAAAAACAGCGTGGACACGGTGGCAAACAGCAAGCCGCCGATCACCGCGCGGCCCAGCGGCGCGTTCTGCTCGGCGCCCTCGCCGAGACCCAGCGCCATCGGAATCATGCCGATGATCATCGCGAACGCGGTCATCAGCACCGGCCTGATCCGGCTTGCGCCGGCTTCGAGCGCGGCGGTGAGCGGCGGCGCACCGGCGGAGAGCCGCTGGCGCGCGAACGACACCATCAAAATACTGTTGGCAGTGGCCACGCCCATCGTCATGATCGCGCCGGTCAAGGCAGGCACGCTCAAATGCGTACCGGTCAGGAACAGCATCCATACGATGCCCGCCAGTGCCGCGGGCAACGCGCTGATAATGATCAGCGGATCGACCCACGACTGGAAATTCACGACGATCAGCAGGTACACCAGCACGATGGCCATCGCCACGCCGATCCCGAGACCGAAGAACGAACTGCGCATGGTCTGCACCTGCCCGCGCAAGATGATCTGACTGCCGCGCGGCAGCGAAGCCCGTACGTTGTTAACCAGTTTGTCGACCTGACTGGCCACGCTGCCCAGGTCGCGCTTTTCGACGCTCACGTACAGGTCGATCACTGGCCGGATGTTGTAGTGCGAGACAACCGCGAACTGACTCTGCGGCGAGACCCGCACGAGGTTGCCGAGCAGTTGCGTGGGGCCGTTGGCCGAGCCCGACACGGGCGTGCGCAACAACTCGTCGATCGACGACACCTGATACTGCGGCGTTTGCACCGCGACGCTGTATTCAACACCGTTCTTGTTGTTGAACCAGAAACCCGGCGACGTTTGCGAGCTGCCCGACAAGGAAATCAGCACATTTTTGCGCCACATTGCTCGCGCTTCAGATTGAGTTGTTGCAGGCGGGTACGATCCATCTGAAGATTGATCGCCGGTTCGTCCAGTTTCTGCTGGATATGGGTATCGACGGTGCCGGGAATCATCCGCACCTGTTTCATCAGCTTGCGCGCAACGTCGAAGTTGCCCAGCTGATCCGTGCCGGTAATCTGCACGTCCACGGCGGCGGGCAGGCCAAAGTTGAGAATCTGCGTGACGATGTCGGCCGGTTGAAAGAAGAACTCGACGCCCGGAAAGCGCTGCGGCAGGATCGCGCGCAGTTTGTCCATGTAGGTTTGCGTCGGTTTGTGGCCCTCGTTCAAGGCCACCTGAATTTCGCCGTCGAGCGTGCCGATCGTGCCCGCGTTGCTGTACGAGAGATTGATACCGCTATACGGCAAGCCGAGGTTATCGAGAATCGTGCCGAGTTCCCGGGGCGGCACGACCTCGCGGATCACCTTCTCGACCTCATCCGCGAGACGCGCGGTTTCCTCGATGCGCGTGCCGGTCGGCGCGCGCATGTGGAGACGGATGTCGCCGGCGTCGACGCTCGGAAAGAAATCTTCGCCAAGCACGAAAACAAGACTCATCGAGAGCACGCAGAAACCCAGAAACAGGCTGCCGAACATGCCGCGGCGCACCAGCACGCTGCTGAGAATCATGATGTAGGTGGACCGCATGCGCTCGAAGCCGCGATCGAAACGCAGATAGAGGCGCCGGAACACATTCGGCGCGGCATCGGCCTTGGGCTTGTGCGCATGGCCCATCAGCAGCATCGCCAGCGTCGGCACCAGCGTACGCGACAAAATGTACGAGGCGAGCATGGCGAACACCACCGCTTCGGCAAGCGGCACGAACAGATAACGCGCGACGCCGGTCAGGAAGAACATCGGCACGAACACGATACAGATGCACAGCGTCGAGACGAGTGCCGGGATCGCGATTTCGCCGGCGCCCTCGAGAATCGCATCGTGCAGATTCGTGCCCATATGCAGGTGCCGTTCGATGTTCTCGATCGTCACCGTCGCATCGTCGACCAGAATCCCGACCGCCAGTGCAAGGCCGCCGAGCGTCATGATGTTGATGGTTTGCCCGAGCGCGTGCAGGGCAATCAGCGAGGACAGAATCGACAGCGGAATCGAAATCGCGATGATGCAGGTGCTGCGCCAATTGCCGAGGAACAGCAGAATCATCGCGGCGGTCAAGGCGGCGGCCACCAGCGCCTCACGCACCACGCCCTGCACCGCCGCTTTCACGAATACGGACTGATCGAACAGGGCCGTGATTTTCAGGTCCGGCGGCAACGCGGCGCGGGCGTTCGGCAGCAGGCCTTGCAGCGTATTGACGATCGAGAGTGTCGACGCACTGCCGCTCTTCAGCACCGACATCAGCACGCCGCGGTGTCCGTCCTGCCGCACGATATTGGTCTGCGGCGAGAAACCGTCGCGCACGTGAGCGACTTCACGCAGATACGTCGTCGCGCCGTTGAGCGTGCGCACCGGAATATCGTTGAGCCCGTCCACCGTCGCGGGCGAGCCGTTCATATTGATCGTGTATTCCTTCGGTCCGATCTTGGCCGTGCCGGTTGGCAGAATCAGGTTTTGCGCGTTGAACGCGCTGACCACATCCGATGGCGTCAGGCCTTTTGCGAGCAAGGCGCGCGTGTCGAGATCGACCGAGATCAGACGCGATTTGCCGCCGTACGGATACGGCACGGCCGCGCCCGGAATCGTCACCAGTTGCGGCCGCAGGAAGTTCAGCGCGGTGTCGTTGAGCGCCTGCTCGGAGAGCTTCGGGCTCGACAGGCCGAGCTGGATCACCGGAATGCTGGAGGCCGAGTAGCTGATCACGAGAGGCGGCGTTGCGCCCGGCGGCATCTGCTTGAGTTGTGCCTGCTCGACGGCCACGGTTTGCGCGATCGCGGTCTGGATGTTCGCGTTCGGCTGCAGGAAGAGCTTGATAATCGTGATGCCCGCGAGCGACTGCGATTCGATGTGCTCGATGTCGTTGACCGTGGTGGTCAGACTGCGCTCGTTCACGGACGTGATGCGGTTGGCCATGTCTTCGGCCGACAAGCCCGTGTAATTCCAGATGATGCTGACCACCGGAATATTGATTTCCGGCAACACGTCGACCGGCGTGGTCAACAGCACGAATGGCGTCGCCAGCAAGATCAGAATGGCCATCACGATGAACGTGTATGGCCGCTTAAGCGCTACGTTGACGATCCACATGAAACGCGCCTGAGAGAATTTCGATAGGGGATGGGTGAATCAGCACGTATGCTAGATCGGTAGCACCAACGCCTGCATGGCGCCAAAATGGCAGGATTGTCAGGAAGGCTAATGTAAGGATATGCAGCGCGGCGAACGCACGCGGCGTGATGGGAAGCAAACGTTTGAAACGGCGGAGATAGGCGATTTTAAGGGGGCTATTAAAGGCATGCCTCGCCAAACTCATGCGAGACATGCCTTTATATTTTATTGCGCAATACAAATACCTTACGCTCCGTTCGCGTCCAGGCGATCACTGCCCAGGTGGTTGCGTCCAGATTGTTGCGCCCATCCTTGCATCGACATCACTTCGCGAACAACGACGACATATCCGCAAACGCCTTGAATTCCAGCGCGTTACCCGACGGATCGAGGAAGAACATCGTCGCCTGTTCGCCAACCTCGCCCTTGAAGCGCACATGCGGTTCGATGATGAAGTCGATGCCGGCCTTTTGCAGCTTGTCCGCGGCGGCCTGCCATTGCGCCATCGAGAGCACCGCGCCGAAGTGGCGCACCGGCACCGCGTCGCCGTCGACCTTGCTGGTCTGCCGATAACCGATTTCGTCCGGCGCGAGATGCGCCACGATCTGATGGCCGTAAAAGTTGAAGTCGACCCAGTCCGGTGAGCTGCGCCCTTCCGGACAGCCGAGCAACTCGCCATAGAACGCGCGCGCGGCGGCGAGGCTGTGCACAGGGAAAGCCAGGTGGAACGGCGGCAAAACGGTTTCGGCAACGCTCATGATGGGAAAACTCGCAGAGGGGAAAGTGGGATCGCGCATTGGTTCATGAAGCAGACTCTGAAGGCACACGCGTGAGGTCCATTTTAACCACGACTAAAAGTGGTGAAAAACGATATCTATTTGATCTGACCAACACGAAAATCGATCAATCGACGATGCTCAGCGAACTCAAAACCTTTATCGCCGTCAGCCAGTACGGCACGTTTCCGGCGCGGGTGCGCGTATCGGCCTGATGCTGATTCCGAATACCGCCGGACTCAACAAGCGGCCCGCCAAAGGCACGATTGTGCTGTTTCACAGACCCTCAACTGTATCTGTGAGATTTGCAGGCGGGCGAGCAGAATCGTTGTTCTCGCATCGATTCGCGCCATTCACCCGTGCTTGTAACGAGCAGCACGGTTGGCCTGCCCCAAGGTTTATCAGCCCATGACCGCCAGCACATTCCTCACCGCCGATGTCCTGATCGCCTATAGCGCCTACTTCGTCGGTACGGCGAGTCCTGGGCCGAGCAATCTCGCGATCATGTCGCTTGCCATGAGCGCCGGCCGGAAATCCGCACTGACTTTCGCGCTCGGCGTGGTGTCCGGTTCGTACTTCTGGGCGTTGCTGGCGTCGCTGGGTTTGTCGGCGGTCCTCGCCACTTACTCGGAATGCCTGGTGGCGATCAAGATTGCCGGCGGCCTTTATCTGTTGTGGCTCGGCTTCAAATCCGCGCGCTCGGCATTCAGCGCGGAAAAGCTGCCCACGAATACCGCACGCGAAGGCGAGCCACTCAAACGGCTCTATCTGCGCGGCCTGCTGCTGCATCTCACCAATCCGAAAGCGATTCTGGTGTGGCTCTCGATCGTTTCGCTGGCAATGTCGCCCGCCAACGGCACGTCGCACACCACGCCGGTGGTGCTCGGCTGCATGGTGATCGGCGTATCCGTGTTCAGCAGCTACGCGGTGCTGTTTTCAACCGCGTCCGCGCGGCGCATCTACGTCGCGATCCGTCGCTGGCTGGACGGATCGCTCGCGATCATGTTCGGCATTGCGGGAATCAAGCTGCTGACTTCGAAAAGCTAACCCCGCCTTTGGGGCGCGCCCGCTCTGCGATACTGTCACCTTGATGACTCGAGCGGGTAAGCGAACACGATGAGCAGTGGCAATGATCTAAATCCGGCAGCGAAGCGCTCGCCCTTGCAAAAGCGGCTTTATCTGGCAGGCGCCGTTGTGCTGCTCACCGGCCTGATCGCCGCGGCGATCATCTATGCCATGGCTCCGGCGCCAGATAGCGCGGTTGCCATGTACAGCATCGCAGACCCGCGCTATCAGATCGAATTGCAGCGTATCGGCGGCGACGCGGCGGTTCTGATGGCCCAGCTTCATCAGTGGTTCGACGGTCTTTGCCACGGCACGGCGCTCGCCTATACGGTGGCCGTGCTTGGCGCCCTGCTCGCGGGCGCATGCTTCTTTATCGGCTACTTCTTTGCCGACGAAGGACCGCAGACCTGAAGCAATTCATCTCGCCTGGCCAAACAGGTATTTACAACGCCTCTTTAACGTGATTGCCGGGTTGCTGCACCCCTGCCGCGCGCAACGCTTCATGCAGGGTGCCAAAAATACATCTTGCTTCAACAATCGGCGTAATCCCATGCCGGTCCATATCCGAGCGCAAATACGAGTTCACGCGCGCGAAGATCACTTCGATGCCACTGTGCTTTAGCGTCTCGCACGACTCGCCGACCGAACGCGCCGCCGAATAGTCGAGGTCGGTGATCGCACTCGCGTCGATCACGAACCAGCGCACCGCGCTCGGCGCATGATCGATCAGGCCGCGGGTATCGTCGACGAAAAAGTGATCGTTCGCGTAGAACAGATCGGCGCCGAAGCGATAAACGATCAGCCCCGGCGCGGTCTGAAGTCCTGGCGCGGCCGGTACCGGCACCCAGATGCCGTCTTGACCGGGAACGAGAATCATCGTGTGCGGCCGGTAACTGTGCCGCACGTGCCGCAGCAGCGATAACGTCACCGCCACCAGAATGCCGTGCTCGACACCGATCAGCACCACGGCCGCCGCCGTGAACACGGCCAGCGTGAATTCACCTGGACTTTCGCTGCGAATCGAAAACAGCGTCTTCAGATTGATCAGGCCGATGGCGATCGTAAACACGATGCTGGCCAGAATACAGTGCGGCAGGTACTGCAAAAAACGGCTGAAAAACAGCAGCACCACGACCACTACCACCGCGAATGCAATCTGCGCGAACTGGCTGCGCGTACCGGCGCGATCGGCCATGGCGGTTTGCGTCGGACTGCCGTTCACCACGAAGGCGCCGGAAAACGCCGCCGCGGTATTGGCGGCCGCGAGACCCAGCAGATCGGCATTGGTATCGACGGCTTCGTGATAACGCTCGGCGAATACGCGGCTCGCGGCGGCGCTTTGCGCGACGATCATCACGAAACACGAGGCGGCGACCGGCAGCAGATCGAGCATCTGCTGCCACGTGACCGAAGGCATGCGCAGCGGCGGCAATCCGCCTGCCACCGGCCCCAGCACGGAAATACCATGCGCCGCGAAACCGTAGACATCGCTCGCAGCGATACCCGCCACCACCGCGATCAACGGCACCGGCGCACGGGGCAAATAGCGCTTGCAAACCAGAATGGAGATCACCACCAGCGCAGAAATAGCGAGTGTGGGCAGATTGATTTGCGCCGACTCGCGCACCACGAGCGCGAGTTGATCGACGCTGCGCGCGGCATGCCCGGGGACACCGAACATGTCGCCCAGCATGGCAATACCGACCTGCACGCCGACCCCGGCGAGAAAGCCGACCAACACCGTGCGCGAGAGAAAGTCAGCGAGAAAACCGAGCTTGAAGATTCGCGCGATGTACAGTAGCGCGGCGGTGAGCAAGGCGACCATGCCGGCGAGCGCCGCGTATTCGGCGCTCGATGCCGGCACCATGGTCGAGAGCCGGCTGGCGAAAATGGTGGCGGTGGCGGAATCGGCCGCGACCACGAGGTGCCGCGACGCGCCGAAGAACGCGAACGCGATAAGCGGCAGAAAGACGGTGTAAAGACCCGTAACGGCAGGCATGCCGGCAATGCGTGCGTAGCCGAGCACCTGCGGAATATCCATCGATGCCAGTTGGACGCCGGCCAGCGCATCGCGCGCCGCCGCGGCACGGCTCAAAGGAAGTACACCTTTCAAGACGCCAAGGCGTGTGGTGAGGTTTGCCAGAAAATCTCGCATGCGCGATCGTGCCCCGAACTTAGGTTATCGCGCATCGTGCCGTGACTCGGCACAGAAAGGCAAGGATTGGGGCTTCGATTGGCAGGGCAATCGCATCAGGAGACCTGCATTCCAAGCACTCGAGCCCGATAGTGTTCATCGAATCCGGCCTTGAGCCGCGTGTTCTTTATGCCGACCTTGGTGGCTTTGTCAGCGCGCAGTAGATTCGACACGATGCGGCGCAGGATCGCGAAGTTTTGTGCTGCATTGTCCACCCGGGCGCGGCATTGATCCTCGCCGAACGCGACATCGAGCACCCAATGCATGCTGTTTTCGATGGCCCAGTGAGCGCGCACCGTCTCGTTGATCCGTTTCGGGTCAGCGGGCAGGCTGTTGATGTAGTACCGCCGCTCCAGCGAAACGCGGCCGTCGATCTCGCGGGTGGCCTCAACCATCGCCACCGAACGCAGGCCGGCCCATTTACCGTCCTCATCCAGCCAGTCAATCATGTCGGTCGCAACGCACCGGCGCGTCTCGATTCTTCCGTGCACTTTCCTGCCTGTCTGACAGTGCTCAACGAAGCGCACGCTGCGCAGAGGCTGTGTGCGCTGTGCATCGAACAGCTGCACGATTGCTTCATGCAAGGCAGGCTGATTGCCTTTGACCGCAGCACATAGTCGGCACCTCCAGCCACAATCTTCGCCGCGATCTCCCGCTGGCAACCCATCGCGTCGATCGTCACGATCGCACCCTTGAGCAGCAAGGCATCCAGCAACACCGGGATCGCGGTGATCTCGTTGCTTTGGGCGGCAGTCCTGACCTGAGCCAAGGTCGCCCCTAACGCGCCGCAATAGGCCGATACCAGATGGATCGCGCTACGCCCCATGCCGTGCGAGCGCCGTACTGTCTTGCCGTCAATGGCCACCACCAGGCCCGCGACGGCAGGACAGATACCGCTTACCCACCGCACAAAGCAGGCCTCGAACTGCCGCGCATCAAGCGCTGCGAATACGCGTCCGAACGTGTCGTGCGAGGCAATCCCGTTGCGCAGCGGCAAGTACCGGCGCAGCCACTCCAGTTGTCCTTGCCCCCACAAAGCGATCCCCACCCAGCCGTCGGCGCCCGACAGGATCGCCGCCAGTGCAACCACCAGCATTTCCGTCAGATCATGCTCCGGGGTGCGTACACGCGGGTCCTTCAGGTCCCCAAACGCGTCTTGCAAACTCAACGGCTCGTATTCGTCGTCCACACCACTCCCGGCTCCTGGCAAAACCAGGAGCTAACGCTTCTTCGCAGCAGCTTACAACCCCCATTCGTAACCCATTGTGGGTAAACAATCTTTCATGCGATTGCCCTGCTTCGATTGGCTAAAGAAAATGGCTAAAACCAGCGCAATGGCGCCGAACCCACCGCCGAAACCGTCCCGCTTTGGCTTAACGCCTGAACTGCCCTGTCAGCGGATCCACGTGCCGCGCGAAACCGAACAGCGCAGCGATGCAGATCGGACAGGCGATGATGAACACGGCCAGCATCTCGCACCTCGTAACAAATTGTTACTGCCAAGTTTAAGCGATTGCCATGCGAATTGAATGAGGGAAAACGCAATACACTGTTGCGGACTATTACGACAGGGTTACTCCCGGGCGGCCGGTGGCTCGCGAAAATGCACCTGAAAACGCGGTAAATAACGCAAAAAAATGCACGCACGACACGACGCGTTAAGATGCGCAAACCTTTGCCCACCTACAAACGGGTTACGCCATGTACACGTCAACTTTCATCTTTGCGACCCGGCAATTAGATGAACGCTTCTATCGGCTCGACGACGCCATCGCCTCTGCCGCCAAGGCCATTCCCGGCTATCTCGGCGAAGAGGCGTGGGAAAACACGTCGACCGGCCTGACGTCGAATGTGTACTACTGGGCGTCGCTCGACGCCTTGCAGGCATTGATGCAGCACCCTGCGCATCTGGAAGCGAAAGCGGCGCAGGCAAACTGGCTCGATGGTTACCAGGTGATCATCTCCGAAGTGCTGCGCACCTATGGCGATGCAGGCTTCGCGCATCCTGCTGCGGGCCATGCCGGACAAAACGGACAAAATGGACAAAACGGACGGACTGCGGAGGCCGCGCCGCCCGCGCCGTGAAAGCGCCGGCCTACTTCGCTTCCTTGAACAGCACCACACCGGCGAAACTCACCAGCCCGCACGCCAGGACATACCAGGCCGGTGCGTAGAAACTACCCGACATGCGCCACAAGGCGCTGACGATCAACTGCGCAAAGCCGCCGAAAAGCGTCACGCCCAGCGCGTAGATGATGCCGAGCGAGGTCGCCCGCACTTCCGGTTTGAACGCTTCGAGAATCAGCACGAAAGCCGCAGGACTGGAAAGCGTCATCAAGCCGATCAGCACGAAGACGACCAGCACCACCGTATAGATCGACGGCCAGGTTTTGATCGCGTAAAACGCCGGCAGCAGCACGGTCAGCGACACCACCGACGCCGCGTACAGCAAGGTCTTGCGACGCGGCATGCGGTCAGCGAGACGGCCGGCGAGCGGCGAGCCGATCAGCAGCACGAGGCCGGCCGTGCAACCGGCCAGCAGCGACACCGCGGCGGGCATGCCGGTTGTCATCGTCAGGAAAGACGGCAGGAAAAACACGATCACGTACATCGACGAGGTGCCACCGATTACCAGCATCGTGCCCGCTACGATCTGCCGCCATTCGATGCGCGCCTTAGGCGGGGCCGCGATTGGCGACCCTGCTTTCGCCGCATGCGCGGCCGGCAAGGTCTCGTCGAGATGCTTGCGCAGATAGAAACCGAGCGGACCGATCAGGAGCCCGATCAAAAACGGCACGCGCCATCCCCAGGCAAGCAATGCTTCATGCGACAGGCTGCGCGTGAGTGTTGCGGCCACCAGCGCACCGGCTAGCGCCGCGCCGCCCTGAGAGGCCATCTGCCAGCTCACCAGCGAACCGCGCCGCCCCGTGCTGCCCGACTCCATCAGCAAGGTGGTCGCCGCGCCCACTTCTCCGCCCGCCGAAAAGCCTTGCAGCAAACGGCCCAGCACGATGATCGCCGGTGCTGCCAGGCCGATCGTTGCGTAAGTCGGCGCGAGGCCGATCATGCCGGTGCCGAGCGCCATCAGCGAAACGGTCAGCACGAGGGCCTGCTTGCGGCCCACGCGGTCGGCATACGCGCCGATCACGATACTGCCGAGCGGCCGCACCACGAAGCCCACGCCGAAGGTGGCGAGCGACATCATCAGCGCGCCCAGTTCGCTTCCGGCCGGAAAGAACAGTTTGCCGATTACCGCGGCGAAGAAGCTGTAGACCGTAAAGTCGAAAAACTCGAGGCCGTTGCCGAGCGCCGCGGCAAAGACGGTCCGGCGCGACGCCTGCCGCTCTTTCGCGTTGGTCGCGTTGGTCGCGTTGGCCGCGTTGGCCGCCTCGTTCACCTCGGCCGCAACGGTACTGGCGGTGTGTTGGATTGTATTCATCGGAGAGTCGCGCCTAGAAGTTGTGATACATGCCCAGCGACATGGTGACCGGCGTCGTGCCGAGTTCCGGTGCGGTGCTGCCGGTTTGGGTCGGCAGCGGATTATTGTTCAGCAGTACGGTGGAAATGCCGTAGTTGCGGATAAAGCCAGCACGCGCATAGAGCCCTGTGCGTTTGGAGAGGGTGTAGTCGTAACCGAGCATCACGCCGAATGCCGAATCTTTCGCAGGGTTGTTTGCCGAGTCGTGCACGCCGGACGTATCGCGATACACCACAGAAGCCCGGAATGCATTGCGCCCGACTGGCCAGATCGTGCCGAGTGTATAGACGCGCGCGATGCCGTCGTTGGCGAGCTTCGGCGCGTACTGGTTGAACGCGCCGGACAGCACGATCTTGCCGGTGTCGACCACCACGCCGAGGCCGTACAGATCGTTGCGCACGCTGCCCGTACCGCCGGTTCCGCCCGCGCCACCCGTACCTGTCGCACCCCACACCTGGTTGTAGGTCCCCGTCAGGTAAGTCGTGCCGTCATACCACTGCAACAGCGCGCCCTGCGCCGCGGCGGCAGGCGCCTGTCCCGCGACATTGCTCGGCGCGTACATCAGCTGCGTGCTGAAGCCCGCAAAGCTCGGCGACAGGTAGGTGATCGCGTTGTTCACCCGCGCGGGAAGTTGCGTCGCGCCCCGGCCGAGGTCGCTGTTGTAGCCAACGCCCTTCGCTGTCTGCACGACACCGGTGCCGAGCCACGTATAGGCCGAATTGGTGCCCACCGTGCCGAACACGTCGACGAAAAGCGGCAGGCCCGTGCCGATCTGTTTGCCGAAACGCACGCGGCCATAGGTCGACGAGTTCAGCCCCACCCATGCTTGGCGATTGAAGAACGAACTGTTGTCCTGCATGGCGCCGCTATTGGCAAGATAGCCACTTTCCAGATTGAATTCGGCGCGCAGACCGCCGCCCAGATCTTCCCGCCCGAAGAAGCCGAATTTCGACGTCCATTCGCCGCCGCTCTGAGTCTGCACCAGCGACTTGCCGCCCACGGTCTGATAGTTCACGCCCATATCGACCGCTCCGTACAGCGCCATGCCTTCACGCAGGCTGCCGTTGAACTCCGGCAGCGCGGCGAGCAAAGTCGACTGATACGACTCTGCGTGCGCCGTGTTAGTGCCGAGCGTCAGCAGTGCCGCGCTCATTGCGATACGTTTTTTCATGGGTCTCCCTACTCCTCGCGTGCCATTGATGGCTGGAAATGAAGTGCAAAACTGAACTGAAGATTCCGGCGCTTGGGACGCCGGATCGAAACCGGGCGAGCCGACCGTGCTCAGGTGGCCACCAAGGCAGCCCTCAAGCCACGCTCAAACAGCGCTCGGTGAGTCCGACGAAGTAAGCAGCACCCCAACTGAGTGCCGCGTCATTGAAGTCGTATCCCGGGTTGTGGACCGCGCAACCGCCTTTCGAGTCGACGCCGTTGCCGAGCACCACGTAGCATCCCGGCACTACTTCGGTCATCCACGAGAAGTCCTCGCTGCCCATCACCGCATCGGGCATTAGCGTGTAGCCCTGCGGCCCGGCCAGGGCTTCGATGGTTTCGATCGCGATGTTGGCTGCGCCGCGATGGTTGACGAGCGGGCGCGAGATCTGCTTGTAGTCGACTTCGGCCGTGGCGCCGTAGGTTTGCGCCTGCAATTGGGCAATGCTGCGGATCCGCGCTTCGACGGTGTCGCGCGTTTCCGAATCGAGCGCGCGCACCGAGAGTTTCAGCGTCGCGGTTTCGGGGATCACATTGGGCGCGGTGCCGGCGTGGATCGCGCCGACCGTCACCACGGCCGCGCGGGTCGGCTCGATGTTGCGAGCGACGATCGATTGCAAGGCCAGCACGATGTTGGCCGCCGCGACGATCGGATCGCAGCCCAACTGCGGCATTGCGCCATGCGTGCCCTTGCCGGTCACGGTGATCGTCACCGAATCGGACGAGGCCATCATGCAGCCGTGGCGCAGCGCGAAATGGCCGACCGGCAAGCCCGGCGCGTTATGCAGCGCGAACACCTGGTCGCACGGAAAACGCGCGAAGAGACCGTCCGCGATCATCTTCGAGGCGCCGCCCAGGCCCTCTTCCGCGGGTTGAAAGATCACGTTCAACGTGCCGTTGAATTCGCCGCGGATTGCGAGGCGGTGCGCGGCGGCCAACAGGATCGCGGTGTGGCCGTCGTGGCCGCACGCATGCATGGTCTGCGCCACAGTGCTCGCGTACGGCAGGCCGGTGGCTTCCTGGATCGGTAAGGCGTCCATGTCGGCGCGCAGGCCGAGCGTGCGGCTCGACGCGCCCCGCCGCAGTTGGCCGACCACGCCGGTGCCGCCGATGCCCGTTGTCACGTCATAGCCCCATTCGGCGAGCTTGCGCGCGACCAGTTCGGCGGTACGCGTTTCAGCGAAGCCGAGTTCGGGATGCGCGTGGATGTCGCGGCGAATCGAAATGAACTCGTGCTCGGTCTCGCGCAGTTCGGCGAGAAGCTGGGGAAAAGACTGCGTCATTCGTTTTGCTCCGATTAGGCCGGCTGTCGTTTCGCAACGGTCGAAGCAAATCGTAAAGATCAGACCTGAAAACAAATAAGCACAAATTTTGATGCGCATAACCACTGGTGCTATATTCCGCATCATGAAAATTCACCACCTGCGAGCACTGGTCGCGATTGCCTCGACCGGCAGCATCAATGGCGCGGCAAAAGCGCTGTACGTGACGCAACCGGCCATCACGAAGGCGGTGCGGGAACTGGAGACGGAATTCGGCGTGCGCCTGCTGGAGCGCAACCCGTGGGGCGTCGTGCCCACGGCTGAAGGCGCGGCGCTGGTGAGCCGGGCGCGCACCGTGGTGCGCGAGATGGAGCGCGCCGAGGAGGATATGGCGCATCTGAAGGGATTGCGCGACGGCAGCCTGGTGATCGGCATCACGCCGATTG
Source organism: Paraburkholderia sp. BL23I1N1 (assembly GCF_003610295.1). NCBI lineage: Bacteria > Pseudomonadati > Pseudomonadota > Betaproteobacteria > Burkholderiales > Burkholderiaceae > Paraburkholderia > Paraburkholderia sp. BL23I1N1. The sequence continues at coordinate 6,507,863 of NZ_RAPV01000001.1, forward strand.
TCGGCACGACAGGACTTGCCGACGCCTTCGTCCAATTTCGCAAACGCTGGCCGATGGTAACGCTGGAGTTTCGCGAGCTAGGTTTCAATCAGTTGCACGAACAACTCCGCAATCGCACGCTGGATCTGGCGTTCGCCGCATTCGCGCGACCGGCGAGCGATCTGGGCAGCGTGAAGCGGATGGTCTCGTTCGAAACCGTATTCGTGACGCGCGCGCAGAGTCCCTATGCGAACGCGGCGTCGCTCGAAGCGGTGCAGGAAGCCGAGTGGATTCACACCGACGTGACGGACAACTACCCGGGCTTCGTGCGCGCGATGTTCGAATGCGCCGAGCTCGCGCCGCCCCGCCGGATCACGCGCTGCACGTCGTACGCACTGTTTTACAGCCTGACGATCAGCACCGACGCGATTTTCGCGTGGACCACGCATTCACTTGAAGAGACCGCGCTCGGGCAAAGCTTCGTGCGCCTCGCGCTGCCGGTCGCGCCGCCGCCGCTGCAGTTGTATCTGCTGTCGCCGCAAGAATCGCAACTGACGCGGCCGGCGGAATATTTTGTCCACTGCATCGAGCAGGCAATCGGGCCGCTGTTGAAGGGGCCGGTGGTGGGCGAAGGGGTTTGAATGGATTGGCAGGGTGGATTAGCCAGTCGTTCCCGCCTCTTTTTGTCCGATACTTCACACAAAAATTCGCCAAATGCACGAAGTATCGGACACATCGTGAAGATTTTTAGTGCGTATCGCCACCCCGTCCGCGGCCTCAGATCAAAGTCAATTTGTCCGATACTTTTGACAAAGTACGAATATTTGCCTAATCTATCGGACATGCCACGCACCTTTAATCGTTCCTTCCCGTCGGTCGAGAAACAGATGCGCGCTCTCGGAGAGCGGCTCAAACTCGCTCGTCTGCGGCGCGAACTCTCCACTGTTCTGTTCGCCGAAAGGCTCGGCATTTCGCGCGACACATTGAGCCGCCTCGAGAAAGGAGATCCGAATATCGCTCTCGGCACCTATATGCGAGCGCTTCGCGTGCTGGGTCTCGACAAGGACATGGACGCCGTCGCCCGCGACGACGAACTGGGCCGCAAGCTGCAAGACCTCAAGTTGCCGGGCCAGCGAAAACCGCGTACGAACGTGTCCGGCGCTGCGTCTGTCAAAAGCGCGCCGCCGGCAAAAAAACACCCGAAGAAATCTGATGGCCAGCAATAAACCTCGAGATGCATTCAAGGTATTCCTCGACGCAGCCGAACTGAGCGACTTGCAACAGGTCGGCACCTTGTACCGCCAAACCTCACGTACCGACTTGCCTGCCTCTTTTTCCTATGCGAAGCGCTGGGTAGACGAGCGCAACGCATTCATGCTCGACCCGCGTCTCGAGTTATGGACCGACGAGCAATACCCGCCTGCGAAGTCCGTCGCATTCGGCGTCTTCATGGATTCGGTGCCGGATCGCTGGGGGCGCGTGTTGATGGAGCGCCGCGAAGCCGCCGCGGCGGATCGCGAAGACCGGCCCATGCGCAATTTGCAGGAACTCGACTTTTTGCTGGGCGTACACGACCTGACGCGAGCAGGCGCATTGCGGTTTCAGGATGTGGAGGAACGTTTTCTCGACAACAGTGCCGACGCCGCGCCGCCTGTCACCGACCTCGCACCCCTCGCGCATATCAGCCTGCGCATTGAAGAGGCGGATATCGAAAAGCTACCCGAGTACGAGCAGTGGCTCGCCATGCTGATCGCCCCCGGCACCTCACTCGGCGGCGCTCGTCCCAAGGCAAACTTCACAAGCCTGGGCGACGATCTGTGGATCGCCAAATTCCCCGCGAAAGACGACCGCTACGACATCGGCGCGTGGGAATTCATCTTCCACCGGTTGGCCAGGAAAGCCGGCATCTGGGTGCCGCAGTCCGAGCTCAAATACGTCGGCCCACGTTACGGGACGTTCTGCGTCGAACGATTTGATCGCCGGGAAGGCAGCCGGCGCATGTACACCTCCGCCATGACCTTGCTCGAACGTCAGGATGGCGAATCGGACGCAAGCTATCTGGACATTGCCGAGTACCTCGCCGATAACGGCGCGCAAGGCCATATCGACGAAGATCTTGCTCAACTATTCCGAAGAGTGGTCTTTAACGTACTCGTAGGGAACCGCGACGATCATCTTCGCAATCACGGCTTCATTCGGGAGCCGTCGGGCTGGCGACTCTCGCCGGCCTTCGATATGAATCCGAACCCGGGCAAGCGCGAACACGCGCTGACGCTGGACGGCATCAGCGCTCTGCCGAGCCTCGAAACCACCATCGAAACCGCCGAGTTTTATCGGCTCGACGACACGCATGCGCGCCGTATAGTCGCGGAAGTTCAAGACGCGGTCGACACATGGCGGGAAGAAGCCACCGCACTGAATCTGTCCAGGCCCGAAATACAGCGAATGGAGCCAGTATTTCAGGTTTGATGCCCTCATCGAGCAGCTCCATGTCCGAGGCGTGCCGCTCGGATCCGCCTCCATCGCGCTCGCGTTCCGGCACATCTCCCCCTACCCCTTATAATCCGGCATGATCCGACTTCCGCACCCTCTCCCCCCGCAATCCGCCGCACCCGGCCGATCGGCCGCCCACCGCTCTCCGGCGGCCGCATGAAAACACCCAAACGTCTGCTCCCGCTGGTCGAAGAAGGCCTGATCGACGAAGTCATCTCGCAGTTGATGAGCGGCAAGGAAGCCACCGTTTACGTGGTCCGCAGCGGCGAATCCACGCGTTGCGCGAAGGTCTATAAGGACGCCAAACAGCGCAGTTTCCGCCAGGCCGCGTCCTATCAGCAGGGTCGCAAGGTCAAGAACAGCCGCCAGCAGCGCGCGATGGAAAAAGGCAGCCGCTATGGCCGCGAAGTGCAGGAGCAAGCCTGGCAGAACGCCGAAGTGGACGCGCTGTTCCAGCTCGCCAATGCCGGCGTGCGCGTGCCGCAACCGTTCATCTGCACCGACGGCGTGTTGCTGATGGAATTGGTGACCGATGCGGACGGCGACGTCGCGCCGCGCTTGAACGATGTCGAGATGACCGAAGCACGCGCGCTCGAATTGCACGCGGTGCTGCTCAACCAGGTGGTGCGCATGCTGTGCGCCGGCATGATTCACGGCGACCTGTCCGAATACAACATCCTGCTCGCGGCAGACGGCCCGGTGATCATCGACCTGCCGCAAGCGGTGGATGCCGCCGGCAATCTGGAAGCGCCGGCCATGCTGGAGCGCGACGTGAACAACCTCGCCACGTATTTCGGCCGCTTCGCGCCCGCGCTGCTCGACACGAGCTACGGCAAAGAAATCTGGTCGCTGTACGAAGCGGGCGCTTTGCACGTGGATGCCGAATTGACCGGCCGTGTCGAACTGGACACCACGCCGATCGATCTCGAAGGCGTGCTGCAGGAACTCGAAGACACCCGCCTCGACGAAGAAGCGCGCCTGCGCTACGAACAGTCACTGCGCAGCGGGACGTAAGCAAAACATAAGCAGAACATAAGCGGCACCTGCACGTCCACGCCGCACCGCTTCGAGAAGCGGCTAGGACGCGCTGCTGAGACTGGCCGCCGACACCTTGATCGACGAAGCCGCCACGCCCGGCGCCGGCCCCACCGACTCCCGCATCGTCACGCTCACCGGAAACTCGCGGAAAATTTCCCACGAGGTCCGGTAGCACTGATTGACCAGCCAGCGCACGGCATTTTGCGTCAACTCCGCCGTCGGGATATGCACCGAGGTAAGTCCGGGCGCGGCATAGGCGGCCGAATAATCATCGTCATAGCCAATCACGGACACTTCGTCCGGTACGGCAATGCCCGCCTGATGAAAGCGCGCCAGCGCGCTCACCGCCATCGTGTCGTTCGCGCAAAAGAGCCCGGTGAAACGCCGCTTCGAATCGAGCAACTGCTGCGCGGCAGCGTAGCCGCCTTCCGGCGAGAAGTCCGATTCGATCAGCTTGACGTCCTCGCGTGCAATGCCCTCGCGCAACAGTTCGGCAAAGAAGCCTCCGAGCCGGGCCTGATTGTCCGACGCGCTGAACGGCCCGGATATCACCGCGATCTCCCGATGCCCGTGATCGAGCAGCGTACGTGCAGCCAGTTCACCGCCGCGCCGATGATCCGCGCAAAACGAGGCCTCCGGCAACTGATCGAACGCTCGATTCAGAAACACCATCTTCGGATGCATGTGATGCAGCATGTCCAGATCTTCGTCGTGCAGATCGTGGCTGATCACCACCACGCCGTCGCAATCGCGGCCGATCAGAAAGCGCACCGCTTCCATGGCCTGCTCGCGCGGCGACACTTCCCCGCACCCCGTCGCCACCACCACGTGACGGCGTACCGCACGCAACTCCGCGTCAGTCTGCTTGAGAATCGTGCCATAGTAGGAGCCGAAGAAAGTCGGCACGAAAATGCCGATGATGCCGAGCGATTGCGTCGCCATTGCGCGGCCGATCGACGACGGCCGGAAATTCAGCGCTTCGATAGCGGCCTTCACGCGCGCGGCGGCATCGGCGGAAATGGGTCCCTTGCCGGAAATGGCTCGCGACGCAGTCGACATGCCGACGCCGGCCAGTGCCGCGACATCTTTGAGTGTTGCCACGCGGTTCTCCGTCAAGCCCGTTGTAGTCAACGACGCCGCGTCCCGCCCCTATAGACGCGCACCGCCTTCTTCCTCGAACAGCGAAATATGCGCACAATCGAACGAGAACGCCGCACCATCCCCTATCGCCACCGGCGTTTTTGTCTGATCGATCGACGCGATTTGCACTCCATGATAGTCGAGCCAGATGACACGGTGGTTTCCCATCGGCTCGACCAAAGAAATAGTCGCCCCCTGGTTTATTGTCGTGCTTGGGCCCTCGCCTACGCGCACGTCTTCGGCCCGCACACCTAGTACACAAGGCAGACGATCCGCCGGCAGGTTTTTGAAAGGATAGTGCGACACGTCGAGCCGCAAATGCGCTGTGCAAAAGTGGTGCGAACCGTCACGTGTCTCAAGCGTGCCCTTGAGCAGATTCATCGCGGGCGAACCCAGAAACGTCGCGACAAACAGATTGTTCGGCCGCGCATAGACTTCGGCCGGCGTACCGAACTGCTGGATCACGCCGCCGCGCATCACCGCCATGCGCGAGGCGAGCGTCATGGCCTCCACCTGGTCGTGGGTCACGTAGATCATCGTCGCGCCCAGACGCTGGTGCAGTTGCTTGAGTTCGCGACGCAATTCGGTGCGCAATTTGGCGTCGAGATTCGAGAGCGGCTCGTCGAACAGGAACACGTCGGCCTCGCGCACGATCGCGCGACCGATCGCCACGCGCTGCCGTTGCCCGCCGGAGAGTTGCGCCGGTTTGCGCTTGAGCAGCGGTCCGAGTTGCAGCATCTCGGAGGCGCGCGCTACGCGCCGCTCGATTTCCGCCTTGGGCGTGCCGTTGATGCGCAACGCAAACGACAGATTGCGCTCGACACTCATGGTCGGATATAACGCGTACGACTGAAACACCAGCGCGATACGGCGATCTTTCGGATCGGCCCAGGTCATGTCTTCGCCGGCAATTTCGATGCTGCCGTCGGTCACGTCGATCAGGCCGGCAATGCTGTGCAGTAAGGTGGATTTGCCGCAACCTGAAGGTCCGAGCAACACCACGAATTCACCCGCTCGCACGTCGAGATCGAGATTCTCGATCACGGTATTCGCGCCGAGCTGGATCTTCAGATTGCGCACCGATACGTTGGCAGGATGCGACAAACCCGCCGCATCCGCCACGTCGCCGGCGTTAGCGACATCCGCTGCATTTGCCGTCGTGCCCGCCGTCATATCGGCTACCGCATTTGCCAGATTAGCCAGGTTCGTCATGCCTTATCCCTTGATCTATCCCTTCACGGCGCCGGACGCAATGCCACGCACAAACCAGCGGCCCGAAATGAAATAGACTGCCAGCGGCACCATGGAGGTGAGAATGGTCGCCGCCATATTCACGTTATAGAGCCGCTCGCCAGTCGTCGTGTTGATGATGTTGTTCAATTGCACCGTCATCGGCAGGTTTTTCGTGCCGGCGAACACCAGGCCGAGAATGAAATCGTTCCAGATGCCCGTCACCTGCATGATGACCGCGACGACGATGATCGGCGTGGACATCGGCAACATCAGTTGCAAAAAAATGCGCCAGAAACCGCCGCCGTCAATGCGCGCCGCCTTGAACAGCTCCTGCGGAATCGACGCGTAATAGTTGCGAAACAGCAGCGTCATCACCGGCATGCCGAAGATGGTGTGAATCACCACGATGCCCGGCAACGAACTGAACAGGTGCACGCTCGCGAGTACGCGCACGAGCGGATAGACCATCACCTGCACGGGAATAAAGGCGCCCATCAGCAGCACGCCGAACAGCAGCCCGGCCCCGCGCGGCCGCCAGAACGAGAGCGCATAGCCGTTCACCGCGCCAATCGCGATCGACAACACCGTGCTGGGCACGACGATCCGCACCGAATTCCAGAAGCCGACCCGGATGCCGTTGCAATCGAGCCCCGTACACGCGGATTGCCACGCGGCGCTCCATGCGTCGAGTGTGAAATGCGCCGGGAAAGCGAGCAGATTGCCGAGGCGAATCTCGCTCATCGGCTTGACCGACGTGACGAGCATCACATACAACGGCAACAGGAAGAACAACGCAGCGGTCAGGAGAAATGCGTACACACCCACGCGTGCGGGTGTAAAAGCGCGGCGGCCCCGGCGGCTGCGATTGGGCGTGCCGCCATTCAGAGGAGGACTGAGCGTGTTCATCACACGTCCTTGCGCAACGCAGCGCGGCTGCGGGCATAGAAGAACGGCGCGAGAATCGCCAGCACCGTGGCCAGCAACACGATCGACGCGGCCGACGCGAGCCCGATATTGGCGCGGCCAAACAGGTAATCCATGATGAACTTCGTGGGCACTTCGCTCGCCGTGCCGGGGCCGCCTTGCGTCATGGCAACCACGGCGTCGAAGAGCTTCACGACCATCACGAAGAGCAGCACGAAAGCCGTGGACATGGAAGGCCCGAGCATCGGCACAACGATGCTCGCATACACGCGCCAACGCGGAATCCCGTCGATACGCGCGGCTTTCCACAGCTCGTCGTCGATACCGCGCAAGCCGGCCAGCAGCAGTGCCATCACGAGGCCGGACGCCTGCCACACCGTCGCGATGACGATGGTGTAAATCACCCAGTCCTGATCGACGATCCAGTCGAAACGCGCATGCGCGAAGCCAAGCTTGTGCAATACGGCCTGCGCGCCCAGCTCAGGGTTCAGAATCCACTGCCAGACCAGACCCGTTGCGACAAACGACATCGCATACGGGTAAAGAAACACCGTGCGCAACACGCCTTCGGCCACCACGCGCTGATCGATAAAGATCGCCAGCAGCAAACCGATCACCATGCACACCACAATGAAGCACGCACCGTAGATCACGATGTTTTGCAGCGACAACAACCAGCGGTCGTTGTTAAACAGCCGCGTGTATTGCGTGAGGCCCGCGAAGTCGCCGGAAGGAAACGTGCGCGAGTTGCTGACGGACACGCGCGCGGTCCAGATCATCGTGCCGAGATACGCGAACACGACGGTCAGGACCATCGGCAGCAACGCCACCCATGCCGCTATCGGCAAGCGCTTGCCTAGCGGCTTCTTTTTCAGCGGCCTCTTGCGAGGCCTGGTGTCCGCGGTCGGCAGCTTGAGCGCGTGCATGGCGAACGCCTAGCTCTTCAACGCACTGGCAAACGCCTTCTGCGCATCGTCGACCGACTGGTTCTTGTTCCAGAAGTTCGTGATGACGTCGATCAACGCGCCCTGGGTGTCGGGTGTGAGCAGCATTTCCGGATTCGGCAACTGACGCGACTTGTCCTTCATGATCGCAATGCCCTCCTTCGCGCAGATGTCGAGACTGCTCGCGTCCACGTCGGGTCGAATCGGAATCGACCCTTTCTTCGCGCTGAATGCGACTTGCGCGGCCGGCGAGGTCATTACCGTGGCAAGCAGATTCTGCGCCTTGATCGCGTTGGCGTTGTCGGTTTTCGGAAACACGAATACGTCGCCCGCGACCAGGTACGGTGAGTGCGGACCGAAGCCCGGGAAGCAGCCGAAGTCCTTGCCGGCCGTCTGGTTGGCCGCCGAGAATTCGCCCTTGGCCCAGTCGCCCATGATCTGTACGCCCGCTTTGCCGGAAATCACCAGCGCGGTGGCATCGTTCCAGTTGCGGCCAGGCGAGCCCGGGTCGACGAAGTCATGCAAGCGCTTGAACGACGCGAGCACCTTCTTGAACGCATCCGACTTGACCGCGTTCTGGTCGCGATCGCGGTACACCTTCAGATAAAGATCGGGACCGCCGACGTCGGCGAAAACCGCGTCGAACGTGATCTTTTCTTGCCACGGTTGACCGCCGAGTGCGAGCGGAATCACACCCGCGGCCTTCAGCTTGCCGAGATCGGCGAGGAATTCATCGTAGCTCTTCGGCTCAGCGGCAATGCCGGCCTTCTGGAACACCGGCTTCGAGTAGAAGAACCAGGCCGGCATGTGAATATCGACCGGCGCGGCATAGTAATGGCCCTTCACCCTGATGCTCTCGATGATCGACTGCGGGAACACGCTGTTCCAGTTTTCTTTCGCGGCAACGTCGTCGACGTTGTTCAGCAGCCCCTGATCGATCAGGTCGTGAAACTGCTTGGAGGTATTGAACTGCGCGGCGGTGGGTGGATCGCCGCCGACGATCCGGTTGATCGCGGTGGAGCGCGCCTGATCGGCGCCGGCCACCGCGTTGTCGACCCACTGGCCGCCGGCCTTGTTATACGCATCGGCGAACTGGCGGATCGCGGCCGACTCGCCGCCCGAGGTCCACCAGTGAATCACGTTGGCCTTGAGCGGCTCCGCATGCGCGGCGACGCCATATAACGTCAGCGCCGCAACCGCACTCGCCGCGATCATTTTTCTGCTGTTCATTCCGTCTCCTGTGTCGACCAGCTTCCCCTGCCGTTATACCCGTGCCTTAGACCTGTGCCTTACGCTCCTTCAAAAATTTCGCCACTAACTCCGCGCTGCGTTTGACCGTGCGCTTCTGCGTACTGTAATCGACGTGTACGACACCAAAGCGACGCTCATAACCGAACGCCCACTCGAAGTTATCCATCAGCGACCACAAAAAATAGCCGCGAATATCCACGCCGGCCTTGATCGCCCGATCGACCGCCGCAAGATGGCGCTTGAGGAACGAGATCCGCTGCGTATCGTCCACGTGGCCGTCGATCACCTTATCGTCCGAGGCCATGCCGTTTTCGGTGATGTAGATCGGCGGCAGATTGCGATACGTGCGGTTGAACCCGGTCAGCAGATCGCGCAAGCCATCGGGATACACCTCCCAGCCCATCTGCGTGCGTTCGACGCCTTCGAGCGGTACGTCGCGGAATCCATGCGCGCCGTCGCTCGCGACGTTGGTGCGGAAATAATAGTTGATGCCGAGGAAGTCGAGCGACGCCGAAATGGTCTGCATGTCGCCGTCGAGCATCAGCGGCTCGGTGCCCGGCCACAACTCGAACAGGTCTTGCGGATATGCACCCTTGAGCAACGGATCGAGAATCCACGCGTTGTGCTGGACTTCGAACAGATGCGCTGCGCGCTGATCGGCAGCGCTGTCGCTATTGGGCGTGCCGCGGCCGATGTTGGCGACTATGCCTTTCTGCGAGGCTGGATCGTTGGCGCGCAACACCGGCATCGCGAGCCCGTGCGCAAGCAGCAGATGGTGCATGGCCTGCGTCGCAAAGCATACGTCGGCGAGACCGGGCGCGTGAAGGCCATTGCCGTAGCCGAGATAGGCCGAGCACCACGGCTCGTTGAGCGTCGCCCATGCGTCGACCGTGCCGGCCAGTTCGCGGCTCATCAGGTCGGCGTAGTCGACGAAACGGTAAGCGGTGTTGCGGTTGAGCCAGCCGCCACGATCCTCCAGATGCTGCGGCAAGTCCCAGTGATAGAGCGTCACGAAGGTCGTGATGCCCTTCTCTTTCAGGCGGTTTAAAAGGCGCTTATAGAAGTCGAGCCCTTTGCGATTGGGCGAGCCCGCCGCGTCCATGACACGCGGCCATGCGATCGAGAGCCGATAGCCTTCGAGCCCGAGCGAAACCAGCATGTCGATGTCGGCTTCCCATCGATGATAGTGATCGCAGGCAACGGCGCCGGTGTCGCCCGCCAGCACCTTGCCGGGCGTCGCCGAGAAGGTGTCCCAGATCGACGGCAGGCGGCCGTCTTCATCCACCGCGCCCTCGATCTGATACGAAGCCGTGGCGGCGCCAAGCAGGAAGTTCTTGCGCCACAGCGCGGAGTCGGCGGGCGGGCTGAAGGGGTCGGCGAGTGGATGGGGGGAGCGTGCGTCGGATACAGCGAATGCGTCGTTTGCCACGGATTCTCTCCTGCGCTGAGGCCGTTGAACCGGGTACGGCGGGAGTCGATGTGGACGCTAGCTGGAAACCACTTGAAAGTTATAGTGGAAGCGCTTCCACACAGACCAGCGAACGATAGCAGTGGCGGATTCACCGCAGCAATCAGGGTTTGTATGGAGAACTGACTGGCATGCGCGGCGCTGTCATGCGCCGCGCATGGGGTGATACGTGGATCACCTGAGTTGCTAAGGTGCGGCTAACCTCAAGACTTCGCCGGCAGATCGAACGCACCACCGTCATAAGCTTCGCAATACGCTTTCCAATCAGCGTTCACCTGCGCCTCGCATTGCGTCGCGAGGTCGATCAACGGCAACTGCCCAATCTTTACGATTGCCGAACGCAATCAATTCGTCTGCAATCGACGACTTCTGCCGGCCGCCGCTGCGCAGTTGCCCCCACGCACTCAATTCGGCCATGCTGTTGATCACTGCTTCGAGCCGCGACAGCTTGCCGTTCCAGTCGCTCAACGCCACGCGGTCTTCCGAAGGCTGCAAGCTGCGCAGCACATACGAGCGCTGATTGAATTCGACCGCATGCAAGAACGCCTGGGATACCGCCTGATTGCGCCGTTGAATTTCAACCACGCGCTGCGCCTCGCTGTCCCACTTCGGTTGCGGCGTGCGAACATGCGGCGTCACCGAAGAAGGCAACGCCTCCTTCAGGTCGATCAGATAATTGCCATCCGGTGAGCCTTTGCCTTCGATTAGGATCACGTAGCGGTCCACACCCAGGCTGCCGGTGCCGGCAATCCGCCGCGCCACGTCGACGATGCGATAGAAGTCCGGATTGGGTTGACTGGCGGCGAACTGATGCATGAACGCGGTGACGTCGGCGCGCGCCTTGTCACTGACCGCGAGCGCTTTTTTACCGTCCACTTTAAGCACGCGGGTCTTGCCCTCGAGCGTGGTGCGACGGTCGAGATACGCGGTGCGCGTGCGGCTCGCCAGTACGTCGAACAGATCGCGCACCATGCCGACTGAGGTCTCCGCTTCGATCCAGCGCGATTTGCCGAAGGCGAGCGCCGCGCTATACGCATCGACCGCAGTGTGGCAGAGCGCCAGTGCCTCCGCACGGCTCAGCTTGAGATCGCTCGCGCCGATCAGCACGCTCGTGAGCAACCGCACCAGTTCGTAGAGACTCGGCGCGAGGCAGGCTTCATCGAAATCGTTGTTGTCGAAATAGACGAGGCGGTTGTCGCCCTTGTAGCTGCCGAAATTTTCCAGATGCATATCGCCGCAAATCCACACCGGCGGCGCATCGTCGAGCACCTTGTCGCGCGGCAAGCGCGCGTAAAACAAATGACACGCGCCGCGCAGAAACACGAACGGCGAGCCGCGCATGAGCTTGTATTTCATCGCGAGCCGTTCAGGATCGCGACCGGTATTGAAGCTTGTGATGATCTTTGCAATATCGGACATGGGTTTTCCTTTCATGCGGCTCAATGGACTTCAACACGGCTTCAACGCGGGTTCAGTACGGGTTCAATTCGAGCCGAACGAAGCCGCGAGTGCATGAAGATTGAGCGGTTTCACACGAATCACACCGCCGCGCGGACTGTCGATATCGGCAACCAGCATAAACGACAGCGACACGATCAGCGGAACGATCACCAATAATCCGGCTCCTGCTTTCAATCCCCGTGCTCCATAGCCGACCAGCACGTTGGCGCACACCGCAATCAGCGTCATCAGCGTCCACGCCGCGACGGGAATGCGATTCCACCACGCGGCCTGCGTGTAACCCTGCGTATTGAGCACGTCGTTCATGCCGGCGACAGCGAGTGCGGCGACCGGCGTGGGCTGCGCGGCGACGGCGTTCTTCACGGTCGACCACATCGCGTTCTGCAGGCGCGATGTCTCGGCATTGACCCGGGCGAGTTCGTCGGCGTCGCGCGTCGTGTAGAACAGCACGCGTTCATCCAGATATTTTTTCAGCAAGCCGCGCACGGTCGCCGCATCGGCGGCGGGCAACAGATCGGCGCGAACGTATTCGGTGCCGATCGCGTTCGCCTCTTCTTCCTCGTAGTTCTTGCGTTGATCGTAGCGGCCTACCGCCATCGAAAAAGTGAAACCGATGATCAGCGCGAGCAACGTTAGCGTGGCGGCCTGAATCACGCTGAAGTCGTCGCGTGCATCCTCGTCGATCTTTCTGAATTTCCGCAGCACGGACGCGCCAAGGCGCGCCGACAACCACATCACGACGAAGAAGAAAATGAATACGATTCCCGGATAGTTAAGGATGTTTTGCATGAGCGGGCGTTGTTCTTATCAGGGTTTTGTGAGCGGGAACACTTTGAACGATGTCTGACGATGGTAAAACGTGCACAGCCACTGCATCATAAAAGACGCAGCGCGGATGGGGAAGCATGCGGGCGAAGCTGAACAGGCGCGTGGCCGGTAGCCTCGCGTCCGTCAGGAGCCGGTCATCAGATAATAACGCCCGTCTGCGCTGACATTGAAGCCGAAACCACATTCCGTCAACGAACCATGCGTCTCTACGTCGAGCGTCTCCGGTGCGGAGAGCTTGAACTCGATCAGGCATTTGTCCGCGTGCTTGCCTGCTGGTTTGTCCGCTGGTTTGTCCGCTGGTTTGTCTGCCGGTTTGTCTGCCGGTTTGTCTGCCGGTTTGTCTGCCGGTTTGTCATAAGGCGCAAGGTTGGTGATCCTGGCGGTGGCGTCGAGCGGCAAATTGCCGCCGCCATCGGTTACCGGCACACGCGCCACGCCATTGTAAAAACGCACGTAGGCTGACAGGCTGCCCGTGTTCGCGCTCGGTTGACCGTCGGCGCCCACGGTCGGATACATGAAGTCGCCGTCGATCCGATAGACGCCGCGCCGCCCTTTCGCGGGCTTCACCTCAATACTGTTCCACGCGCCGAAAAACATATAGCTGGCGAAACGGGCGCCGTCCGGCGGCACGCCGTTCACCACCGACTTGTCCGCAATCGACTCGAGACGTTGACGCGCAGCCGCCACGGCTCGGCCGAGCAGCGCGTCGTTGGGATAGTCTTTGCCACGGCTCACAGCCGTTCGGTAGTACGCGCGCGCGTCGGGCAGCGCGCCCAGCCTCAGTTGCACGTCGCCCTGATGAACCAGCGCCATCGCCACGCGGGCCCGCGCCGAACTGGTTGCTTTGGGCGAATTCTCCTCGCCGGCCTGCATGGCGGTGGCCTCGGCGAGCGCGGCTTCCATCTCGACCAGCGTTTGCGCTTCCTTGATGCGCCCTGCTTCGAGCGCGGCCACGCCCAACGCCGCGCATGACGCATTCGTGCGGCACGGCACGTCCTTGCCCGCCAGCAGGTTGCGCCGATAGAGCTCGGCGCGCGACGCGCCGGCTTCCGTTTGCGCCGCGACGAGCGCAGGCGTAAGCACAGCAACAGCAGCAGTGACGACAACGGCAGTAGCGGCGACGACGGTTTTGACGTTCATGAGAAAGAAAGGACAGTGACGACGACGACGCGTTTCGAAGACGCGCTTCAATCAGCCGTATGCGCCACACGTTTGACGTGGTTTGCCACGGACGCTGGCCGTGATGCTGACAGAAAACCGGCGATTGCGCGAACCCTTGTATGCTGCCGAAGCGGGCGGTCAATCATGCGATTCAGCCGCAACGCACGACACGCGGCGCTCCGTGAGCGTTTGGACATGCATGAGGCTCGCCTGAAGCGCATTTCATACTCATGCAGCGCGCATCGAACCGCTTGCAATGCATGAGCCGCGGATGATTTTGCACATCGGCAAGCGTTCGTTTGAAACGGATCACGCGTGCAGGATCGGCAACACGGAAATGCTGCGCGTCTACCGGGCTGCCGGCACCTCGGCCTGCGCCCCGAACTTCTTACGATACGCGCCTGGACTCGTCAATGCGATACGCCGGAAGTGCCGCCGCAGCGACTCTTCGGAACCGAAGCCCGCCAGCTCCGCAATGCGCGCCATCGGCAACGGGGTCGGCGCTTCCAGCAGTTCCCGCGCGATCGCCACGCGCTCACGCACCAGCCATTCGTAGGGCGCCATGCCGGTGGCGTCATGAAACTGACGCTGCAGCGTACGCGGACTCATCGCCGCCCGTTCGGCCAGCGAGTTCAGGGTGTGCGGCAACGCGGGATAGCGGCGCACCCAGTCCATCAGTTTCGCCACACGTCCACCTTCGTCCTGCAGCATCGGCCGCGGCACGAATTGCGCCTGGCCGCCCTCGCGATGCGGCGGCACCACGAGCCGCTGCGCGACCCGGTTGGCGACGGCACTGCCGTGATCGCGTCGAACCAGATGCAGCAGCATGTCGAGCCCGGCCGCCGATCCCGCCGACGTAATGATCTGCCCTTCGTCGACATATAACGCATCCGGTTGCACGCGCAATTGCGGATAGCGCTGCTGCAGTTTGTCGGCGTAGCACCAGTGCGTGGTGACGGACTTACCGTCGAGCACACCCGAGGCAGCCAGCACGAATACGCCGGAGCAGATCGAACAGAGGCGCGCGCCGCGCTCGAAGGCCGCGCGAATCTTCTTGAGCAGCGGCTCGGGCGGCAATTCATCAGCGTCGCGCCAGCCGGGAATGACGATCGTGTCAGCGTGGTCCAGAAGCTTGAGCGTGTACGGCGCGGCGACGGTGATGCCGCCGGCTGCGCGAATCGGACCGGGTTCGCTCGCGCACACCGCGAAGCGATACCAGTCCACGCCGAGCTCGGGACGTTCGAGCGCGAACAGCTCGGTCACGCAGCCGAATTCGAACGTACAGAGCCGGTCGTAAGCCAGCGCAACGACAAGATGATTGTGCATGGCGTGATGTTACCGGAGATTGACGATTACGCCACTTACCCGGCGCATGCGGCATCGCGACAATGAAGGCTCAAGAATCGCTTCGCCACGCAACCCCGCTCGCTGCCCAACCGGAACCTCACCATGCCTACGCACCATGCCGTCAACGCTGTCACCGCCATCCCCGCCGCCGATAGCGCCGCCGCCCTCGCCCACTTCCAGGCGTCGCTGCAATTCGAAACCGATTGCGCCGACGTTCACGCGGCATTCGCGAGCGGCACGCCCGGCTTCGTGCTGCTCGACGTGCGCGGCCCGGCGCTGTTCGACCAGGGCCACGTGCCGGGCGCGGTGAACCTGCCGCACGGCAAGATCGTGGCGTCGAAGCTCGCGGCGTACCCACAGGACACGCTGTTCGTCACCTACTGCGCGGGCCCGCACTGCAACGGCGCCGCGCGCGGCGCACTGCGTCTCGCGCAGCTGGGACGGCCCGTGAAATTGATGAGCGGCGGCATCACGGGCTGGCTCGCCGAAGGGTTCACGCTGGCACAAGCCACGGCCAAACACGAGACGCTCAACGCGGATGACTAACATATTGAAAATCAATTAAATAAACGCCGCCAACGGTCGATAACAAGTTCAGCCGCTTCCCTTTCGCGGTTGGACTTAACATGCAGAGCTCATACAATTTTTGGCTGGTCGCCATCTCGTTTCTCGTCGCGGTGCTGGCGTCCTACACGGCGCTCGATTTGACGGGCCGCATCTTCCTGCTGGCATCGGCACGTCTGCGGCACGCATGGCGCCTCGGCGGCGCCGCGGCGCTCGGTGTCGGGATCTGGTCGATGCACTTCATCGCGATGCTCGCGTTCTCGCTGCCGATTCCGCTCGGCTACGACTTCGCGACCACCGCTTATTCGCTTGGACTCGCGATCGGCGTCTCGTACCTGGCGCTGGTCGTGACGACTCACACGCGGCTCACGCGGCTTCGGC
The DNA here is from genome assembly GCF_003610295.1 of Paraburkholderia sp. BL23I1N1. Classification (NCBI taxonomy): domain Bacteria; kingdom Pseudomonadati; phylum Pseudomonadota; class Betaproteobacteria; order Burkholderiales; family Burkholderiaceae; genus Paraburkholderia; species Paraburkholderia sp. BL23I1N1. The sequence goes on from NZ_RAPV01000001.1 coordinate 6,524,075, forward strand.
TCGTGGCCGGCGGCGTGCTGATGGGCTTCGGCATTGCCGGCATGCACTACACCGGCATGGCGGCGATGCAAATGGAGCCGGGCCTCCACTATCAACCGGCCTGGCTCGCCGGCTCGATTGCGATCTCGATCGGCGCGTCGACCGCCGCGCTGTGGATCGCGCGCGCACTCAGTAACGACGAAGCGCGCCACGTATTGCGCAAACGTCGCATCGCGGCGCTGGTCATGGGCGTCGCGATCAGCGGCATGCATTACGCCGGCATGGCGGCCGCCGAGTTTCCGGCCGGCGCAATATGCGGCGCGGCCAATGGCGTGAACGCCGCGTGGCTCGCGACCTCGGTGATTCTGTTCACGTTTGCGATTCTGATCGTCACGCTGATGCTGTCGCGTTTCGATGCCCGCACCAGCTTTCTGATCGGCTCGGTGTCCACACTGAACGGTCAGATCGTTCGGCTCGCCACGCTCGACACGCTGACCGGCCTGCCCAACCGCAGCACGCTCACGGACCGCATTGAACGCGCGATCCTTAGCGCGCGCCGGCAGCGCTCGCTGTTCGCCATCCTGTTCATGGATCTCGACGGCTTCAAGACCATCAACGATTCGCTCGGCCACTCGGCCGGCGACGAAGTGCTGTCCGCATTCGCCCAGCGCCTTCTGCTGTGCGTGCGCGCGGACGACACCGTCGCGCGTCTCGGCGGCGACGAATTCGTCGTGCTGTCCGAGAACCTTCACTCACGCGAAGAGGCCGGCACGATGGCCGAAGGCGTGCTCGACCGGATGCGCGAGGGCGTATGGACCGATTCGCAACCGTTGCAGGTGATGCCGAGCATCGGCATCTCGCTCTTTCCCTACGACGGCGATAGCGTCGACGCGCTGCTGAAACATGCCGACGCGGCCATGTACGAAGCGAAGCGCGCGGGCCGCAGTACCTATCGCTTCTTCGAACAAAGCATGAATGAAGCCGCGACACGCACGCTGCAGATTCAAAGCGCGCTGCACGAAGCACTCAACGCCGGACATTTCTCGCTGCACTTCCAGCCGAAGTTTCACGGCAGCGGCGACTCGTTGGCAGGAGCCGAAGCGCTGATCCGCCTGCATCATCCGCAGCTCGGCACGCTGACGCCGCTCGAGTTCATTCCGATCGCCGAGCGCTCGGGCCAGATCGTGCAGATCGGCTACTGGGTCTTGCGCGAAACCTGCCGGCAGATTCGCCGCTGGGTCGAACAAGGCCTGCCCTCGATGAAGGTGGCGATCAATCTGTCGCCGCGCCAGTTGTCGCAACCGAATCTCGTTGCAACGATGCTCGAGATCGTCAACGCGGAAGGCGTGCAATGCCAGCAGATCATGTTCGAAATCACCGAAACCGTCGCGATGCAGGACGCGCCGAAAACCATCGAAATGATCCGCGCGTTTCAGGCAAGCGGCTTTGAAATCGCCATCGACGATTTCGGCACCGGCTATTCCAGCCTCGCCTATCTGCAGCGTTTTCGCGTCAAGCAGTTGAAGATCGATCGTTTCTTCACCAACGGGCTCGACGAGCACGGGCCGGAAGGCAGCGCGATCGTGTCCGCGATCATTGCGCTCGCGCACTCGCTGGAAATGGACGTCGTGGCCGAAGGCGTCGAAACCGAATCCCAGCTCGACATGCTCAAGTCGATGATGTGCGACGAGATGCAAGGCTTCTTGCTAGGCAAGCCACTCAGCGCCGACGACTTCGGCGATCTGCTCCGCGAAAGAATGGTGGCCGCATGAGCATCCGGATCCATTCGAAGCGCGTGTGGCCGCGCAGTTCAGTTGTCCGTCAAGGCGCACTTCGCCGCGCGGCCTCGTTTTACCGATAAGCTCGAACCGACAGATTGGCTGGTGGAGACTTCATGAAAATTGACGTAGCAACGTTCCAAACGGTTTGGCTGGTCACGTTTCTGTGCGGCGCCCTCATCACGACGGCGCTTTCCCGGATGTTTGCGCAGGTCGGTGCCTTCCGTTTCTGGGCCGTCGGTTTTTATCTGCTTGCCACCGCCACGGCCTGCTTTGCGTTGCATAAGATCTGGCCCAACGATCTGCTGTTGCTGGCCACCGCGACGCTGGCGTTGCAAAGCCGCATTCTGATCTGGTCGGGCACGCGCGACCTGTTCGGCGCATCGGCACCATGGCGTGCCGGCCTCCTCGTCACTGCCGTGTTCGGCCTGCTGTATGGCAGCGTGCTGGCGTGGAATGCGCCACTGGTGGTCCGCGCCGGCTTGCTCGCGCTGTTTTTCCTGCCGTGTCGCGCGGCGACACTGTATGAAGTGTGCCGCCGGCGCCGTCCTCATCTTGGGGCGGCACGGATGCTGGTGGCGGTGGGTAGCGGAATCGCGGCGCTCAGCGCCATCGTGCCGCTCGTGCTCGTGCTGCTCGACCGCGCCAACATGACGCTGCTGTACGGCAATCCCCGCACCACCTCGGCACTTTACGCAGTCGTGTTTGCAGGCGATCTGCTGCTGACCATCGGCCTGATCGTGCTGGCCTTGCACCAGTTGATCGTCGAACGGGACATGCTCGCCACGCTCGATCGCGGCGCGCTGCAACGTCTCGCCGAAGCACGGGAAATGCGCGTTCTGCGCGATTCGCGATTGTCACGCTGCGATGCGCTGGACCACGACACGTCCGCGCCATGTCAGTCGCTGCCGGGATCGGTTTGACGCCGAGGGCGGCTGCTTGACCGCTTAACTGCTTGGCCAGTTAGCCGGCCTTGCGCTCCTCGCGCGCCGTATCGGCCACCGAGACGAGAATCGGCGTCACCGCCTGCGCGGCGTCACGCTTGGTCAGCTTGCCGTCTACCGAGGCGCCGCAGTCCATCCGCAGTTGCTGGTAGTAGATGTTGCCGGTCACGTGCGCGTTGCTCTGCAATTCGACGAAGTGATCGGCGATCACATCACCGACGATCCGGCCGTTGACCACAACGTCATGGCCATGCACGTTGCCCTCGATCGAGCCGCGGTCGCTCAATACCAGCAGCGTCTGGGTGCCCGGCTCGCCGCTGACGTTGCCCTTCACGTGACCGTCCATCCGCAGACCTTCGCTGAACACGAGGTCGCCCGTGATCCGCACGTCGTGTGCGATGAGTGTGGCGAGCTTGGTCTGCCGGATGCCCGCGTGTTTTTTCTTGCTGAACATAAGTACCTCTTCGAAATGAAAATGACAGTCAACCGCGCGGCGCGGGTCGCTTCGCTTTGCTCTGGCCGCGCAGAAACTGCAGTTCGGCGTTCAATCGCGCGACATCGGCCGCGGCGCCGTCCGCGGTTTTCTGCACGGCGGCGCGCGCCGCCGATTCCTGCGCCAGCGCAAGCCGCGTGCGGGCGAGCTCCGTCTGTTCGCGCTCTTCATCCACAGGCGCCGCGTTGCATTGATCGGCCGGCGTGCCGGCGCGTTGCGCGTGCCATGTCGCGATGGCCGCGGCACCGCCTGCCGCGCTGAGCGCGCACGCCAGAACCCACAGGGTCACGCGGAGAACGAGCGACCGCGCGGGTTGCAAGACATAGGCGCGGTGGGTCAGACTGCCCGCGTCGCGGGAAAAACGTCGTTCAGCCATGGGGCACGGGCGCGAATAGCGCGAGGTAGGCGGCCGGGTCGACCGGCGCGCCGTTGACCAGCACTTCGAAATGCAGATGCGGTCCGGTGGAGCGGCCGGTCGAGCCGACATCGGCGACATACTGACGCGGCAGCACCAGATCGCCGACATGCACCACGATCCGCGACGCGTGACCGTAACGGGTCACGAGGCCGTTGCCGTGATCGATTTCGACAGCGTTGCCATAGCCCGACTTCTCGCCGGCAAAGATCACCCGGCCGCCCGCGGCCGCCAGAATCGGCGTGCCGGTTTTGGCGACCAGGTCGATGCCCGGATGAAAACTCAAACGATTCGTGAACGGATCGGCCCGGTTGCCGAACGGCGAGCCGAAGCGCGCGCCGTCGTCAGGCATGCGGCCGGGGAAAGCGGCATAGGCGATCGCGTGATCGGCGATCTGTTGCTCGAGCGCGGACAGCGTTGCGGCAATGCAATCCAGGTGTTGCCGGGTGGGCGCGGCATCGGCTTGACCCGCCGGTTGCGGCACGACATCCGTACAGCGCCGCGGCGGCAAGGACAGGCCGCCTTCGCGGTCGGTCGCGGACATGTCGGGTTCGGAGGCGGCGCCCGGAGTAGCCGGGACAGCCGACGTGGCCGGCGCGCGCGGCGCGGGCCGCGGTGTATTCAGACGCGCTTCGAAATCGCGCAACGCGCCGACCTGCATCATCAGACGCGCGATGCGCGGTTCGATCTGCGCCACGGACGCATTCAGCTTGCCGAGTTGATCGATTGCATAATCGTGCTCGACACGGTTCGCCACCTGATCGCCGGAGCCGCCGTGCGCCGGCCAATGGATGCCGATCGCGATGCCCGCGGCGAGCGCCAGCGCGGTTGCGCCGAATGCCGTGGCCGTGGCGATGGTCAGCGCGGTGCGGCGCGTGACGAAGCTGACCGAGCCGCTGGAAAGCTGGCTGCCGGTGCGAAACACGGAGGGCATCAGCGGCTCCCGGCGCAGGTCATGCGGCAGGTGCGCGGTTGGGCACGGGCGGCACGGCGTACATTCGGCGTGTGCGGCGAGTGCGGTGTGTGCCGCGTGTTGAACGAGCCCGCCGTAAGCGTGCTGAGCGTGCTGAAGCGGGACAGGAGATTGGCGGACGAGACTAACTGCATGCAGCATCGACCGGACAAAGAGCCGGTGGCGATAATAGACAAAGGGCGCCGATTATCGCCTGGCACCGCGAACCATCATCTCAAATACAAATGGCCGGCAGCGAATCCGCACTCAAGCTCACGATGCCGCCGCGTACGACCCTCGCCGATCAAGCCCTTCCATCTCCCTGAGCCGTGCGACCAGTGCATCGCCGGCACGCGTCATGGGCATGCGCAACTCGTCGCGTATCAGGCCTTGCGCGGCGAGCAGGGCCTTCACCGGCGCCGGATTCGGTTCGGCGAACAGCGCCTGGATCAGTGGCACGAGCTCATGAAAAATGCGCCGTCCTTCGTCGAGCTGGCCCGCTGACAGCGCGCGATACAACGCGACGAACCGCTCGGGCCGTAGATGCGCCGACGCCGCGATCGCGCCGCTCCCACCCAGACACAAGGTGTTGAAAATATTGATGTCCTCACCGGTCAGCACCTGCAAGCGGCCGTCGCGAATCAGCGCGAGCGTGGTATCGAGCGAACCGGCGCAATCCTTCACCGCCTGGATTCGCGGATGCGCGGCAAGCGTCAGCAGCGTGTCGAGTTCGAGCCGCACACCGGTTCGATAGGGAATGTCGTACAGCACGACGGGCTTGTCGCTCGCGTCGGCAAGCGCCATGAAATGCCCGACGATGCCCGCTTGCGAAGGCCGGATGTAGTACGGCGCGGCCATCAGCACACCGGCTATCGGCAGTGCGTTCAATTGCTCGACGCGCGCTCGCATGCTCGCCGTGTGATTGCCCGACACGCCGACCAGCACCGGCAGCGCTTGTGCGTCCGCGCTATCGGCAGTGGCTTGCGCTGCGTCGAGAATCGTCGCCAGTACCGCGTCCTGCTCGGCGTCGTCGAGCGCGGCCGGCTCGCCGGTCGTACCGAGCGCGACCAGCCCGGCAATGCCCGCGTCGGCATAGCGGCGCACCAGCGCGCGCAGCGCGGCGTGATCGACCTCGCCGTCGGCGAATGGCGTGATGAGCGGAACCCAGATACCCGAAAAATTAGACATGTTTTTACCTCGATGACGACCGTATCGATTCCGATCAGCGGTGCGAGGGAGGAAAAACAGGAAATGCCGCGGGGGGCGTTGACCGGCTGTTCCGTCGCAACATCTGACGGAACAGCGGCTCCGGTCAGATGAGCGGCTGTTTTTTGGCTTTGGCGTTGACACTCGCGCAACCCGCGCGCGCGGCCACGACGCTCACAAAAGCGAGACGTGCGGTCGTTGACGGACGGAGTCGGAGCGTTCGGCCGGAATGCATGAAACGCAGTGTAACCGCGTCCGGCGGGAGTTTGCAAAGCGGGTTTGCACACCCATCGCAAAATTGCTTGACTTCTGCGACAGGAAAATTAATATACGCATCGCGTACATAATCGGTACACAACCCTTTCCCGACAGGTGCCCGCATGAGCGTCCCGCAACAAGCCTTCCTACGCGATGCAATGCGTCGCCTGAACATGACCCGCGACACGTTCGCGAGCCGCATCGGCGTATCGCGCCGTGCGCTCGACACCTGGCTGCTGCCGGACGACTCGCAGGAATCGCGCGCCATGCCGGAGATCGTGGAGCGTTTCGTGTCGGAAATCGTGGTGCACGGCGAGCCGGGCGAGAAGTATACGCAAAGCGTAGACTCGCAGTCGCTGGCGAGCCAGATGCTGTTCGAAGGCAAGCCGCAACTGCTGTCGGTCGATCAGTTTTCGCGCGACTCGGTCGAGGCGCTGTTTCGCGTCGCCGACATCATGCAGCCGATCGCGCGGCGCCGGAAAATCTCCCGCGTGCTGGAAGGCGCGGTGCTCGGCAACCTGTTTTTCGAGGCCAGCACGCGGACCCGCGTGAGCTTCGGCGCGGCCTTCTGCCGGCTTGGCGGCTCGGTGTGCGACACCACCGGGTTCACGTTTTCGTCGATGGCAAAGGGCGAATCGATCTACGACACCAGCCGCGTGATGAGCGGCTACGTGGATGCACTGGTGATCCGTCATCCGGAACAAGGCTCGGTGGCCGAATTCGCGCGTGCCACCAACGTGCCGGTGATCAACGGCGGCGACGGCCCGGGCGAACATCCGAGCCAGGCGCTGCTCGACCTGTACACGATCCAGCGCGAGTTCTCGCGGCTCGGCAAGATCGTCGACCGCGCGCATATCGCGCTGGTCGGCGACCTGAAATATGGTCGCACCGTGCATTCGCTCGTCAAGTTGCTCGCGCTCTATCGCGGCATCAAGTTCACGTTGATCTCGCCGCCCATGCTCGAAATGCCGAGCTACATCATCGAGCAGATTTCGCGCAACGACCACGTGATCGAGCAGACTCACGATCTGCCCGCCGGGCTGCGCGGCGCCGACGTGGTGTACGCCACGCGCATCCAGAAAGAGCGCTTCACCGACGAATCGTTCGAAGGCTATACGCCGGATTTCCAGATCAATCAGGCGCTGATGGATAGCGTATGCGGCGCCGACACACTGATCATGCACCCGCTGCCGCGCGACAGCCGGCCGGGTGCGAACGATCTGAGCGTCGATCTGAATCACGATCCGCGGCTGGCGATTTTCCGGCAAACGGATAACGGCATTCCGGTGCGGATGGCGATTTTCGCGGTGCTGCTGGGCGTCGAAAAGCTGGTCCAGCATTCAATGCGCGATGCCGCGTGGCGTCCGCCCGCGTATCTCGGTCCGGACGACGCGGTGTTTCACGGCATTGATTGACCGACGGATCGGCTGATTGACCGATCACGATTTGCCGATGCAAAGCGGCCTTGCTGAGAACCAGCAAGGCCGCTTTTTTATGCCGTCGCGATCACGCCGCTACACGCTCACGCTTGCGGCGACGTGCCGACTACCACCGTGCATTGCAGGCCCGACATGCGGCCAGCCGCGTCGATCGCCGTCTCCAGTTCGGCAAACGGATACGCCTTCAACTCGACCGCCTCGAGCGGAATCTGCCCGGAGGTGACGAGCGAAACCAGCGCGAGATAGTCAGCGCGCGTGTACATGAAGTGGCCAATCAATTCCCAGTTGTTCAACAGCATCTCGCTGTACGGAATCGGAAGGTCCACTTGCATGCTGCCCATCAGCACGAGCCGGCCACCGCGGCGCAAGCTACGCAATGCGGCGAGGGTTGCGTTCGCGTCGGTGGCCTGCCCGACCATGTCGAAGGCGAGATCCACGCCGCCACCGCTAGCGGCGCGAATCGCCGCTGTGTCTTGCGCGGCATCGCCGCTCAGCACGACGGGGACCACACGCCCGTGGCCTTGCTCGACCAGCGCTTGCAACGGTTCCGCGCGCCGGCCGAGCGCGACGACCTTGCTCGCGCCGAGCGCCAGCGCGACGAGCACGGCCGCCGAGCCGAAGTAACCGCCTGCGCCGTTGACCACCACCGCTTCACCCGCCGACAGTCGGCCGCGCCGCAAACCACCGAAGGGCACGGCAAATTTGGCCAGCAACGCGAGACGTGCGGCATCGATCCCGTCCAGACCGTCCAGCGCGATCAGCGTCGCGGCCGGAATTTCGGCGACTTCGCGCAACGTGCCGTGCGGGAACTCAGCCAGCAACGCGCCACTGTCGGCACTGATGCCGGTGAGCCCTAACAGCGCCTGCGCGGGCTCGCGCACTGCTTCGTCGGTGATCCAGTACGGATTCACAGCAACGCGTTGGCCGACGCGAAATGCCACCACGCCCTCGCCGACCGCGACGATCCGGCCAACCCCATTCGTGCCAGGCGAAAACGGTCCCGGCGGGTACGCGTACGGCAACTTCCCTTCGACATAGTTGCGCGTGTAACTCAGCAACGGCACGGCTTCCATCCGCACCAGCACGGCGTTCCGGCGCGCCTCCGGTTGTGTCACGTCGCGCAAGGCCAGCGGCTTGCCGGGTTGATCGAGCATCCAGGCTTTCATGTTGGTCGTCCTTCAGTTCGTTTCGGTGCTTGAACTGTAGAAGCGCGGTACGTATTCTAGAAATCAATTACTTATATGCGACCTATCAACATGATTGATCTACGCGGCATCGATTTGAATCTGCTCGTTTCGCTCGACGCACTGCTCGCCGAGTCGAACGTCACGCGTGCGGCCGAGCGGCTACATCTGACGCAACCGGCCGTCTCCACGCAACTCGCGCGCTTGCGGCAGATCTTCGGCGATCCGTTGCTGCTGCCCGCCGAAACCGGCCGCGGCATGACGCGCACGGCCCGGGCGCTGGAATTGATGACGCCGCTCCATGCCGCGTTGAAGAATCTCGAAGCGGTGGTGCGCCACCAGCCTGGCTTCGATCCCCTCACCGACATGCGGCGCTTCGTGATCGCCGCGCACGACAACGCCACCGCAGTACTCGGCATGCGCCTGATGGAGCGCTTGCCGGCATTGGCGGGGCCGGGCGTGCGCGTGGCGTTCGTGATCGGCGATCAGCCCACCGCCGCGTCACGGCTCGAAAGCGGCGAGATCGACCTGCTGCTCGGTTCCGACCGGATGATTCCGCCGTCGATGAAAGCCCGCAAGCTCTACGACGAGCATTTCGTGTTCGTGCAGCGCAAGGGCCACCCACGCGGCACCGCCCCGCTGGATCTCGATACCTACTGCGCGCTCGATCACGTCCTGGTGTCGACCAGCGGTGGCAGCTTTCATGGCTACATGGACGAGCATCTCGACGAACTCGGCCGCGAGCGGCGCGTCGCGCTGTCGGTCCAGCACTTCACGCTGGTGCCGGAGTTGCTCTCGAAAACCGACTACGTTTCGACGCTGCCGTCGCGCTTCGCGGCACGCTACACCGATCGGCTCGACACCTTTGCGCTGCCGTTCGACGCGCGCGGCTTCACCTTGTACGCGGGGTGGCATCCACGCAATCAGGCCGATCCGGCGCTCATGTGGTTGCGGGACACGCTGGCCGAACTCGCGGCACGGTAAGAAACCGAGCGGTCCGTCCTTCAATCGGAACGGGCCCAGCATTCGCTATAAAAGCCGCTCTCGCGACAGACGCAAAGTCGCCACCACGCCCACTCGAAGCCATCAAATCCACGTCTTTTTCACCCATCTTCGTCTATCGCCCCACCAACTCCATGCAGCGGCTCACGCCTGCAATCCCACGTATCGAGATATTTTGTTGAGAACGTTTCTCAATTACAACCGGATTGCATAGAATGCACGCCGAAAAAACTTTGTAATAAACATGGAATGTCCGGGTAAGGAATGCATTACCCGCCCGGTCGCCAGCACTCAACGACGGGGATAAAAATGAAGTTGCGGTCCGACGAACCGAAGCTCGGCAAAATCAGCACGACACTGTGCGGCATGTTGGCGGCAGGCCCAGCTCTCGCGCAAGGCACGCCCGGAATGGCGCCGCCCGACAAGGAAAGCCAGCTCGCGCCGATCGCCGTTCAAAGCCAGGCGGACGACGGCTTCAAGACCGACCACTCGGCGTCGGTCAAATTCACGGCGCCGCTGGTCGATACGCCGAAGTTGGTGACCGTGATTCCGCAGGAACTGATCAGGAGCACGGGCGCGTCGACGCTGACCGAGGCGCTGCGCACGGTGCCGGGCATTACGTTCGGCGCCGGCGAAGGCGGCAATCCGCTCGGCGACCGGCCGTTCATTCGCGGCTACGACGCACAAGGGAGCACCTTCGTCGACGGCCTGCGCGACATCGGCGCGACCACCCGCGAAGTGTTCAATATCGAAAGCGTGGAAGTGACCAAGGGTTCGGATGGCGCCTACGGCGGCCGCGGCGGCGCGGGCGGCAGCATCAACCTGATCACCAAGACCCCGCATCTGGGCAATTCCGCCGACGGCAGCGCGGGCCTCGGCACCGACCGCTACCGCCGCTTCACCGCGGATGGCAACTGGTAAATGGCCGACCACGCGGCCTTTCGCCTGAACGTGATGAGCCACAACAATGACGTGCCCGGGCGCGACGCGGTCAACAACGAGCACTGGGGTATCGCGCCGTCGTTCACTTACGGTCTCGGCACGCCGACCCGCGTCACGGCGAGCTACTACCACCTCTCGACTGACGACCTGCCCGACAGTGGCATTCTGTACTACTACACGACCACCAACAAGCCGGCCAACGTCGACACGATCTATCCGGCCAACGTGGACCGTCACAATTTTTACGGCCTGATCGACCGCGATTTCCGCAAGACGACCTCGGACGTTGGCACGGTGCGCATCGAACACGACATCAACAGCAACCTGACGGTCCGCAACACCACGCGTTATACGAAGTCCACCCAGGACTACATCTGGACGCAGCCGGACGACAGCCAGGGCAACGTAGTGAACGGCATGGTGTGGCGCCGCGCGAATACGCGCGCCAGCGACGTCTACAGCCTCGCGAACCAGACCGAGCTGTTCGGCGAGTTCAAGACCGGCTTCCTGAAACACAGCTTTACCACCGGCCTGGAACTGTCGCGCGAAACCAGCGTGAACGATTCGTACACCGTGGCGACGGCCACCGGTGCGATCTGCAAAACCAAGGGTATCGGCGCGGCGTCCGGCTATAACTGCACGAGCCTGTGGTCGCCGAATCCGAACGACCCGTGGGCCGGTTCGGTTAGCAAAGCGAACGATACGAACGAGCAGCGCACCATCATCAAATCGCTGTATGCGTTCGATACGATCGAATTCACCAAACGCTGGCAAGCCAACATCGGCTTGCGCGTCGACGATTATTCGACTGATTTCCGCAACACGCTTGCTAAGGGCGGCAAGCACACCACGCGCGACGACACGCTGTTCAACTACCAGTTCGGCCTCGTCTTCAAACCGGCTTCGAACGGCAGCGTGTATGCGTCGATCGCGACGTCGTCAACGCCGGCCGGCGCCACGCTCGGCCAGGTCAGCGAAACGCAGTCGCTGACGCCGGGCCGTGGCGGTGTCGGTGCGAACGCGGATCAGCTCGCCCCGGAAAAGAACCGCAGCGTCGAACTCGGCACCAAGTGGAATGTGCTGAACAACCACCTCTCGCTGACGGGCGCGCTGTTCCAGATCGATACGACCAACGCCCGCGTCACGCTGCCGAACAACGAATACCCGATGGTCGGCAACAAGCGCGTGCAAGGCTTCGAATTCGGCGTGGCCGGTCAGTTGACGAACAAGTGGCAGGTGTTCGGCGGCTACACGTACATGAAGAGCCAGTTGCGCGACAACGGCAAGAACACGGCGGATAACGGCCACCAGTTCCCGAACACGCCGAAGAACAGCATCAGCCTGTGGACCAATTACGATGTGCTGCCGAAGTTCACGATCGGCGGCGGCGCCTTCTACATGTCGCAGGTGTACGGCGACACGGCGAATCTGCGCGCGGTGCCCTCGTACTGGCGTTTCGACGGGATGGCAACTTACCGGATCAACAAGAAGGTCGATCTGCAACTGAACGTGCAGAACATCTTCAACCGGACGTATTACGATCAGGCGTATCCGGCGCACTACGCGTCGATCGCAGCCGGCCGTTCCGCCTTCCTGACGCTCAACGCGCACTACTAAGCACTGCAGGATGGAACAGATAACGCTGAAGGCGCTGGCGAGCGTGTCGCATGACGAGCTCGCCGCGATTCTCTCCGGGCCGCCCGCCAAAGCCGCCGCGTGGGTGGCGGCGGCCGCGCATAACGGCATCGTCGAAGCGCAGGCGGTGTACGGCCAGTATCTGCTCGACGGTCACGGTGTGGCGCGCAATGCCGAAGAAGCGTTGACGTGGTTCAGGCACGCGGCGCGGCAGGATCATCCGATGGCGATGAATATGCTGGGCCGATGCTACGAACACGGTTGGGGAACGGCGGCGTGCGCGCCGGTGGCGGTCTACTGGTACCGGCGCGCGGCGCAGGCGGGACTCGACTGGGGCATGTACAACTATGCGTCGGCATTGGCGCTCGGCCATGGCGTGGAATGCGATCGTGTGCAGGCGCTACAGTGGTTCAGGCGTGCCGCCGAAATGGGTCACGTGAAGTCGCTTAATTTTATCGGCAGCTTTTACGAAGACGGTTGGGAAGTCGATGCCGACGCAAGCATCGCGCTCGACTATTACCGGCGCGCGGCAGTGGGCGGTGACTTCCGCGGCCAGTTCAACTATGCGAGGCTACTGGCCGGGCGCGGCGAGATCGACGCCGCGCTGGTGTGGTTGCGGCGTGTACCACGCACAGCAACGCCGGCGTTCATCGCGAAGATGCAGGCGTGGCTTGCCGCTTCTCCGGTCGGTGCCTTTCGTGCGCTGGCTGAAGACCTGAGTACAGGTATACGCGCGCAAATAGCGGCGAATATAAGCACGGATCCAGGCACACACGGAAACTCGGGGCCGGGCATGAACCAAGGGGTGAATAGAAGCGCGGTTCCAGGCACGAATACAAGCACCGCTGCAGGCGCGATGATGCCCCTGGTTCGGAAGCCACGCACATGATGCTGCATCTGCAAGGCGTACTCGGCAAACAGCAGGTCGCGCAATACCGCGAAATCCTCGACGCGGCCCAATGGACCGACGGTAACGCGACTTCCGGCGAACAGTCGGCGCGGGCCAAGCGCAACCAGCAATTGCCCGAAGGCTCCCCCGCCGCACGCGCGGTGGGCGATGCGATTCAGGACGCGCTCGGCCGCAACCCGCGTTTCTTTTCGGCCGCGTTACCCCTGAAAGTCTTTCCGCCGCTCTTTAACCGCTATGCAGGCGGCGACGGTTTCGGCACGCACGTGGACAACGCGATCCGCCACCTGCGCGGCACCGATTTCCGCATCCGCAGCGATCTCTCGGCCACACTCTTTCTTGCCGAGCCGGAGTCCTACGACGGCGGCGAACTCTGCATTGAAGACACCTACGGCATGCATCGCTCGAAACTGCCGGCCGGCGACATGGTGCTCTACCCTGCTTCGAGCCTGCATCACGTCAACCCGGTGACGCGTGGCGTGCGGGTCGCATCCTTCTTCTGGATTCAAAGTATGGTGCACAACGACGGCGAACGCGCCATGCTGTTTCAACTCGACAACGACGTGCAACGTTTGGCGGCCGAAAAAGGTTCGAACGATGCAACCGTGGTAAGTCTCACCGGCATTTATCACAATCTGCTGCGCCGCTGGGCCGACGCCTGATCGACCGGACTCCTCGTCCCGCGCAAAACAGTCTTTCTTTTTTCATCCAGAAAGAAGGCACCTCCGCGTATTTACTTTCCTGTTCGTTAAGCGCAACGTCCCTAGTTGACGCGCGCCGCAGCATGTCTGGTTGCGCTTTCAACGATTCGATCCGGTTCATCGTGGCTCGCTGCCGGGTCACAGTGAATCCGGTTGCGCCGCGTCGATAACCTGTTGCGTTCGCAACGGCACCGAAATTGCTGAGTGTGAAGAGTTACACCGCGACGCTTCGGATACCCGCATGTCAGATACCCGCATGTCGCCATGCCTGCATTGACCTTTCAATGGAGCCAGCAGACCGTCATGTCTACGAATAACAAACCACAGGATTCGGGCGACGAACCCGACGCCACATCACCCCAATCTTCGCGCCGCCGCTTTCTGCAATCGGCCGCCGCTGCCGCCACCATCGGCGCGGCGCCGCATTTGCGCGCACAAACACAAACCCCGGCCGCGCCGCCGCCCGCCGAAGTTCGTGCGCCGGTGCCGGGCCGCCCTGTCACGCTGACCGTCAACGGCCGTGCTTACTCGCTGCATCTCGAACCGCGCGTGACCTTGCTCGATGCTTTGCGCGAGTACGCGGGTCTGATGGGCACGAAGAAAGGCTGCGACCGTGGGCAATGCGGCGCATGCACGGTGATCGCCGACGGCCGTCGTATTAATTCCTGCCTGACGCTTGCCGTGATGCATGAAGGTAGCCACATCACGACCGTTGAAGGACTCGCCGGCAATCAAGTGCTCAGCCCGATGCAACAGGCCTTTATCGAACACGATGCATTCCAGTGCGGCTACTGCACGCCCGGGCAGTTGTGTTCCGCGACTGCCCTGCTGAACGAATTCCGTAACGGCACGGCCAGCACTGTGAGCGCCGACGTCCGCAGCCGCCCGCCACAACTTTCCGACGACGAAATCCGCGAACGCATGAGCGGCAACATTTGCCGCTGCGGTGCGTACGCGAATATCGTCGCGGCGGTGCGCGCTGTGCATGAGAGCGGTGGTCAGAACAGTGCCGGCAGCAATGCCCGCCCTAACCACGGCAACGCGTGACGGAGCGGCCAGCATGGATGCGATCTCTTACGAACGCGCCGGCGATGTCGCCGGCGCCGTGCACGCGGCGCAGCAACCGGGTGCGGTGTTCATTGGCGGCGGCACCAATCTGCTCGACTTGATGAAGAGCGGCGTGGCGCGGCCGATGCGGCTTATCGATATCACGCACATTAGCGGGCTCGATACGGTCGCCACGTTGCCGAATGGCGGCATCCGCATCGGCGCCCTGATGCGCAATAGCGATGCCGCCAATCACGCGCTGGTGCGCGAACAATACCCGTTGCTGTCGCAGGCATTTCTGGCGGGCGCCTCGCCGCAACTGCGCAATATGGCGACCGTGGGCGGCAATCTGCTACAGCGCACCCGCTGCAGTTATTTTTACGACACCACCTTCACGCAGTGCAATAAGCGCGTGCCAAGCAGCGGTTGCGCGGCGCTCGAAGGCCACAATCGCACGCAGGCGATTCTTGGTGCGAGTCCGCAATGCATTGCCGTGAACCCGTCGGATATGAGCGTGGCGCTCGCCGCGCTCGACGCCGTTGTTCGCGTCAATGGCCCCGCAGGCGAGCGGACCATTCCGTTCGCGGACTTTCATCGGCTTCCCGGCGACCGGCCCGATATCGATACCACGTTGCAGGCGGGCGAGTTGATTACCGCTGTCGATTTACCGCCGCCGTTGTTCAGCGCGAACTCGCACTATCTGAAAGTGCGTGACCGGGCCAGTTACGCATTTGCGCTGGTCTCGGTGGCCGCCGCATTGCAGATGGACGGCGACCACATCACAACCGCGCGCATCGCGTTGGGCGGTGTCGCGCACAAACCGTGGCGCGCGCATGCCGCCGAACAGATGCTCAACGGCCGGCCGCTCACACAGGCGACGCTACACGACGCCGCTACCGCAGCGCTACGCGATGCGAGACCGCAGCACGACAATCGTTTCAAGGTGCAGCTTGCGCAGCGCGCGATCGTGCGCGCCGTGAACCTGGCCGCGGGCCGCGCCGGAGGTGTGGCATGAATCTGATCGGTCAACCGCTCGACCGCATCGACGGTCTGCTGAAAGTCACCGGCGAAGCGCGCTACGCCGGCGAGTTCTCGGAGGCGCGGCTAGCGCATGCTGTGCTCGTCACCAGCACGATTGCCCGCGGCACGATTGCATCGATCGATGCGAGCCGCGCGCAAGCGTTGCCAGGCGTGTTGCTGGTGATGACGTATCAGAACGCGCCGCGCCTGCCCAATGGCGGCAAGCCCGCTTTGACGCCGCCGGGCGTCCGCCGCCTGTCGCTGCTGCAGGACAATGAGATTCACTACAACAACGAGCCGGTCGCCGTGGTGGTTGCCGATACGCTCGAACACGCCACGGATGCCGCGCGTCAATTACGCATTACCTACCAGAGCAGCGCCGCGACACTCGATTTTGCGCAGGCGAAGCCGAACGGACATGCACCTGACAGACCGCAAGGCCGCATCACCGACACGCAACGCGGCAGCTTCGAGGATGGCATGCGCAGTGGCACGGTTCACGTCGACGCCGTTTACACGACGCCGATCGAACATCACAACCCGATGGAGCCGCACGCCACGATGGCGCACTGGGACGGCCCGCAACTCACGCTCTACGACTCGACGCAAGGCGTGAGCAATGCGGCGCAGGCGGTCGCGCGAACGCTCGGCATGTCACCCGGCGACGTGCGCGTGATTTCGCCGTTTATCGGTGGTGGTTTTGGTTGCAAGGGATCGTCGTGGTCGCACGTGTCGCTGTGCGCGATGGCAGCGAAGCAGACTGGGCGTCCGGTGCGTCTCGTGCTCGAGCGTCCGCAGATGTTCGGGTCCGTCGGCGCCCGTCCGCGGACCGAGCAGCATCTCACGCTTGCCGCGCGGCACGACGGCACGCTGACGGCGATACGCCATGACAGTGTGTCGAATACGTCGATGTTCGAAGACTGGACCGAAACCTGCTGCATGGTCACGCGCATGTTGTACGCGGTGCCCAATCAGGTCACGACGCACCGGATCGTGCCGATGAACCTCGGCACACCGACCTTCATGCGCGCGCCTGGCGAGACGACCGGCTCGTTCGCGCTCGAATCGTCGATGGACGAACTCGCTGCGGCGTTGAAGATGGACCCGCTCGCGCTGCGCCTGAAGAATTACGCCGATACCGATCCACAGGAAAACAAACCGTGGTCCGGGAAATCCTTGCGCGAGTGCTATCAGATCGGCGCCGAGAAATTCGGCTGGTCCCGGCGCACCGCCGCACCGCGTTCGATGCGCAACGGCAAGATGCTGATCGGCATGGGTATGGCGACCGCGACCTATCCGGCCAACCGCAACGAAGCCGCGGCCATCGCGCGGATTCTGCCGGACGGCAGCGCGATGGTCGCCTCCTGCACCCAGGACCTCGGCACCGGGACCTACACCGTGATGACCCAGGTGGCCGCCGACGCCCTCGGCTTCGCGCCGGAAAACATCCACTTCGCGCTCGGCGACTCGTCGCTGCCGAAAGCCCCCGGGTCAGGCGGATCGCAATCGGCGGCGAGCGTTTCGCCTGCTGTGCGCGAGGCCGCGAGCCAGGCGCGCAGCCAGTTGATCGCATTGGCCCTCGCCGACGAAGCCTCGCCCGTGCACGGCATCGCACCCGACGACATCACGGTGGAAAATGGCTGGGTCATGAGCCGCTCACAACCGGCGAAGCGCGATCCGGCGGCCGCGATCATCGCGCGCTCAGGCGGCAAACCGATCGAGGCCGCCTCGACGGTCAAACCCGGCGATGAGAGGCAGAAGTACTCGTTTCACTCGTTTGGCGCCGTGTTCGCCGAAGTCCATGTCGATGCCGACCTCGGCACGATTCGCGTGGCGCGCGTGGTCGGCGTGTATGACGTGGGGCGCGTGTTGAACGAGAAGACTGCGCGCAGCCAGTTGATGGGCGGCATTGTGTGGGGCGTGGGGGCGGCGCTACAGGAAGAGACTTTGCTCGATACGCGCTACGGGCGCTTCACGAACGCGAATCTCGCCGAGTACCACGTGCCGGTGAATGCCGACATCGGCTCGCTCGACATCACGTTCATCGATCAGCCTGATCCGTACATCAACTCGCTCGGCGTACGCGGCATCGGCGAGATCGGCATCACCGGCGTACCGGCGGCGATCGCGAATGCGGTGTATCACGCGACCGGCGTGCGCGTGCGCGATCTGCCGGTGACGCTCGATAAAGTGATGGGGGTGCGGCAGGCGTGAGGGGGCGTGTGGCGCGTGGACGAGAACCGCCGCGCACGCGGTGCGGTTGCGCTGCATGCGTGGTGGACCGAATCGCTGTGGCGGCGCTAAGTGCGTTACGCGCGGCCGACAATCTCGGCGGTGGTCGCGATCTGCGCATAATCCATCGCAAGGTTTGCGAGCGACAGCGCGTGAATATCCTCGGCCGCCCACAAGCGACCGTTCAGATCGCGCATGTCGAAGGTAAAGGCGGCGTCGCTCGCCACCAGCGTGGTGAAGCCGAGATTACCGGCCGTACGTGCGGTGGCTTCGACCGAGTTGTTCGTGATCACGCCCGCAATCACCACCTGAGCGATCTTCCGTGCGCGCAACCAGCGTTCGAGCCCGCTCGCGATAAACGCATCCGGCACGTTCTTTTCGACGACATGCTCGTTGCGGTTCGGCTCGAACGCCGTCTGAAACTCGACGCCGCTCTGCCCCGGCCAGAATACCGAGTCCGGCTCACGGGAAATGTGGCGCACGTGCACGACAGGACGCGCGGTGTCGCGCCAATGGGCGAGCAAGGCCGCGAGATGGCGTTCGGCGTCGGGGTTGTTGCGGCGGCCGAGCTTCGGAAACTGAATGCCCTTTTGCAGATCGATCAGGATCAGTGCGGCATTGTCGTCGAGACGCTTCATGGCAATGAAGATTCGCTTTGATGTAAGGTAAGCGGCTCATTGTACGGGCACTGCCGCGCATGACGGCGCACGTCGGCGTATGCATTGGCGCTTGCCTGGCGACGCGTTGCATCGCACAATCGGGCTCATCCTTTCTACCGGTGCCCGTCCATGGCCTACGCCTCGCTTGCCACTGGCGTGTTGCTCGCCGCCGGCTTCGGCTCACGCTTCGATCCGGACGGCCTGCACAATAAACTGCTCGCGCACATGCCCGACGGCACGCCGGTCGCGCACGAAGCCGCGCACCGGCTGCTGCATGTCGTCTCGCGTGTGCTGGCCGTGGTGCGGCCGGGGTCGGATGCCCTTGCGCGCCTCCTGAACAACGCCGGCTGCGATGTGGTGTTCGCCGCGGACGCCAATCGAGGCATGGGCGCGAGCCTCGCCGCCGGCATCGAAGCCAGCGACGACGCCGAGGGCTGGATCGTCGCGCTCGCCGACATGCCGCACATCGCCACCACGACGATCGAAGCGGTGGCGCGGGCGCTCGACGGCGGCGCGTCGATCGTGGCGCCGTTTTATCAGGGACAGCGCGGCCATCCGGTCGGCTTTGGCGTCGAGCATCGGGACGCGCTGATGTCACTCGACGGCGATACTGGCGCGCGCGCGTTGTTGGCCTCGCAGCGGGTGATGCGGCTGGATGTCGACGATGCAGGGATTCTGCGGGACGTGGATACGCCGGAAGATTTGCGCAATGTTTAGGTTTGGCATGATGGTGCTGGATGGGAAGATTGGCCCGTTTCGCGCCGGCCGCGTGGGGCTAAATACGGCCAGGAGCCGTCACTCACCGTCTGTTCGTTAGCCCCGCAGCCGGAACGCCCGGTGCGCAGTGCCCGCCTCGCTTTGCGGCCGGTGGGCGCCGCAAAGCGCAAGTGGCTCTTCACTCGTGCGGCCAGAAAAGAGACCGCCCTGTACGTCCGGTCGGCTATCATGCCTATCCTCTCCGAAGTAGCTCCTTATGATTTCCGTCCGTAATGTCACGCTGCGCCGCGGCGTCAATGTCGTACTCGACGGCGCGTCCGTCACCTTCGCCCCCGGCGAAAAGATTGGCCTTGTCGGCCGCAATGGCGCCGGCAAGTCATCCTTCTTCGGCCTTCTCAACGGCACGCTGCACGAAGACGGCGGCGAGTTCTCGATTCCCGCTGCATGGAAGATGGGCCAGGTCGCGCAGGAGATGCCGGAGACCGAGCAAAGTGCGACCGACTTCGTCATCGACGGTGACACCGTACTGCTGGCCGCGCAGGCCGAAGTAGCCGCCGCTGAGGCCAGCGACGACGGCATGCGCATGGCGCACGCCTACATGGCCCTGCACGACGCCGGTGCACATGATGCCCCCGCACGTGCCCAGGCGCTGATCCAGGGCCTGGGCTTCAGTGCTGCGCAGCTTAGCCAGCCGGTCAACAGTTTCTCCGGCGGCTGGCGCATGCGACTGCAGCTGGCGCGCGCGCTCATGTGCCCGTCCGACTTGCTGTTGCTCGACGAACCGACCAATCACCTCGACCTCGACGCGCTGGTCTGGCTGGAAGCGTGGCTCAAGCGCTACGAAGGAACCATGGTCGTGATCAGCCACGACCGCGAATTCCTCGACGCGGTGACGCAGGTGACCGTGCACGTCGACAACGCCAAGCTGGTGCGTTACGGCGGCAACTACAGCAAGTTCGAAGACATGCGCGCCGAGCAACTCGTGTTGCAGCAGGCCGCGGTGGCCAGGCAGGCGGACAAGATCGCCCACCTCCAGAAGTTCATCGACCGCTTCAAGGCCAAGGCCTCGAAGGCGAAGCAGGCGCAGAGCCGGGTCAAGGCGCTCGAACGCATGGAGAAGATCGCACCGGTGCTTGCCGACGCGGAGTTCGCCTTCGAGTTCAAGGAGCCGCTCAACATCCCGAACCCGCTGTTGTCGATGCTGGACGCGAGCTTCGGCTACCCGGCACCGGCCGACACACCGCCGGGCACGCCGCCCACGGTCATCGTGCGGGGCATCAACCGTTCCGTGCTGGCCGGGCAGCGCATCGGCATTCTCGGTGCCAACGGCCAGGGCAAGTCCACGCTGGTGAAGACGGTGGCGCACGAGCTGGCGCCGATTGCCGGCGAAATCAGCGAAGGCAAAGGCCTGAACATCGGTTACTTCGCCCAGCAGGAACTCGACGTGCTGCGTCCTCTCGACACGCCGATGGAACACATGATCCGCCTTGCCAAGGACACGCCGGCGAGCATGCGTGCCCCCGGCCAGAGTGGCACCGAACAATCGCTTCGCACCTTCCTCGGCACCTTCAACTTCAGTGGCGACATGGTCCACCAGGCGGTCAGAACGATGAGCGGCGGCGAAAAGGCGCGGCTCGTGTTGTGCATGATCGTGTGGCAGCGCCCCAACCTGCTGCTGCTCGACGAGCCTACCAACCACCTCGACCTGGCCACACGCGAAGCGCTAGGCATGGCACTCAACGAATTCGAAGGCACAGTGATGCTGGTCAGTCACGACCGGTCCCTGCTGCGCGCGGTATGTGACGAGTTCTGGCTCGTCACCAAGGGTGGCGTCGAGCCTTTCGACGGCGACCTGGACGATTACCAGCAGTTCCTGCGCGACGAAGCCCGTCGCATGCGTGAGCAGGCTGCCGGGGAGCAGAAGGTCATCGCCTGAGTTACCCCCCCCGGCAGTTCCAGTTTGGAAGCTGCCATAGCGCTCGCATCGAGTCGAAGGGCCGCTTCACGCCCTGAGTCGGTCAGTCAAGCATCTCGAGGAGAAAGCGCGAGGCGTCCAAGAAGAGGCGCCCCGCTTTCACAGCCGTCATTCCAGAGCGATCTTCACCGGGCGAATCTTCCAGATCTGCTCGCAGTATTCGCCGATTGCGCGATCGGACGAGAACTTGCCCGCATACGCAGTGTTCAGGATCGACATGCGAGTCCAGCGCCGCGTGTCCTGCCAGGCGTCGCTGACGTCCTCCTGGCGCGCCACGTACGCCGCGTAATCGGCAAGGACGAGAAACGGGTCCGCGTGAAGCAGATTGTCGACCAGCGGACGGAACATCTCGCGGTCTCCGCGCGAGAAGTGCCCGGCGGCGATCAGCTCCAGCACTTCACGTAGCGCCTCGTTCGCATTCACGTACTCGATCGGGCGGTGGCCCGCTCCTTTCACACGTTCCACTTCGTCTGCGGTCAGACCGAACAGGAAGAAGTTTTCGTCGCCGACTTCCTCGCGGATTTCGACGTTGGCCCCGTCCAGCGTGCCAATGGTCAATGCGCCATTCATCATGAACTTCATGTTGCCGGTGCCGGAGGCTTCCTTGCCGGCTGTCGAAATCTGCTCGGACAGATCGGCGGCCGGGTAGATGAACTGCGCATTTTTCACGTTGAAATCCGGAAAGAACACGACCTTCAGCCGCCCGTTCACTACCGGGTCGTCGTTGACAACTTCGGCGATTCCGTTGATCAGGCGGATGATGAGCTTGGCCATCGCATAGCCTGGCGCGGCCTTGCCGCCGAACACGAAGCAGCGCGGCGTCAACGCCATCTGCGGATTGCGCCGTAAGCGCAGATAGAGCGCCACGATGAAAAGCGCGTTCAGGTGTTGCCGCTTATATTCGTGGATGCGCTTGACCTGAATGTCGAACAGTGCGCCCGAGTCGACAATGACGCCCGTCGCGCTGTGGATGCGCGCGGCGAGCACCTCTTTGTTTGCCTGTTTTACGCGGCGCCAGCGATCCTGAAACGCTGCGTCGTCGGCGTACTCGTCGAGTTTGCGCAGCCTGGCGAGATCGGTCACCCAACCTTCGCCGACCGTTTCATCCAGCAGGGTTGCAAGGCCCGGATTACTAAGCATCATGAATCGGCGCGGTGTGACACCGTTGGTCACGTTGTGAAACCGCTCGGGCCATAGTTCGGCGAAATCCCGCAGCACGGTCTGCTCAAGGAGTTCCGAATGGAGCGCGGCCACGCCGTTGACCGCGTGGCTGCCGACCGTTGCTAAATGCGCCATACGCACGCGCTTTGCACCGTTCTCGTCGATCAGCGACATGCGCGCGAGACGTTCGTCATCGCCCGGGTAGCGTTGCCGGACCTCATCGAGGAAGCGGCGATTGATCTCATAGATGATGTCGAGCAGACGCGGCAGCAAATCCCGAAACAGCGACAGCCCCCACGTCTCGAGCGCTTCGGGCAACAGCGTGTGATTCGTATAGGAGAGCGCGCGCCGCGTGATGTCCCAGGCTTCGTCCCACGGCACCTGTCGCTCGTCCACCAGCAGACGCATCAGCTCGGCGACGGCAATCGAGGGATGCGTGTCGTTGAGTTGCGCGGTGAACATGTCCGCCAGGCGGCCGATCGGTTCGCCTTTGAGCGCGAGCAGACGCAGCATGTCCTGCAGCGAGCATGAGACGAAGAAATATTGCTGCGCGAGCCGCAAGCGCTTGCCGGCTTCCGGCTCGTCATTCGGATAGAGCACCTTCGACAGCGTTTCAGACCTCACCTTCTCCTGGACGGCCTCGTAGTAATCGCCGGCGTTGAAGTCCTGAAGGTCGAACGACTCGACCGCCTCACTCTTCCAGAGCCTCAGCGTGTTGCACATGTTGACGCGAAAGCCCGGCATTGGCGTATCGCAGGCCACGCCCTTGACCGTGTATGCCGGAACCCATCGCACACAAAAACGGCCCTGCGCGTCGGTCCCGCTTTCCGTGCGGCCGCCGAAACTCACGTAGAAGGCAACGTCCGGGCGCAGTATCTCCCAAGGGTTGCCTTTCTGCAGCCACTTGTCGGTGACTTCCACCTGCCAGCCGTCACGGATCTCCTGGTCAAAGATCCCGAATTCGTAGCGGATGCCATAACCAATGGCCGGAATTTCGAGGGTGGAAAGCGAGTCGAGATAGCATGCCGCCAGGCGGCCCAGCCCGCCGTTGCCAAGCCCTGGTTCTTCCTCGATCGCGAGCAGGTCGTCGAGGTCAAGGCCGAGCGCCTGCAACGCATCGCGCGCATTGCTCTGGATACCCAGGTTTATCAGGTTGTTGCCGAGTTGCGGACCGATCAGGAACTCCGCGGACAGATAGCAGGCGACCTTTGCACCGCGTGCCACGTAGGCGTGCGTAGTGGCGACCCTGCGTGTCATCATCCGGTCACGGACGGCAAACGCAAGCGCCATGTACCAGTCGTGCGGGGACGCAATCTCTGGATATCGGCCCTGCAGACAGATCAGGTTGTCGACGATGTCGCGCTGCAGCGCCGCGACGCCAAGACCGCTGCGCGCAGGTTCCGCGCTGGTCGGTGATTTCAGGGTGGGCGTGTCGTCCATGAGCTGTCGCTGTCCTTGCTGTGATCGGGCGGCGTGTCGATATTTTGCTCTTCTCTTTACCGCCCCGCACCTGAAGATGTTTATGATTGCGGAAGCGGTAAGCGAGCTTGCGAATCAGCCACGGTAGGCCTGGAAGTCGAGGATTCTCGCTTTGTCGATCGCGAACAGGCTGTGAATTCGCGTTCGATCGGACCGTGCGGATACTCGCTTGCGGGCTGTGTCCTGACAGATCGGCCGCATCGACAAAATGCGGCTTGGCGCTCCTGGCGTTTAACGATGATCCCGCTGTGTGTCGAGCGGTTGACAGCGCTGCGAATGATCGCTGTCCTTTGCAACGTGACGCTACGGCCGCGCTGTGATTAGGGAGCGCTCCGGGTCCGATTGTTGCCCTTCGCGCTCGCGCGTCCGGGCAGTCTCGTGAATTCCGCAATTCCAGTTTCGCGGAATGTGCCCTGGTCTAACTCATTCAGTTTCCCGGCAGAACCGGCGGACTTGATTCGGGCCGGCATTTTGGTGGATACTGTATATTCATACAGCATTTGGGACGCATGGTTACGCGCATGACGCTGCGCGCATCCACGGCGCGTCAGCATGAAACGCATTCCGATTGAACTGTCTTTCGCCGCATGGCGGCGCGCCGCGCGGGCGCTGCTGCGGCAAGGCGTCGATCCATCGCAAATCGAGTGGGTCGAATCAGGAAGCGAGGCGGCAGTCGAAAGTCGTGGCGCCGACAATGGTTCGGCCGCCGGACACGCCTTGCCATCTTCTGCAACCTCCGCGGCTGAGCATATCGCCTGCGCGACGGCAGCAGGCGTGCCAGGCGCAGAGCCCGCGGGTATCGTTGCAGGCGACGTCGACACAGGCACTACCGCCGCGCTCGCCATCCCCCGCGAACTCCTCTCCTGGCTGAAAACAGCCGCATGCTTCCGCGCACCAGACCGCTGGGCGCTGCTGTACCGCGTCCTGTGGCGCTGGACGCACGGCGAACACCACGTCCTCGATCTGAGCGACCCCGACGGCGCGCTGCTCGATCAACGTATCAAGGCGATTGAGCACGAAACCGAGGATCTGCTGACGCTCACGCTGTTCAGACGGCGCGATCCGTCGATGGGGCCACCCGAGTTCGTCGGCTGGTACGAGCCGCATCATGACTTGCTGGAGCGCGCCGCCGCGCGGTTTGCCGCACGCATGGGCGATTCCACGTGGATGCTGGCCACGCCGCATGGCGCGGTGTTCTGGAACGGCATGCTGCTGCGCATCGACCGGCCGGCAGCGGAGGAACGCGAACCAGCCGCCCACGCGCTGCCGGCAAGCGCCATGACTGGCGAAGCCATCACCAGCACGCCCGCGGAGGCACTCTGGCTCGCGTACTACGCCAACGCCTTCAATGGCCTGCCGTCGCCCGTGCCGCTGCGTTACTGGAGAATGCCGCCTGCGGGTCCGCCGCTGCCCGCACGCCTCGCGCGCGAGCGCAGCCGTCTCGGCGCGCAGAGCGCCGCCGTCACCGTTCCCCCTACACCGCCGGTCGAGTATTCGGCGATGACGCCGCCATTGCTGGAGCCCACTGGCCCGCTCGCCACCTGCCGGCGCTGCGCGTTATGGCGCAACGCGAAGCAGACGGTTGCGGGCGCTGGGCCTGCATCCGCGGCGATCATGGTGGTCGGCGAACAGCCCGGCGAGTACGAGAACCAGCACGGCGAGCCCTTCACCGGCCCGACGGGTCAATTGCTGGACGCCGTGCTTGTGCGCGCCGGACTGGAGAGGAAGGCGTTGTATCTGACTTACGCCGTCAAGCATTACAAATGGGAAACGCTCGACCAGCAGCGCGTCCATCGCACGCCTGCGCGGCGCGAAGTCGAGGCTTGCCAGTACTGGCTTGAAAAAGAACTGACACGGGTCGCGCCACGCGTGGTCGTCACACTCGGCGCGACCGCGCTGAAAGCGCTGACCGGCGCGCACGTCAATCTGTCCGAATACCTCGGTCAAACCATTGCCCACGAGGGGCGCCTGATCGTGCCGGCCTGGCATCCGTCGTATGCGCTGGGAATGGCCGACGCCAGGTTGCGCGACGACATCCTGGCGAGCATTGCGACGGCGTTCAGCCGCGCAGCGGCGCTGGCGGGCGGCGGTGCGTAGCCAGCAGGAGCACAAACGTAACCGCTCGCAGGTAAGCGGTTAATCAGGCTAACCGCTCATATCCGAGCGGTTACGCGTGCGCGACGCACGCCTGGCAGCGCGCCCGCTCAAGGTGAGCACATTCAGGAGCCGCAGACCGCGAAACGGTGAGCCTCTACGGGATGCCCGCAGCATCCGGGCCGCCCAGGCACGCGGCTTGCGAATCTCACAACGGTTACACAAGCCGCGCCGATTCCGCCTAAGCTGAGGTGACGCCACCCATCCAGCAAGTTCGTCTCGCGCCACACAAACGCTTCGAATGCGGCCCCGCGCGTTTCGAAACCACCACACATTCATGAGCGAAACCAGCCCTCGCCTTTTCATCGTCTCGCCCCATTTCGACGACGCCGTCTTCAGTTGCGGCGCATTACTCGCCGCCCATCCCGACGCAGCGGTCTGCACGGTGTTTGCCGCGCCGCCCGAGCAGGAAATGCATACCGAATGGGATGAAAAGTCGGGTTTCACGAGCGCCCATCAGGCCGTCCACGCCCGCACGCGCGAAGACAACCTCGCGCTGGAGATGCTCGACGCGATTCCCTTACGCTTGCCGTTTCGCGACGGCCAGTACATGGATTCGCCATCGATCGCCAGATTGGCGGCGGCGCTTGAAGAGACCATCTACCGCACGACCGCGAATACGCTGCTCATGCCGCTCGGTCTGTATCACGACGATCACGTGCGCGTATTCGAAGCCTGCAGCGAAATCCTGCCGCGCCTGTCGCATCTCACGTGGTTCGCCTACGAGGACGCCATTCACCGCCTCACACCCGGGGTCGTGCAGGCGCGCCTCGCCGACCTCGCGCAACGCGGCATCGTCGCCACACCGGCCTATCCGAGCGCGAGTCATACGATTGATCTCCCGCGCCGCGCCCAGCTCAAACGCGAAGCGGTCAACGCCTACGCAAGCCAGCTGCGCGCGTTCGGCGCGGGCAATTACGACGACGTTTTCGCGGCCGAACGCTACTGGCAATTGCGCGTGAGCCGCCGCGGGAAAAAGTAAGGGGCCATGGCGTGCTGGATCGCCTACGCTAGAAGGGAACGGCCTGCGAGCTGAATCGCCTGCGCTTGAAAGAAGCAGCCGGCGTACGGGTGGGTTCGTCCGCCTGCGGCCGTACCGCCCGCGTTCAGCTCGCTTCTCAACGAAAAGGTGATGCAATGAGCTACGACATGCATACCAGCCCGATTCCCGATCCGAATGCCGATCCGAACCGGGATCCCGAAGCCGATCCGCTGGTGCCGCCATCGCCGGGTCATCACACCGAAGAGCCTCAGCGGCCCGATGGACCGCCGGACAAAGACCCGGTGTGACGCGCTGCCGTGCGGCGTGTCACGACATCGTCACCGGACGCCCGCCTGAACGCGCACCTTAGCGTGTCAGCGCGATAAAGCCTTCCAGCAGACGGTCGATGTCGGCAGCGTGGATGTTGCCCATCGTCGAGATGCGGAACAGCTCGGCCGAGAGCCCGCCTTGACCGGCATAGATCACGAAACCGCGCGCTTTCAGCGCGTCGTGCAGTTGCGGATACGAGACGCCGTCCGGTAACCGATACGCGCGCAGCACCACCGACGACTGCTCCGGCGGCAACACACTGCCGATGCCCCGCTCCGCGAGGCCCGCGCGCGCCTGCTCGGCGAGTGCCGCGTAGCGCGCGTGGCGCGCACGCCAGCCACCTTCGTCGGCGAGTTCGCGCAGCGCCTCGACCAGCGCGTAATACGCATGAACCGACGGCGTGAACGGCGTATTACGCTGGTCCTGCAAACGCGCGAGACGCCCGAGGTCCAGGTAATACGTGCGGCTCGCCGCCTGCGCGAGCGCCGCGCGCCGCACCAGCACGAACGAGGCGCCCGGCACGCCGTGCAGACACTTGTTCGCGGTCGCCGCGACGGCGTCGAGACTGGCGTCGGCGAAATCGATCGCTTCCGCGCCGAAGCTGCTGACGCCATCCACCAGCAACCGCAGACCACGTTCGCGACACAACGCGCCGAGCGCCTGCAGATCGTTCAGACGCCCTGTGGTTGTTTCGTGATGAATCACCGCGACGTGCGTGAACGCTTTGTCCGCATCCAGGCGTTCGGCGATTTTCGCGAGATCCGGCGCCTGCATCCAGTCGTGTTTCAGCGACTCATGCGCAATGCCGTATTGCGTGGCGATCTGCGAAATACGCTCTCCGTACACGCCGTTTTCCACGACCAGCAGTTTGCCGTTTTGCGGCACCAGCGCGGCGGTCATGCTTTCAACAGCCGCCGTGCCGGAGCCGGTCATCAAGACCGCCTGCCATTCGCTGGCGTCGAGGCCGTACAGATCGACCAGACGTGTGCGCGCTTCTTCCTGCAAGTCGAAAAATTCGCTTTCGCGATGGCACAAATCCGTTTGCAACAGGCTGTTGCGGACGCGTTCGGTGAGGGTCACCGGGCCTGGATTGAGTAGCAGCATGAGCACACTCCTTAAGCGGCGCCGATGTGGCGCATCAGGCGCGTCTTCACATCGGGCGGGGTGATAGTGGGACGCGGCAGGCCATCGGGCGTGCCGCGGCGAATCGCCAGTCGCGCGAAGCGCGGACCATGGGGCGACGGCGCTGTTTCGAACAGTTCGTCGATCACGTTGATGTCGTCGCTTTCAATCGCCGACGTGTACCCGCAAGCCGCAGCGACACCCGCAAACGAGACCTGCGACGACACCGTCGCCTGACCGCCGGTCGAGTCGTGCGCGCCGTTATCGAGCAGCACGTGCGTGAGATTCGACGGACCGTATGCGCCGAGCGTGGCGAACGCGCCCATGCGCATCAGCGCCGCGCCGTCGCCGTCGAGCGCGACCACGTGCAGGTCGGGACGCGCGAGTGCGAGACCCAACGCGAAGGGCGTCACGCAGCCCATCGAGCCGACCATGTACAACTGATTGGGACGGTCGTCGATTGCATAGAGTTCGCGACCGCAAAAACCCGTCGACGCGAGCACCACCGTCGATTCGAGCGGCGTGTGCGCGATGACTTTCTGCAGCGCATCGTGACGTGAAGCTAATTCATTCACCGCGACGCTCCTGAATTGCGAACGCGGCACCGCTGGCACTCGACGAGCTGGTGAGTCGCTTACTTTCAACTCGTACGGCGCCACGCTGCCCTTTTGCATCACGAGCGCGTACGGGCGGCCGGTTTGATCCATATGAGCGATGGCGCGATCCAGCGCCGGGCCGATTGCGTCAGCCTCGGTCGGGAAGGTCTCCCACGGAATTTCCATCGTATCGAGCATGGCCGGCGTGACGGGTCCCATTAGCGCGTGCTGCGGTTCGTCCGCGACGCCGGGTTGCCCGCGCCACGTGACGATCAGCAATTGCGGCAAACGGAAGGTCCACGTGAGCGAGGTCAACGGGCTCACCGCGTTGCCGAGGCCGGAGTTCTGCATCATCGTGATGCCGCGCCGGCCGTTCTGCGCGCCGAGCGTGACGCCCGCGATCAACGCGACCGCGTCGCCTTCATTGGCGGCCGAAACGTAGTGCAGCGATTCATCCTGCAAGACGTAGTTGATGAACGGCGTCAGATATGAGCACGGCACGCCTGCATACCAGTCGAAGCCGCGTTCGCGCGCCGCCTCGACGAACTGTGCCGCCTCGATCATTGCGCCGCTCCGCTGGCTTCGTTCATCTTGCCGGCCGCTGCCGCGAACGGCGCTTGCGCATGCGCGAAATCGCCGGCCCGACGGAAGTCTTCCAGATCGTTCACACCGCGCCAGTGGCCGTGCACGTATTGCACTTCGATCGCTTCACCCGCTTCGATCAACGCATTGAGCAGCGCGGGCATGTCGAGCGAATCGAAATCCGGGCGCGCCTGCAGCTTGTTGAGTACCGCTTGCAGACGCTCGCGCCCCGCATCGCGTACATTCAGCAGACCTACCCAGCGGCCGTGCGGCGCTTGCGACGCGATGGCGGACGTTGCCTCCTGCCCGCTCGACACGTGACGCAGCGTGACCTTGTTGCCGAACAGACCACGGTCGTCGCCCGCCGAGCACCACGCGAAGTCGCGCACGCTGGCGTTTTCCGCATCGGTCAGCGACGAATCGACCACCACGCTGAACGCGGCTTCGCTCTCGACCAGATCGCGCAGGATGTAGCTGCGGAACAGCAGATCGCCGTACGAGATGACCGTGTCGCCTGCAAGCTTTTCGACTGCGCACGCGAGCGACGCCAGTTCGCCGGTTTGCGCGTGACGTTCATTGACGACCAGCTTGATACCGGCCGTATCGATCGCATCGGCGCGATAACCGCCCACCACGGTAATGTCGTTGACGCTCTGCTTCTTGAACGCATCGACGAGCCAGCGCAAGAGCGGCTTGCCCGCGATCGGCAGCATGACTTTCGGACGATCTTCGGTGACGGCTTCGAGCCCTTTGCCGCGGCTTGCCGCGAGCACGATGGCCGCGCCGGCCGCGCGTCCGCTCGACAGATAGCGGTCTTCCGCTTCCGAGTATTCGTCGGCGTCTTGCAGACGGAAGATTTCGTTGACGGCGGCGATGCTGTCTTCGACGTTGACGAGCGTTTCGCTCGCGTGAATGTCTTTGGCGACCGCCTGCATGGCCGAGGTTGCGGCGCGGATCAGATGATTCGCCCAGATGACCGTGCTGATGCCGGCTTCGCGGAACACTGCGGTGGGCGTGCTGTAGTACTTGGTCGGCACGATGACGAGCGGTGCGCGACCGGCCCATTCGCGCGCGAACTCGAGAATTTCATCGGGACGCGAGAGTTTGCTGTGAATCAGGATCGCGTCGGCGCCTGCTTGCCGATAGGCTTCCGCGCGACGTAGCGCTTCGTCCATGCCCCAGCCGGCGATGAGTGCTTCGACGCGGGCGACGATCGAGAAGTTTTCATCCGACTGCGAGTCTTTACCGGCTTTGATCTTGCCGCAGAACTCGTCCATATCGGCGAGCGGCTGGGCTTCGCCGTTGATGAAGCTATTCGTTTTCGGGAATTGTTTGTCTTCGATACAGACGCCGGCGATGCCGCGTTGTTCGAGTTTGCGCACGAGGCGGCGCACGTTGTTGAAGTTACCGTAGCCGGTATCGCCATCGAGGAGGATGGGGAGATCGCTGGCATCGGCCATGAATTCGAGGGTATCGACGACTTGCGTCCAGCTCGCTTCGTTGTTGTCACGCACGCCGAATTGGGCGGAGATCGCGAGGCCCGAACCCCAGATCGCTTTGAAGCCGGCTTCGCGGACGATACGGGCGGAGAGGCCGTTATGGGCCTCCATCATGAATTCGAGTTCGTTGCTGACGAGCATCTGGCGCAGGCGCGCGCTGCGGGACGCGGAGACGAATGCGGGTTCGCGGGCGTTCATTTTCTTTTACTCCTTTTTGCGGGCTTATTGGTGCTTTTTGGTGCGCTTTTTTTGCCCGGCTGACGGCTGGAAAATGGCGACTATAGCTGAAAACGTTTTTATGGGTTGTCTGAGTAGTATTTGGGTTTTCTGATGTTGTTGTTAAGTGTTGAAATGTGTTGTTTTTTGCATTTCATGCAATGCGGTTTGGATTGGATTTGGGATTGGCATTGGCATTGGCATTGGCATTGGCATTGGCTTTGGATTTTTTTGGCGTTGTGTGGAGAAATGTGATTTTGCTCATGCGGGGCTTGGTGTTGGGGTTTTTTTCTTTATCTTATTTGGTTGGTTTTTTGCCTTTGTATTGCCTTGAATTATTCTATTTCTGCATTTAATAGGTTATTGGTCTATTAGCGTTGCCCTGTGCGGGGCGGCACTTGTAGTGGTCCAATGACATCGGACACCTCTTAAGCGGGTCCCCCGCGCAGTCGCGGTAGTGGTGCATCTGGAATCCGTGCTCTCGCACATTCGGCGTGAGTGACAAGGCCGTCATTCTTCCGGCGACGCTGCGCGCGCCGCAGCGGTACTTCGTAAAACCATCCGCTTCGTTTATCGCCCGTATTTTTCTCGCGAGCGTGGCTCGTCATTGCATTGCTACTGCAGTCCGCCGACATTTGATTCGCGGTTGTCGGCGCCATAAGTGAGCAGACGTTTTGTCGGTGTGAAGCCGACGGTCCCAGTACATCAAAACGAAGCCTCGCTTTTCCCATGCATACCCATCCGCGACGCACGCAGTGCGGAGTGGGAGCTGATGAGCCCTTAGTCACTCACGCCGAATGTGCGAGAGCACGGATTCCAGATGCACCGAGACCGTGCGGGGGACCCGCTTAAAAATTAGCGGTGTGAGCCGCTTTCTTTTGCCTACTTGTATATTCCCTCCTGTGGCGTTGACCCGATCAGTTGCCGCCACATGGACAGTCAGCTCGTCTGCCTACAGTGCCTCGAGCACGCAGAGAAGCCTGAGCGACTGTCCTTTTCATCCTCTTAACCCGAACAGTTGACTGAGCCTCGAGCTCGTATTTTCCTGCAAGTATGGGTACCGTGATGAACCAGACTTCCTCTTCCGTTTATATCGGCATCGACGTCAGCGGTAGCACCCTCGACGTTGCCATCCACGACACCACCGAACATTTCAGTGTCGACAATGAAACCGTCGCCATCGACCAGCTGGTCCAGCGTCTGATCACGCTGGGTCCCACCCTGATCGTCATGGAGGCCACCGGCAAGCTCGAACTTGCCGTGCTCAAGGCGCTCTGTCAGGCCGGCCTGCCCGCTGTCGCGGTTAATCCCCGGCAGGTGCGCGACTTTGCCAAAGCCACCGGCAAACGGGCGAAGACAGACCGCATCGACGCGTTCGTCATTGCCCATTTCGCCGCCGTCATCAAACCCGTCGTGCGTCCACTGAACGATGTGCAGACCGAGCAGCTGCAAGCGCTGCTGCTGCGCCGTGCCCAGCTCATCGACATGCTCGTGGCCGAGAAGGCCCGCCTGGAGCGCGCACACGCCGCGGCGAAGGAAAGCCTCAATGACCACATCAAATGGCTCAAACAGCAGCTCACCGTCGCGGACAAGGACATCGATTCGTTCATGCGCTCTTCGCCCGCCTGGCGCCAGAGGGAAGATCTGCTGCGCTCGGTGCCCGGTATCGGCCCCGGTGCCGCGGCTACGCTGATCGCCTTCATGCCCCAGCTCGGCTCGCTGAACCGCCGCGAGATCGCCGCCCTTACCGGCGTCGCACCGTTCAATTGCGACAGCGGCAAGCACACCGGCAAGCGTCGCATTCACGGCGGTCGTGCCATCGTGCGGCGCGCGCTTTACATGGCCTGCATACCTGCGCTGCGCTTTAATCCGGTGATCAGGGCCTTTTACGACCGTCTGCGCAAGGCTGGCAAACCGTTCAAGGTGGCCATGACCGCGTGCATTCGCAAGCTCATCGTGACGCTCAACACCATGGTCCACAACTCGACCCCATGGAGACCATCGGCTGACTGACTTCCGGCATGGCTGAGCCGCCTGTGGCGCTTTAACCCAGGCACTCGCGGCCCCCCGTGCCCACCCTTGTGCAGGTCACTCAATCGTGCAGGTCGCGAGGACGACTCGCGCGCGCAAAATGCTCCCTGACGCTGACAATTTCTATCTTGAGTAACTGCTCGCCGCTTGACTTCCAATACGGTTGCTTTTCTTTGCGGCAGGCAAAGAAAAGTGCCGCCCCGCACAGGACGCTAATAGACCGATAAGAAAACAAGGAAAGGCCAACGCCACAGGCAAACAGATAAAGCGCCGCGCAGGCAAAAAACACAAGCGAACCCGAGCGCCGCAGGCACCCACCCCAATTAGTCAGACAAAACCACAACGGGTTTCCCCTCCCCTGCGGAGCAAAGAGCGCCAGGCCGTAAACACAGTGAGCAACAAGCCAATCGCTGCAAGCGAAAAAGTGAAGAAGTGAAATAGCCCCCACCCTGACCGACCACCTCGCGAAAGCGAAAGCAAAAGCGAAACCAAACCGCCATGACTCTGAACAAAAAACTAGCCTCAATGATCGCGGTCCTCTGGACCGGCCTGATCCTGATCGGTGGCTTCGGCGCATGGCAGAACCGCGCGTCGATGATCTCGGACCGCCGCGATCAACTCACCGCGCTGATCGACCAGGCCAACCATATCGTCAACCGCTACTACACCCTCGCCCAGCAACACACGATCACCGAAGACGAAGCCAAAAAACAGGCGCTCGAAACACTCGCCGCCATGCGCTACGGCAAAGACGGCTACATCTCCGTCAACAACTCGCAATCGGTCATGCTGATGCACCCGATCAAGCCGGAACTGGTCGGCAAAAACATGACGCAATTCACCGACCCGGCCGGTCATCACCTGTTCACCGACATCGTCGACGCTGGCAATCACGAGGGCGGCGGCTTCGTCGACTATCTATGGTCCAAGCCCGGCAGCGATAAACCCGTGGCGAAAACCAGCTTCTCCCTGCACTTCGCGCCGTGGGACTGGTATCTCGTCACCGGCATGTATATGGACGACGTGCAGCGCGCGTTCTACGCCAATCTGCTGCGCTGGATCGTCCTCACCGTGACGCTCGGCACGATCGCCACCGTCGTCATGCTGCTGGTGTTGCGCAGCATCCGCCGCACGCTCGGCGGCGACCTCGAAGTCGCGGTCGAAGCAGCCCAACTGATGGCGCGCGGCAACCTCGCCACGCAAGTACCGGTGCAATCGAACGACACCGGCAGTCTGCTGCACGCCCTCCACACCATGCAGGCCGGTCTCGTCGATACGGTTTCGCGCGTGCGTCTGGGCACCGAAAACATCAATATCGGCGCAACCGAAATCGCCGCCGGCAACACGGATCTGTCGCAACGCACCGAAGAACAGGCCGCGGCGCTCGTCGAAACGGCGTCGAGCATGGATCAGATGACCGTCAACGTGAAGCAGAACGCGGACAGCGCGCTGCAAGCGGCGCATCTCGCCGGTCAGGCCGCGGATGTGGCCACGCGCGGCAGCCGCGTCGTCGACGACGTGGTCCGCACGATGGGCGAAATCACCAGCAGCTCGCGTCAGATCGGCGACATCATCGGCGTGATCGACGGCATCGCGTTCCAGACCAACATTCTCGCGCTCAATGCCGCCGTCGAAGCGGCCCGCGCGGGCGAACAGGGCCGCGGCTTCGCCGTGGTGGCGGCGGAAGTGCGCAGCCTCGCGCAGCGCTCGGCCACGGCCGCGAAGGAAATCAAGGGGCTGATCGAAACGTCCACGCATACCGTCGAAGCCGGCGCGTCGCTGGTCGCCAACGCCGGTTCGACCATGGGCGAGATCGTGCAGTCGGTGCGCCGCGTGAACGAAATCCTCGAGGAGATCAGCAATGCGTCACGCGAACAGAGCGCGGGCATCGAACAGGTCAATCGCGCCGTCGGCGAAATGGATCAGGTCACGCAGCAAAATGCCGCACTCGTCGAGGAAGCCGCCGCCGCGGCCCATTCGCTGAAGGATCAGGTGGGCGTGTTGCGCGAGGCGATTTCGAGCTTCGCCCTGCCGGCCTGAGGCCGCCGGATCCGGTCAGGCAGTGGAACGTCAGGGGAAGTGAGCAGAAAAAGAAGGCGCTCAACAGGCAGAGAGCGCCCCTTTAACACGCCGCGTCGGAGTCGACGCATTAATCGAACGAACCAGCCGCGCGGATTTTTCAAGTCCGCGCGGCTTTTTTGTGGCCGTCCGCGGCTAAAGCCACAGCCGCGTCTGCCCGGCGAAAGCGCAGGCCCTTGCCGTTCAGCAAACGCTTACCGCGCCTCATCCCGCAACCAGGTTAAGCCGAATTTGGCATCGCCGAATTCGGCTTAAGGCATTTTCATCATGACTCGCCGCTTCCGAGAATGGCCGCTTTCAAACGCCCGCCTCGCGGCACGCTCCGATGCGGAGCCGTTTCTCTCGCGAGTGCCGTCCCGTCAAGGCCGCCGTCATGTTGCTCCACCTCCTCTACCTGCTTGCGATCATCGCCGAAGCCATGTCCGGCGCAATGATGGGCATGCGCCGCGGCACTGACCGCTTCGGCCTGTGCCTCGTCGGCACCGTCACCGCACTCGGCGGCGGCACGGTGCGCGACGTGTTGCTCGGCCACTATCCCCTTGCATGGATCTCGCATCCAGATTACGTTCTGATTACAATCGGGGCAGCGTCGATTGCCGCGGCCAGCGCCAAATGGCTGCGCCACTGGCAACGGCTGTTCGTCACGGTGAACGCGATCGGCCTGATCGCGTTCACCATCATCGGTTGCGATGTTGCCGCGACGCTGGACGTGAGCCCGGCAATCGTCTTCCTGGCCGGCGCGATTACCGGCGTGTGCGGCGGCATGCTGCGCGACCTGCTGTGCAATCAGATGCCGCTCGTGTTGCGCGAGGAGTTGTACGCCAGCATCGCGCTCGGCGCGGGCGCGTTGTACGTGGCCCTGCAAGCCTGCGACGTGGCGCCGGGGCCGGCCTCCCTCGCGGTGCTGGCCGGGGGCTTCGCGGCCCGCATGCTGGCCGTGCGGTTTCGCTGGCAACTCAAGGTATTCACCGCCGCCGATTCGGGCGGCGCAAGTTAATCCCGCTGCACGCCTCGCGCGTGTGGCTTTCACTCGAGGAGCACGCTCGACAGCCACGCGCAACAGGCCGCTGGCGTTGCCGGTTTTGGCACGCAACGCATCGCTGTTTCGCCTCGCTGTTCGCTCACCGCACTCATGGTCCAAAAGAAGAAATCGCAGTCGCACGATCCATACGCGCCCGTCGCGAAGAACCAGTTGCTGGCCGCGCGCCTGCCGGTGTGGCGCTCAAAATTTGTCGTCCTGCTGGTGTTCGCCGCGTTCGCGTCGCTGGCGGGGCGCGCGTTCTGGGTGCAGGTGGTCAATCAGGATTTCTACGTCGACCAGGGGCAAAAACGCTATCAACGCACCATCGAACTCGATGCGACGCGCGGGCGCATTGTCGACCGCAATGGCTCGATGCTCGCCGTCAGCCTCGCGACCTATGAAATCTGGGCCTCGCCCAAACTGCTCGACGAAGCCGCCTTCGCGCCGCTTTCGAAGCTGCTCGACCTGCCGCTGGCGGAACTGCGCCGGCGTCTGAACGGCGACAAGACCTTCGTGCTGCTCAAGCGCCAGGTGGACGCCGACACCACCGATCACGTCAACAAACTGGGCCTCGCCGGCATCACGCAGATTGCCGATTCGAAGCGTTTTTATCCCGAAGGCGAATCGGCGGCGCACGTGGTCGGCTTCACGGATATCGAGGACAACGGCCAGGAGGGCGTCGAACTCGCCGCCAACGAGCAACTGCTTGGCGTGCCGGGCCAGCGCGAAGTGATCCGCGACCGTCTGGGCCGGGTGGTGTCCGAAACCCGGCCGCTCGTGCCCGCGCAGAACGGCGACACCATCCACCTGACAATCGACCGACGCATTCAGCAGGTCGCCTACGCGCAACTGAAAGACGCCATTGCCAAACATCACGCCGAAGCCGGCAGCGTGGTCGTGCTCGACGCGCGCAACGGCGAGATTCTCGCGCTCGCCAACTATCCGAGCTTCGATCCGAACGACCGCGCGCGTCTGACCGGACGGCAACTGCGCAATCGCGCGGTCGTCGACACCTTCGAACCGGGCTCGACAATCAAGCCGGTGGTGGTCGCGCTATCGATCGACGAAGGCAAGGTGCGGCCGCAAAGCGTTATCGACACCGCGCCGGGCTGGTACAAGATCGGCCCGGCCGTGATTCACGACACGTCGAATCATGGCGCGATGACGGTTGCCGAAGCCGTGCAGAAGTCGAGCAATATCGCGCTCGCCAAGCTCGCGCTGAATCTGCCCGCCGAAAAGATCTGGAACAAGTATCAGGAATACGGGCTTGGGTTGAGACCCGAGCTGACCTTTCCGGGTGTCGCATCAGGCAAGGTGCGCCCGTACAAACGCTGGCGTCCGATCGAACAGGCGACCATGGCGTATGGCTACGGGCTGTCCACTTCGCTGCTGCAGATCGCGCAGGTCTACACCGCTTATGCCGGTGACGGCACCCTGCATCCTGTGAGTCTGTTGCGGAAGGACAAAGAGGCGGACCGAGACTCAGACAGGAACCCAGGTGCGAGTGACCCGTCGCAAACCGTCGATAAAGGTCACGCAGTCACGACGCCCGCCACCGCGCGCGCGATCCGCTCGATGCTCGAAATGGCCACGGGCCCGGGCGGCACCGGGCGTACCGCGGCGGTGGAAGGCTACCGGATCGGCGGCAAAACCGGCACGGCGCGCAAACAGGTCGGCGCGACTTACGCGAAAAACCGGTACCGCGCGCTGTTTGTCGGCATGGCGCCGATGAGCGACCCGCGGCTGATCGTTGCCGTCATGATCGACGACCCGGCCGGCAAGGCGTTCTACGGCGGGACGGTGGCCGGGCCGGTGTTCGGTGCGGTGACGGGTGGCGCGCTGCAATTGCTGGGGGTGCCGCCGGATGCGTGAGGCGGGCTCTGGCGCTGCGGCGATCAACGCGGCGCGTTATCGCCGTCCGCTTTCACCAGCGCCTCGATGCGGTTGCGGCCGTTGCGTTTGGCCTGATACATCGCCCGATCGGCTTCTTCCATCATCGCGTGGCCGTGCACGGCCGCCTCGGCCGGCGCGCCGGTAATCGTGCGCGCCGCCACGCCAATCGACACGGTCAACACAATGCGTTCACCGTGATCGTCCTGCAAATCCAGCCTTTCGACGGCCAGCCGCACGCGCTCGGCCACCGTCAGCGCGTCGGCCCGATCGCCTTGCAGCAGCGCGGTGAACTCTTCGCCACCGTAGCGTGCCACGGTATCGCCGAGCCGCACCTGCTGTCGCACACAGGCCGCCACCGCGGCAAGAGCGCGGTCGCCGGTCTGATGTCCGTAGGTATCGTTGATCCGCTTGAAACTGTCGATATCGATGAAAAGACACGCGACCGGTACGCCATATCGCACGGCGCGCATGATCTCCTCGCGCAGCCGTTCGTCGAAGTAGCGGCGATTGGCGAGGCCGGTCAGCGAATCGGTCATGCCGAGTTGCTTGAGCCGCTCACGATGCGCGACATTGTCGAGACTCGCGGTCACGATGCTCGCGAAGCGCTCCAGAATATCCGTCGCCATGCCTTCGGCGAAACGGCCCGGATCGTCGCTGCAGAGGCATAGATAGCCGCTGACGGTATCGCCGGCGGCAAGCGGCAGCAAGATCGCGCTCGCCGGCGTATCGGCGTCGCCGAAGAACGCGCGGCGCGCCGTTTCATCCAGCTCGCTCGGCTTGCCCAGCCACGGCTGTCCCTCGTCGCACAGACCCTGGGCAGCGAGACCGCCTTCGCGCGACGTTTTCAGATTGGGCTGGTCGAGCGCATGCAAAGCGTTCGGTTCGAGCAGCTCGAGCAACATCGGCGCGCGATCGTCGAGCCACAACGCCACCCTCGCCAGCGAGAATTCTTGCGGCAGATGGCTGAATAGCGTGTCGAGAAACGACGCGAAATCCTGCGCGCCGATCAACTTCAACTCGACGTTCTGGAACCGGCGCAGCGTGCGCTCGTTGTGCTGCACTGTATCGACGAGCGAGCGAAGGCGGTCTGAAAGCGGCGTTTGAGCGAGATTCGTCACGTTAGCAATGATGCGGGCCCGGAGGCGAAGCGGGGTCGACGGCCCCAATCGCTGTAATAACGGCCAATTCCGCGAGGTCTTGAGGGTTGCATCACCGCGCGTGCAAAACAGCGGCGTAACAAGGCGATCAGATAGCGGGAGCAGGCGCGGAAACTTTGAGCGCGATCTTAAGTTTGGCTTAATTCTTACCTGTAACTATGGCGCACAACATCCCCTGTTGAGCCGCCAGAACATCGGCGGCGCTTTTTTTCTAAAGGGATGTCGCCGACGCGCCGATAGATGGACAGCATGCCTGCGAAGAAGGAGTCAAACGATGGTGGAAGACACGGTATTCGAGCATTTGCGCGCGATGCCCGGCAACGAATGGGTGCGCCAGATCCACTCATGCAAGGTCTCGGACCCTTTGCAACCCCCTTGGGGACGCTCGTACAGACTCGTCGAATGGACCATGAAGCACACCCCCGAGTCTAGCCGCCGCGTCGTGCCC
This sequence comes from Paraburkholderia sp. BL23I1N1, assembly GCF_003610295.1. Taxonomy (NCBI): domain Bacteria; kingdom Pseudomonadati; phylum Pseudomonadota; class Betaproteobacteria; order Burkholderiales; family Burkholderiaceae; genus Paraburkholderia; species Paraburkholderia sp. BL23I1N1. Next base: position 6,564,310 of record NZ_RAPV01000001.1, read on the forward strand.
GCGGAAAGCACGCCACTCGAAATCGCCCAGGCGGTCGTATCGCACATTCCGGGGCGCCGCTTCTGCCAGCATAGCGACGACTAATCGACGACTAGGCGACGACTAATCGCGCAGCTGGCACCCTCTCAGCTTTTCGCGCGCTTCGCCACTTCTTCCTTAAACAGCGCGAATTCTTCCGCAACGGCCCTGGCGACACTCGGGCGCTGCATCAACCGCTTGTAGTACTCAGCCACCGCCGGCCATTGCGACAGATCGATGCCGCCATACGACGCCCAGTTCAGCACGGTGACCAGATAGGCATCGCCCACGCTGAATGCGTCGAGCAGATACTCGCTTTGCACCAGATGATCTTGCAGAGCGCCTAGCCGCAACGCGGCCTTGTCGCGTGCATAGCGCTTCACGTCTTCCGGTGCGCGCGCGTCGAGTAGCGGCACGAACACCGCCTTGTGCAATTCCGTACTGATAAAACCCAGCCATTGCTGCAGCCGCGCGCGCTGCGCCGTGCCCGCGGCGGGCGCGAGCCGTGCGGCCGGAAAATGATCGGCCACGTACGGCAGGATCGCCGTGTTTTCGGTCAACAGCCAGCCTTCGTCCGTGCGCAACACCGGCACTTGCCCAAGCGGACTGATCGGATAGAAGTCCGAGCCATCCGACAACTGTTTCGACTGCGTATCGACCTGAATGTACCCGGCCTGCGCCCCCGCCTCGTACAACGCGATGCGGGTGGCCATTGAGCAAGCAAGCGGCGAGAAGTACAAATCCATGGGGGAAACTCCTGTCGTTGGTGTTTTTGTACTATATTGCATATAAATCACTTTCGCCATATTTTTATGCGGACCAGTACAAAAAAAGGAATCCGCCCTCGTGGCCGCCCGCGTGCCTACGATTCCGACCAGGCGCTCGCCGATGCAAGAGATGTGTTCTGGCGCAGCGGCTACGCGGGCACCTCGCTGGATCAATTGAGCGCCGCGACCGGCATGAATCGCCCGAGCCTGTACAGCGCATTCGGCGACAAACATGCGTTGTATCTGACCGCGCTCGACCGTTATATCGAGGCCGGCCGGCTCGCGATGGTTCATGCGCTCGGCGAGGACCTGCCCCTGCCGCAGGCGCTGCTACGCGTTTATGACGGCGCGCTCGCGTGGTACTTGCCCGCCGACGGCGATCCTCTTGGCTGCTTCATGATCGGCACCGCCGCGGTCGAAGCGGTGGATGACGCCGAGGTCCGCGCAGCACTTTCCGAGGGACTGCGCACCTATGACAAAGCCTTCGAGAAACGCTTCAAGCTGGCGCAGGCCACGGGCGAACTGGCCGCCGATGCACAAGCGCCACTCCTCGCGAAGCTCGCGTCGGCGATTTTGCACAGCCTCGCGTTGCGCGCCCGCGCGGGCGATTCGCGCGCGTCGCTGCGGGCAACAGCGGTTGCGGGGGTGGCGTTGCTATGCGGCAATGCGGGCGAACCGCTTGTGCCTGCAACGGGAAAAACCTCAGCGAAGGGACGTGCGCGATAACGCGGAAGGTGTTTCGCCCGCGTCGTTCAGTGTCCTCCTGGATATAGGCAGCCGGATCGCAGCGGGTTTGCAATGCTTGACAGTCACGGAGAACGGTTTTGCCTATCATGGACTCTTCCGCCAGACGCGCTATGGTTTCGACATGACCTATCCGTACGACTTACTGACCGCTGCCTGTCTTTTCATTATCGTGGTCTCCACCTCGATCATGCTCGCGCTCACCTGAGTGGTGTAACGCCCCCTCTTGCGGGTTGCGAACCGCTCAACGCACCCAACACACTTAAAGCGCGCCACGCGCTTCCGTAAAAAGACGGGATATACTGTACATATATACAGTACTTTTCGTCTGAGCAATGCGCCTTCCTCCCTTCGACCCTCCCACGCTCGGCGATCTGCGCGCCTGGTGGCGCACGCGCGACGAGCAGGCCGTTCAGCGGCTCATCCTCGAGGTCCAGCGTCAACGGCTCACTCTGCTGGAGTTGCGCAACCTGATCGACAGCGGCGTCCAGCAGGCGCGCGCCGCCGACCGCACGCTGGTCGAGCGCGGCGAACCATTAATGACGCTACGCATACGGATCGCGCAGGAAGTGCTGCGGGTTGGCGATATCGACGATACGCGGCAGATAGGCCGCGCCGAACAGGAAAGGCTCGCCGTGCACACCCAGGGCCAGATGGAATATGCACGCGAAGGTCGCCTGAGGCGGCAGCGCCGGAATATCTAGCGCGTTTGCGTGGCGACGCGCAGGCCGAGAGAGATGAACAACACGCCGATGATCTTGTTTTGCCAGCGGCTCAGCCATGTCAGACGCTTGACGAATTTGCCCAGCGGACGAATGGTCAGCACGATCAGCGTTGTATAAAGCGCGCTCATACCGACGAAAATCAGTCCGAGCGTCGTGAACTGCAGGAATGAGGAACCGTGCTCGGGGCGAACGAACTGCGGCAGGAACGCGAGAAAAAACAGTGCGGTCTTCGGGTTCAACACTTCGGTGGGAATCGCCTGAAAGAACGCCTTAGAAGCGGAGACCGGCGCAACCGTCGGCAAAAGCGTGCTCGCCCGCTTTTCGCGCAAGGCGCGAATGCCCAGATAAACAAGGTACGCGGCGCCAACGAATTTCACGGCATTGAAGGCAAGTGTCGACGTCATCAGCAAGGCCGACAGCCCGACCGCCGCGCCCAACGTGTGGATGAAATCGCCAACGGCGATACCGAGACCGGTGAGTATGCCGGCCTTGCGCCCGCCATGCACCGTGCGAGTCAAAACCAGCAGCACAGCCGGGCCAGGAATCAGAAAGAGCCCTAATACAACGGCAACGAACGTTCCCAGTGTAGAAAAATCAAGCATGTCGTCTCCTTGGTCGCGCACCCGATTCAGCAGACCGGCATGCGTTTAGCGGACGATTATAGACATTCGCCGATTCCCCCGCCGGCGATCCGTTACCATGGCGGGCACAGGGCCGCATGGGTCTAATGCATGAGTCACGCGTGAGAGTCACACGTGAGACTCATGCATTAGACCCACATAAGGCCCGCATTTTTCATCCACCGACGTCTTTGCCTTGCCCACCTATACCTTGCCCGCGCCGCTCTGCGCGGAACTCGAAATTCGCAAGAGCCGATTCATCGCGCATGCGATACCGGTCGCCGACCGCGACGCCGCGATGGCCGAATTGCGGCGTCTGCGCGACGAGCATCCTGGCGCGACGCATGTGTGCTGGGCGCTGCTGGCAGGTGGCCAGTCAGGCATGTCCGACGACGGCGAGCCGTCCGGCACCGCGGGCCGGCCCATTCTCGAAGTGCTGCGGCACCATGATCTGGACGGCGTGCTGGCGGCCGTCGTGCGGTATTACGGTGGCGTGAAGCTGGGCGCCGGCGGATTGGTGCGGGCGTATACCGACGCGATTGCCTCGGCGCTATTAGATGCGCCGCGAGTGGAGAGAATTGCTCTGGTTACGCTGATCGTCGAAGTGAGTTACGCCGACGAAGCGAAAGTGCGCAGATGGATCGAGGCCGAAGGCTACGGACTCGTGGACAGCGCCTACGGGATGCTGGTGAAGATGACGGTCCGGCTGCCCGTCAACGCGGTCGACGATGCCCGGCTAGCGCTCGTGGATATGACTCAGGGCAAAGCCGGTTTCTTCTGATCGGGTTGCCCGCCCCGCAAGACTGTTTCAATCGTTAGCAAATTCCGGCCCCGCTCCGCTTAATAAGATGCACGGCTCGCTGTTACCATGCTGTTCTGTACCGCGATGACTCAACTTAAAAGGCAACTCCTCTGACCTCGACCGCCGCTTTTTCCAGCACAGCGCCCGAGTCGCCGCAACAGAGTCAGTCTCTGCGGCAACCGCTCGGTCCCCCGCCTCCGGCCCTGAGAACCGCTGTGCTCAAGGGTTGCGGCGCCGTCGCACTGCCGTTGATGCTGTCGGCTTGCTCCTGGTCATGGTTCGGCCTGAATAGCCCACCGCGCACGGCCGCGCATTTAACCGGCTGGCTCAGCGTCGCCCCTGCCAGCGATTTCGTCTACGTGCCGGCGCGCGACGGCCAGGTTTCGCCGAACCGGATCGAAAACACGGCGATGACCGCCGTTGTGCTAAAAAGCGATATCAACGAGGCCGTGCGCAACGGCATTGCAAGCAGTTTGCGGATCGCCGGTTTTCATCTCGCCGAAGGCGGGAAGGTTCTGAGCGGCAGCATCGAGAAATTCACGGTAGACGACTCGCGATCGCCGGCATTCTGGACACTGAAAATGCGCTACATCGTGACCGATGCCGCAACCCAGAAGGTTGTGTTCGCAACCACCAAGACGGTCCGGCAGAAGTCGCCTAAATTCACCAGCAACACCATCGCCATCGAAGACACGGTCAGGCTCAGCGTCGATGCCTTGATCAGCGATCCGGGCTTCGTCAAATCGGTGAATTGAGCGCACGGACCGAATCGGCACGGTCCGCCGATTCGCTACAATCGGGGAATATCGGGAAAAGCTGAATCGCGCGGAACGGCGTCTTAGCGCCTGCTTCGCGATCAACCTCGCGACCCCGATTCGTTGCAATCCCGCCCCTTCTCCGTGCGAGCCGTCATGTCTATCACCACCTGGCTGTTCTTTCTGCCCGCGTGCTTCGCGATCAACCTCGCGCCCGGCCCCAACAATCTTCTATCGATCAACGTCGCCGCGCGCCACGGCTTCATGTCGGCCTTCGTGGGCGGCACCGGCCGGCTTGTGGCCTTCGCGTTGATGCTGGGGTTGGCCGCCACCGGCCTCGCGGTCGTGCTGCATGCATCCGAGTGGTTCTTTCTGGCGATCAAACTCGCCGGCGCCGCCTATCTGATCTGGCTCGCCATCCAGTTGTGGCGCAGCAACGCGCCGGCCATCGATACGACCCAGCAGGACGACGCGTCGCTCTGGCGCATCGCGCGGCAGGAGTGTCTGGTGGCGGCAGGCAATCCGAAGGCGATTCTGGTTTTCACCGCATTTTTGCCGCAGTTCGTGGATATCGCCAAGCCGATGCTGCCGCAGTTCGCGGTGCTCGGCGCGAGCTTTCTGATCCTCGAATGGGTGGCGATCGCGCTCTATTCCTGGGCCGGCATGCACCTTGGCAAGTGGCTCGTTCGCACCAAGGTTCGCCGGTGGTTCAATCGCTGCTGCGGGACGTTTCTGGCGGCAATCGGTGTGAGCTTTTTGCTGGTTCGGCGGACGTAACACGCCTGATTCGCAGCGCAATAACAAGTACTAAGCTTACCGAACGATCTCACCTGTCATGCTCCGACTGTACGGCATCCTCTCGCACCGTCCGTCGGCACCAGCATGCTAGCCGGACCACTGGCGCAACCATAAACGATAGCTAATGTTCGGCCGCAGAAACTTTAACTATCAGCAATTGTCCTGCACCCCTATGCTCGAAGAATGACCCGCCGCCGCGGCAAGACCCGATGCGGCATTGGGCAAGCGACTTTTCATCGTCACAGGGGCGGCATCATGAAGATCTGTATCTTCGGAGCAGGAGCGATTGGCGGTTTGATGGGCGTGCAGTTGGCCCGAGCCGGCGCGGATGTGAGTTTCGTCGCGCGCGGCGCGCATCTTGCTGCAATGCGCGCGCACGGCGCGCGCCTGATCATGGACGGCGAAACCTATAGCGTGCCGGTACGCTGTACGTCAGACCCGCGCGAACTCGGCGTGCAGGATGTCGTGGTCGTCACGCTGAAGGCGCACTCGCTGCCCGGTGTGGTCGACACGATGCAGCCGCTCCTCGGCAAGCACACGGCGATCGTCACCGGCGTCAACGGCATTCCGTATTGGTACTTTTACCAGCACGGTGGAAAATTCGCCGGCACACGCCTCGCCAGCATCGATCCGGACGGCAGCCAGTGGTCGCGCCTCGGCCCCGAACGCGCGATCGGCTGTGTGCTGTATCCCGCTGCCGAAATCGTCGAGCCGGGCGTCATCAAGCACGTGTACGGCAAGAAATTCCCGATCGGCGAGCCGAGCGGTGAACGCACACCGCGCATCCAGCAGTTGCACGAGATCATGCAGGCAGCGGGATTCGACGCGCCGATCCGCGACAATATCCGCGACGAAATCTGGCTCAAGTTGTGGGGGAATCTGTGCTTCAACCCGATCAGCGCCTTGACGCACGCCACGCTCGACATCCTCACCAGCGACCCCGGCACGCGTGCGGTATCGCGCACGATGATGCTGGAAGCCAAGCGCATTGCGGATCAGTTCGGCGTGCATTTTCGGGTCGATGTGGAAAAACGTATCGACGGTGCGGGCGCAGTCGGCGTGCATAAGACCTCGACGCTGGTCGATCTCGAGAATCGCCGTCCGATGGAGATCGATCCGCTATTGACGGTGGTGCAGGAAATGGGCCGTCTCGTTGGCGAGCCCACGCCGACGATCGACGTCGTGCTTGCTCTCGTCAAACTGCGCGAACGGATGGCATTGCAGGGTGATTGAGCGCAGGTTTTCGCTTCGAACGAAGTCTTAATTTTCAGGAAAGGATCGAACGCCACGCGTTCGATCCTTTTTTCATGGCTATTGATCCGCTATTGATCCGCTATTGATCCCTATTGATCCCTATTGATCGATCGCCAGCCACACCGCCTTCGGCTCGGTGAAGTTTTCAATCGCCACGTCGCCATGCTCGCGGCCAAAACCGGAATCGCCGGAACCGCCCCACGGCAGGCGCACGTCGGTATAGCCGTAGGTATTGATCCACACCGTGCCCGCTTTCAGCTCACGCGCCACCCGATGCACGCGGCCGATATCCGCGCTCCATACGCCGGCCGCGAGGCTGTACAACGTGCCATTGGCGATACGGATCGCATCGGTTTCGTCGTTGAAGCGAATCACGGATGCCACCGGCCCGAAGATCTCCTCCTGCGAGATGCGCATTTCATGCTCGACGTTGGCGAACACTGTCGGCTCGACGAAGAAGCCGCGCTCGCCCACACGCGCGCCGCCAGCCACGAGTGACGCGCCTTCGGCGCGCCCTGTCTCGACATAGCCGAGCACGGTTTTCATCTGCGCGGCGGAGATGAGCGGCCCCATCGACGTTTCGCGCGCAGCCGGATCGCCGACCTTGATCGCCTTTGCACGCGCCGCGAGACGCTCGACAACTTCGTCGTAGACATCGCGATGCGCCAGAATGCGCGAGCCGGCCGAACATACCTGGCCGGTGTTGAAGAAAATTCCCGACGCCGCCGCTCGCACCGCATTGTCGAGATTGGCATCCGGGAAAATCAGGTTCGCCGACTTGCCGCCGAGCTCCAGCGTAACGCGCTTGAAATTGCCGGCCGCGCCCTGCAAAATACCGCGCCCCACGGAAGGCGAGCCCGTGAACGTTACTTTATCGACGCCGGGATGCGCCACCAGCGCATCGCCGACTACCCGCCCCTTGCCAGTGACAATGTTCAGTACTCCCGGCGGAACGCCCGCTTCGAGTGCGAGTTCGCCGATGCGCAACGCGGTTAGCGGCGTAATCTCCGCCGGTTTGACGATCAGCGTGCAACCGCATGCCAGCGCGGGGGCGATTTTCCACATGCCGATCATCAGCGGGAAATTCCACGGCACAATCGCGGCGACCACGCCGACCGGCTCACGCAGCGTGTAAGTCAACGCGTCGGGACGCACCGGCACCACCTGGCCGTTGATCTTGTCGCACCAGCCTGCGTAGTATTCCAGCGTATCGATCGCCGCGGGAATATCCTGGCGCATCACCGCCGAAATCGGCTTGCCGGCGTCGAGACTTTCGAGTGCGGCGAGCTCGTCCAGATTCGCGCGCATCAGGCCGGCGAAACGCATCAGGATGCGGCCTCGTTCGGCCGCCCGAATCGCGTTCCACACTTTCAGCGCGGCACGCGCAGCGAGTACCGCGGTATCGACATCGGCGGCGCTGCCTTGCGCAACCAGCGCAATCGGCTCTTCGGTCGCCGGGTTGATGTCGACGGAATATTCGCCCGTGCCGGGCGGCAAACGCTTGCCGTCGATCAACAGATCATGGCGCCTGAGGTCGGTTTCAGTTTCCATCATGAAGCTCCTTGTATGGAATGTCGCGTGGGCTGACGGGCAGCGGATCGGCGAGCGCAGCGAACTGTGCCCACGCCGCCGCTGCGTTGGGTCTGAGGGAGCGGTTGCGGCGTTGCACGAGCAGCGTCGTCAGATTGATCTCAGGAACGAGCGGCCGGCTCACTAGCGACGCGGCGGGCGCGGGCCAATGTCCACCGACGGGTAAAACGCCGATGCCGATGCCCAGCTCGACCATGCGCGACACCGCCGCGACGTGTCCGAGTTCCTGCACCGGCCGTCCCTTCATGCCGCGCGCGCCGAGGGCGAGCTCGAACGCCGCGCGCATGCCCGCATCGGCGTTCAGCGTGACAAGCGCCCAATCCTGCAATGCGCTCCACGCAACGCCGGCGTGCCGCGCCAGCGGATGCGCGGGCGGCATCACCACGTGCAGCGGCGTTGTGAAAACCACTTGCGCGTGCAACTGATCGGCGCTCAGGGGCTCCGCTACCGAGACCACGCCGAAGTCCACTTCGCCCTGTTCGACGCTCGCGAGCACGTTGCTTTGCGCCTGATCCTTGACGGACACGATCAGCTCTGGAAACGCCGACGCGCAGCGGGCAAGCCCCTGCGCCACCCAACTCGACGACAGCACGGGATTGCTCGCCAGCACAACCACGCCGGTGTGTCCTTCGTAAGCGGCACGCTCCTCGCGCAGCGTCAGATCGATTTCATCGAGCAGGCGGCCGATTCGGCGCTCGAGACTCGCGCCCGCATGAGTCAGTGCGACCTGGCGGGTGGTGCGGTCGAATAGTTTCAATTCGACCGCGTCTTCAAGTTCGCGCACACAACGGCTCACCGCCGACTGCGTCAGATCGAACTCGCGCGCCGCGCGCGTAAAGCTCCGTTCACGCGCGACGGCGACGAACACCTTGAGTTGCTGCAGCGAGACATTCATAACGTCACTGCAGGGCGCGGGCAGCTCACCCTATTCCCCTGACTGTTCGGGCCATTGACTCAGCCGCGAGGACTTGCTGCCGGCGACGGCCAGCACGCCCTGGGGCTCGTTGTGCAATTCGATCCAGCGCGAACGCATGGGCGCGAGAATGAACTTCGCCGAGATGCCCGCGGCGATCGTGACGATGGCGGAAACGATAAAGACGAGATTCCAGCCGCCTGTGGCCGACAGCACCGAAGCAATCGGCACCAGCAGCGACGCCGTACCTTTTGCTGTGTACAGCGTGCCCGCATTTGCCGCCGCATATTTGCTGCCGAACGTGTCGGCACAGATCGCCGGAAAGATCGAGAAAATTTCGCCCCAGAACAGGAAAATCAGCGCGGCGAACGTCATGAACGCATACGGGTTGCTGCCGTACTGCATGAGGCCGAGCAAGGCGAGGCCTTCGCCAATGAAGATCACGAACATCGTGTTTTCACGGCCGAGCTTGTCGGAGATGAAACCGCACAGCGGACGGGTAAAGCCGTTGCAAATGTTGTCGATAGAAAGCGTGGCGGTCAGCAGCGGCAAGCTCATGCCGAAGATCGTCATCGGGATGCGTGCGAGTCCCCAGTCTTTCGCGATCGGACCGATTTGCGCAGTCGCCATCAGGCCGCCCGCCGCCACCGCAACGAACGACACATAGATCACCCAGAACACCGGCGTCTTGATCATCTGGCCCGGCGTGTAATCGACCTTGGTGACCGCGAATTTCTTCTTCGGTGCAGCTTGCGGGCGCAAATTCGGTTTCTTCAACAGCAACGCGAGCGCGAGTATGCAAACACCCTGTAGGACGCCGAAGAAAAAGAAGGTATGTTCATATCCCGAGCGCGTGATCATGCTGGCAATCGGAATCACGGTGACAGCCGCGCCGGCGCCAAAACCTGCCGCCGTCAGGCCGGCCGCGAGACCGCGGCGATCCGGAAACCACTTCAACGCATTGCCGACGCACGTACCGTACACACCGCCCGCGCCAATCCCGGCAATGACCGCCGACACATACAGCATCGGCAAGGTCGTCGCATACGAATTCATGACCCATGCGAGGCCCGCGCATACCGCACCGCCGGCGACCACCGGGCGCGGACCGAACTTGTCGACCAGCCAACCCTCTACCGGCACGAGCCACGTTTCGGTGAGAATGAAGATGGCAAAGGCGAGTTGAATGGACGCTTCACCCCAGTGATGCCGCGCATTCATCGGCGTGACGAACAACGTCCATGCGTACTGCAGATTGGCCACCAATGCCATGCACATCATGCCGATGACGAGCTGCCACCAGCGGTTCGCCCAGAAAACGCGAGTCGTGGTTTGCTGATTGTTGTCGTCCATGAGCCTTGTCTCCGCCATTTATATGGTGCGAGCCGACTTCGCGCCGCACTGTATACGTCTCACCTTATGGTTACGACCCGAATAGCCTTGCCATTCGGCGACATTTAATATTTCGTCTTTAATTCGCATTATTTTAAAAACTGTTCTGCTTGAATCATCGCTTTGCAGATCAATTCTTTATTCCAATCAATTAAGTATCGGCGCTGCCTGAAAATCTTCGCTGCCACCCGCGCCACGCCTCGAATCCGAGCGTTAACCCGAGTATCACGCCAGCAATTCCGCCTCTTATAAGACCCATGCTAGGGTCATTGCTGAATTACTAATAATTAAAGTTTGTTATTATGTTGATTCACATTTGCTTATACATTGGCCATGACGATGCGCAATGCCACGCTGCGGCAACTGAAGGTCTTTGAAACGGTGGCGCGCCACCTGAGCTTCTCGCGCGCCGCGGAAGAATTGCACCTCACGCAGCCCGCCGTCTCCACCCAGGTCCGGCAACTCGAGGAGCATGCAGGGCTGCCGCTGTTCGAGCAGCTCGGCAAAAAAATCTATCTGACGCCGGCCGGCACCGAGATGCTTCACTACAGCCGCGCGATCATTCAGCAGTTCCACGAAGTCGACGAGGCGATGGGCCAGCTCAAGGGCGTCTCCGGCGGCAAGCTGAACGTCGCGGTGATCAGTGCCGGCGACTACTTTTTCCCGCGCCTGCTGGCCGAATTCACGCGGCGCTACTCGGGTGTCGCGCTCAATCTCGCGGTGCACAATCGCGCGGAACTGTTGCATCAACTCGCGACCAATCAGACCGATCTCGCGGTCATGGTGCGTCCGCCGCACGAAACCGACGCGACCAACGAACCGTTCGCGCCGCACCCTTACGTGATCGTGGCGGCGCCCACGCATCCGCTCGCGAACAAGCGCAACATCAAGATGAGCCAGTTGGCGAACGAGGCCTTTATCGTGCGCGAACGCGGCTCGGACACATGGAATTCGATGGAGGAAGGCTTCGCCGGCCGCCTCTCCAATCTCAAGATCGCCATGGAGATCAAGAGCACCGAGACGATCAAGCAGGCCGTGATCGCCGGCATGGGCATCGCATTTCTCTCGGCGCATACGATCAGTCTCGAGTTGCAACTCGGCCATCTGGTCGTACTCGACGTCGAGAGCTTTCCAGTCATGCTCAACTGGTACGTCGTGCATCGGAAGAACAAGCGCCTGCCGCCGGTCGCCGTCGCCTTCAAACGCTTCCTGATGGAAGAAGGCGCGAGTCTCATCGAGAAGATCACTCGCGTGAAGGAATTGAGCGTCTATAAGCAGTAGTTTATGGAAAGCCATTAAAACTTTAACTATTGCACGTTGATCAGTATCCCTATGCTGCAAGTGAGTTCCCTTACTTGTCAGCCCAGGAGGCCGATCATGAATCACGCTTCGGTTGAGTCTCATGCCGGCACGCGTACTGCACGCGCTACGGTGCAAAGTCCCGACGACGCCCATCTGAGCGCGTACAACGCTGCCTTCAGCGATCTCGGCCTGCGGTTCCGCTGGGATCAGGTCACCCTCGACGTGCTGAAGGAATTCAATAGTGAAGCCGCACGCATTACGGCCTACATCGAGCGATTTCACGCGCATCTTCACAAGGCGTACGACGCCGAGTTTCTCGCCCAGATGATCCTGAGCAAGAAGGCCTGGTATTACAGCGAGTTCGCGGCAGCCGGCGAGTAAGGGCGTCGGCGAGGCGCTTCTGCCAATCACGCTGCCTGCCGCTCGACGCGCCGGTGTATTCATCTTTGACGGAATATCGCGCGGTGAATGAAACGTAGGCGGACAGTTCCGCGCTTTTGTACACCCATGTTCCCGGTGTTATGCCAGCCGCGGCGGTGCCGGTGTGATGCCGCGCGGATCATGCCGGGCGCTATCTCGCGCAGCGCCCATGTTTGCTCTTCGCCACCGTGCCATTCGATACGTGCCAACAGTCCGTGCCGCTCGAGCGCAAATCCATGGCAGCGGCCGGCGAATGCATGAATGTGCGAATCGCGCTCATTCGAGTACCCACGAGTCACCATCAGATGCGTGCCCAGCGCAGCCGCTAGCACGCTCATCGCCAGCAACGCAGCGAGTCCGAACGGCTGTGCCTGTTCAGTGACGAAACCGTAGCCAAGCCATCCACACAGCAGCAGCGCCGACACGTTGACGATGCCGTGGCCCGGACGCGCTGCCACGCTCAGGTCCAACGCGCCGCGCAACTTGAAGAATGCGATGGCGGATGTGGCGAAGACCAACGCACCGATGAACACCGCGGCATAGAGTTCGACACGCTCGACGTTCGCCTGGGCTGTCACGGACGCAGACGCCTGCGCCATCACCGAAAAATAACAGGCGAACCCGCCCAACATGACAGCGAGCCCCATGGCGCTGCCAAGCAACGCAACGAGCCCAGGCCGTCGCGTCATACCGCTACCTCGCACACAGCGGCCAGCGTATTACTTAGTGTGCCGATTCCGTCGACCGTGATCGTTACCGTCGCGCCGTCCTTGATCGATCCAACGCCGACCGACGTGCCGCACGCGATCACGTCCCCTGGCTCGAGCGTAAGGTCCTGCGAAATCAGACGCACCTGCTCGGCAGGCGAAAATACCATATCGGAGAGCGGATAGTTCTGCCGCTCCACATCGTCGAGCATTGTCACGAGACGCGCAGAACGCCAGTCGAATCCGGAAACGATCGAAGGTCCGATACAGCAGAACGTATCGAAGCCCTTTGCCCGGCACCATTGCGGGAAGTGGGGATTCTCGTTCAGCAGATCGGCAGCGGTCACGTCATTGACCAGCGTATAGCCGAAGATCGAATCCGCAGCTTCTTCGGCACTTGCATCGCGGCAACGCCGCCCGATCACAATGCCTAGCTCACCTTCGTAGACGATCTTGCCCGCGTAACTGAGCGGCCGCCGGATCGCATGACCCGAACCGATCACCGATTCCGCCGGCTTCAGCAGAAATAGCGGGTGTGCCGGCACAGGCTTGTCGAGCTTCGCCGCTAACGCGTGAAAGTTATTCCACAACGCGACGATCTTGCGGGGCGCACAAGGCGCGAGCGGCGTGAGTGCACGGGTCGACAGCACAGCGCCGGTCGGCACCGGTTGATCGAGACTTTCGTACTCGTGCAGATAACCGCCTTCCACCCGGCCGAACACGACGCTACCGTCGTTCGACATGAAACGCATCCACGTATCCATATGTCGCTCCTTGAACGTTCAAATCGCGCCAGCCGTGCGCAATGCACTGATCTGTTCGGGCGAGTAGCCGAGTTCGGTCATCACCTCGTCGGTATGTTCGCCCAGCAGCGGCGAGCGCTTGACTTCGGTCGGGCTGTCAGACAGTTTGATAGGATTGCCAACCGTCAGATACTTGCCGCGAGTCGGATGATCCACTTCGACAATCGTGCCGGTTTTGCGCAGCGACGGCTCTTCGGCGATTTCCTTCATCGACAGGATCGGCCCGCAAGGAATGTCGTACTTGTTGAGGATCTGCATGGCCTCGAACTTGGTCTTGGTCATGGTCCAGCGTTCGATCTCGGCAAAGATGTCCTTCAGATGCGGCAAGCGCGCGGCAGGTGTCGCGTAATTCGGATCGGTGGCCCAGTCTTCCTTGCCGATCACGTTGCAGATCTTCGCCCACACCGGCGCCTGCGTGATGAAGTAGATATACGCATTCGGATCCGTCTCCCAGCCCTTGCATTTCAGAATCCAGCCCGGCTGACCACCGCCTGAAGCATTCCCCGCGCGCGGCACCGCTTCACCGAACGTTCCGTTCGGATATTGCGGATACTCTTTCATCGTGCCCGTGCGTTCGAGCCGCTGCTGGTCGCGCAGTTTCACGCGGCACAGGTTGAGCACGCCGTCCTGCATCGCCGCGAGCACCTTCTGCCCACGCCCGGTTTGCGTACGCTGATAGAGCGCCGTGACAATGCCGAGTGCCAGATGCAAACCCGTGCCGCTGTCGCCGATCTGCGCGCCGCTCACCACCGGCGGACCGTCGTCGAAACCGGTGGTCGAGGCCGCACCGCCCGCGCATTGCGCGACGTTCTCGTAGACCTTGCAGTCCTCATAAGGACCCGGGCCAAAACCCTTCACCGAAGCCACGATCATGCGCGGATTCAATTCCTGAATCCGCTCCCACGTGAAGCCCATCCGGTCGAGTGCGCCCGGCGCGAAATTCTCCACCAGCACGTCGCACTTCTGGATCAGCGCCTCGAGCACCAGTTTGCCTTCCGGGTTCTTGGTATCGATCGTGACCGAGCGCTTGTTGTGATTGAGCATCGTGAAGTACAGGCTGTCCACGTCGGTAATATCCCGCAGTTGCTCGCGCGTGATGTCGCCGGCACCGGCCCGCTCCACCTTGATCACGTCCGCGCCGAACCACGCGAGCAATTGCGTGCAGGTCGGCCCCGATTGCACATGCGTGAAATCGAGAATGCGCACGCCGTCGAGTGCTTTGCTCATGTCATGTCTCCTGATCAGTCAGTTTTGTGCAGCGGTTATCGACCGACGCGCCCGCTTCGATAACGTCCACTAGCGTGGATGCCTGGGTAGCCTCGATACATACGGTATGTGATATATCACATTCAATCAAGATCGATTTCAAGATACTGCTGTTCCGGAGTTTTCGTGCTGAATGCCTGCCGGGTCTACATTGCAGCGAAATAACACCACGCACGTGCTCTTGATCCGAGGGAAAACACTGAGTCGCTGTGCATTTCCGGCTTTTTGATATATCACATACTATATTTCACGGAGCGTCAAGCAGGGCTTAACCCGTACTGCAGGTTGACGGCGTCCAAACGGGGAGACGATGAACATGGACAGGTACAGAAGACGCCGGCTGGACGCGGCATTGGGGAGACGATTCTGGTGGCGCAACGCGGCGGCGCCATGTGCTGGCCGGCCTCCCCCGACCCATGCAGGTCAGAGAAACAAAAAGGCCCGCGGTGATGTCCTCACCGCAGGCCTCTTTTGATCCGTAACGCCAATCAGGCGCCTAACCCGCCGTCAATCCAGAAAATCGCAATTCGCTTCGACAAACGCCGCCAGATCGAGCGAATGCTGCCGCGTCAGCCGTTCGGCCAGCTCGGTGTCGCGCTGCTCCAGCGCCTCGGTGATGCGCAGGTGGTCGACGATCGAACGCGACGCGCGGTCGCTTTGCGAAATGGTCATACGGCGAATCGCCCGCACGTGGATGAAGATGTTCTTGATCGTGTCGAGAATGATCTGCGACTTCGACAACTCGACGATTGCCTGATGAAACGCGATGTTGGCGTCCGAATACTCGGCGATGTGCTCGGCCGGCGTGGCGTCGCGGAAATGGTCGAACATGTGGCGCAGGCGGGCGATTTCCTCGTCTGTGGCGTGCAGCGTGGCAAGACGTGCCGCCATGCTTTCGAGCGCGGCCCACATCTGGATCATTTCGACGATCTCACGCTTGCTCTTGCGCACGATGTAGATGCCGCGCCGCGGCACCATGCGCAGAAAACCTTCCTGTTCGAGCAGCGTCATTGCCTCGCGCACCGGCGTGCGGCTCACGCCCAGCGATTCGCTCAGCACGCGCTCGTCGAGGCGGATTTCCTCATGCGTCTGATAGATATCCGCGTCGGCAATAGCCTGACGCAGCATGACGTACGCCTGATCGCGCAAGCTCGCGCTCGCGCTGATCGGCTGCAACGACAGCGTCAGGGGTGTAGCCACTGCTTCAGTTTGAAGTTTTGACGACATTCATCGCCTCTTGTTGAACACGCTTACGATACGGCGCCGCCGCAGCCATTCCGCCGTCTTGCTCGCCCAGGCCGATGAACCGGCCATGTTGCGCTGCAAGCTGCGCAACCGGTTGAGGAATCCAGCGGGTCAGCAGGACGGTGGCGGCAAAGCCTAAACCCACAACAGCAGCGGCAAGCAGCGCGAGAGGAACAAATTCCATTTGCAACTCCGAATGATTAAGTGAACAGATGACTCAATCATATGCTGCAACGCCGCAAAAATCAATATTCCGTATGTAGTATATCAGTTGATGTTGTTTTTAGGATCACATATTCAAGGTAGCACGAGCAGCTTGCCGGCGGTTCGTCTGCTCGTCCAAACCGATGAAGCTCGGTGTAAACGCGCAAAACGCGCGCTATGCGCGCATCTGCGTTCGATGATCGCGCAATTTCGCCTGAATGCGGATTGTGGGAACGGCGTCCCATCATTAACCTTCGGGAATCCTGTGATGGGCCCGTGGCGGCCACTGCCCTGCATCAACCTCGCCTGCGCCGCGCGCTTCCAGACAGCACCCGAGAATTTGAAGGAGACACCGTCATGAGTACCGCCCTCCCAAATGCGCCGAAAACGGCCATGGCCGACAACCGCACGGCGCGCAGCCGCGCACGCAAAGCGGCGCTCGGCAGCTTCGTCGGCGCCGTGGTCGACTGGTACGACTTCCTGCTGTACGGCATCGTCGCCGCGCTCGTCTTCAACGCCGAGTTCTTCCCGAAGGTCAGCCCGGCGATGGGCACGCTCGCCGCATTCGCGACCTTCGGTGTCGGCTTTCTGTTCCGGCCGCTCGGCGGCTTCGTGTTCGGCCACTACGGCGACCGGCTTGGACGCAAGCGCATGCTGGTCCTCACGGTGATGATGATGGGCCTCTCCACCGCGGCGATCGGCCTGCTGCCGGCCTTCGCCAGCATCGGCTGGTGGGCGCCGGTGCTGCTCGTGACGTTGCGTGCGATCCAGGGCTTCGCGGTTGGCGGCGAATGGGGCGGCGCGGCGTTGATGGCGGTGGAAAGCGCGCCGGAGAAGAAAAAGGCGTTCTACAGCAGCGGCGTGCAGGTCGGCTATGGCGTGGGTCTCGTGCTCGCGACCGGGCTTGTCGCGATCATCAGCCGCTCGATGGACAACGCCGCGTTCCTGAGCTGGGGCTGGCGCCTGCCCTTTCTGTTCAGCGTGGTGCTGGTGCTGATCGCGCTGTGGATCCGCTCGAGCATGGAAGAATCGAAGGAGTTCGTCGAGAAGGTTGGCGAGCACGGCGAACGCAGTGTGCGGCTGCCGATCGTCGAGGCTCTGCTGAAGCACCCCAAGGCGTTCCTGCTGATCATCGCGTTGCGCCTTGCCGAGTTGTTCACGATGTATATCGTGACGGCGTTCGCACTGAACTACTCGACGGCCAATCTGCACATGCCGCGCGAATTCTTCCTCTCGATCGGCCTGCTGGTCGGCGCGGTGAGTTGCGTGACGATTCCCTGCTTTGCGTGGCTCGCGGACCGCTTCGGCCGCCGCCGCGTGTATATCGCCGGCGCGCTGGTCGGCATGTTCAGCGCAGTGCCGTTCTTTCTCGCGCTCGAAGCACGCTCGACCGTGTGGATCGTGATCTTCGCGGTCATGCTCGCCAACGTCGCCCACGACATGGTCGTAAGCGTGCAGCAACCCATGTTCACCGAACTGTTCGGCACCGAGTATCGCTATAGCGGCGCGGGCGTCGGTTATCAGGTAGCGAGCGTGGTCGGCGGCGGCTTCACGCCGTTTATCGCGGTGGCGCTGGTCAGCTTTGCCGGCGGCTCCTGGCATCCGGTGGCGGCGTATCTCGCGATCGGCTGCCTGATCTCGGTGCTGGTGGCAGCGAAGATGAAGACCGGGCGCACGGTCGCCTGATTCGACTCGATAGCTAGTAACTGTTGCAGCGGGCCGGCTTGGCGAAGATGCCAACGCCGGCCCGCTTTTTTCTTATTTCCGCCTGCCTGCCGATTCCGGCGTCCAACTTCCCCCGTGTCCGCTAGCCCATTCCGAGGCGTCATGCCGCATTGCCGCAATTCGACAGATTACGGTCGAATTTCAACAAGCTAATGCATTATGCATTTACATCTCATATTGCAAAGGCCAAATCCACATCCTATTGTTCGTCGAATCGGGTTTTGTATTAAATATGCATACTATATATGACATTCGAATGCATATATTTGCAAGGCGTCGGCCAGCAATTTTTACGCCGGGCACTCAAGCATTGTGTATGAAGCGCCGATAACAAAGAATTCCTCACCGGAGACCGACCATGAGTAGTATCACCGAGCCGAACGGCCATTCAGGCTCTGCCCCATTCTTTTCCAAACAGGCCACCATTGCGAAACCGGGGTTCTCGCGCTGGATGGTTCCGCCCGCGGCCCTTGCCGTTCACCTCTGTATCGGCCAGGCGTACGCCTTCTCCGTGTTCAACGGTCCGCTGACCAAAGTCATCGGCATCACCCAATCCACCGCTGACGACTGGTCGCTGACCTCGCTCGGCTGGATCTTTTCGCTGGCGATCGTGTTCCTGGGTTTGTCGGCGGCGTTTGCCGGCAAATGGCTCGAACATGTCGGCCCGCGCCGCACGATGTTTACCGCCGCGTGCTGCTTCGGCGGCGGCTTCCTGGTCTCAGCGCTCGGCGTGCATCTGCATCAGATCGCGCTGCTCTATCTCGGCTACGGCGTGATCGGCGGGATCGGACTCGGTCTCGGCTATGTATCGCCGGTGTCGACGTTGATCCGCTGGTTCCCGGACCGTCGCGGCATGGCGACCGGCATGGCGATCATGGGCTTCGGCGGCGGCGCGATGATTGCCGCGCCTTTGTCGGTGGCGTTGATGAATCACTTCCGCAGCGCGACCAGCATCGGCGTGGCCGAGACCTTCGTCGTGCTCGGCATTGCGTACTTCATCTCGATGTCGATTGGCGCGCTCGCGATTCGCGTGCCGCCGGCGGACTGGAAGCCGGCCGGCTGGACGCCGCCCGCGACCAACCAGAAGAAGATGATTTCGCGCAACCACGTTCACATCGATCAGGCGTTGAAGACGCCGCAGTTCTATCTGATCTGGCTGGTGCTGTTTCTGAACGTGACGGCCGGCATCGGCATTCTCGGCCAGGCCTCGGTGATGATTCAGGAGAGCTTCAAGGACACCGTAACGGCTGCCGCGGCCGCCGGCTTCGTCGGGCTGCTGTCGCTGTTCAACATGGGCGGCCGTTTCGTATGGGCCTCGGCTTCGGACTGGATCGGCCGCAAGAACACCTACTTCATCTTCTTCGCGCTCGGCGCCGTGCTGTACTACCTCGTGCCCGGCTTTGCCGCATCCGGACAGATCGCCCTGTTCGTGCTTGCCTACTGCGTGATTCTGTCGATGTACGGCGGCGGCTTCGCGACGGTGCCTGCGTATCTCGCGGACATGTTCGGCACTGCGTTCGTCGGCGGCATTCACGGCCGACTGCTGACCGCCTGGGCCGCGGCCGGCGTTGCGGGCCCTGTGCTGGTGAATTACATCCGTGCCTATCAAGTGGCGCACGGCGTGGCAAAGGCGGATGCCTACACGATGACGATCCACATCATGGTTGTGCTGCTGGTGATCGGCTTTGTCTGCAACCTGCTGGTCAAGCGCGTCGACGACAAGCACCACATGACCGACGCACAACTCGCCAAAGGCGCCTAAGGAGACTCGCATGTCGACCGTTCAAGCCGCTCATCCGACCAACAAGGTCAAGCTCGCCGTCTTCTGGCTGTATGTCACGCTGCCGCTGGCATGGGGCGTGATCAATACGCTCACGCAAGCGATGAAACTGTTCAAGTAAGTGTTGCGCTGTACCCCGCACGATCGAACGTGCGGGGTGTCAGACAAGCGGAAGAACGCGCGCGCAAGCCGCGCGCGTTCTTCTCGCCTTCTTCTAGCCGTCTTTTCCTAGCCTCCTCCTCCCGCTACCACTGGTACGCCGCACCGGCGCCGACTGTCGTCGTGGCAGAACTGATGCCCGCACCGAGCTTCACCTTGATGCTCTGAGTGACACGAGCCGACAGACCCACTGCGACCGCCTGATAGCCCTTATAGCCGGCCGTTCCGACACCGATTGCGAGGTTCTTGTTCGCATCGACCTCCGGAACCATGGTCAACGCGATAGCCGACGCCGTGCCCGAATACGCATTGCGCGCCATCTCGTTCATGCCGCCCTGGAATTGCTGCATGTTCACGGCGTCGCCGGGCGCTTGTCCTGCTGCGACGTTGGTGATGCGGCGCTCGTTGCCGCTCGAACCGACCGACACCGTGTTCGACAGATCGGCAACCGAGCCTTCCCCAATCGCAACCGAGTTCGGCGCACTCGCTTTTGCGCCGCCGCCGATCGCCACGGTACCGTTGCCGATCGCCTGCGCAGCATTGCCTGAGCTGTTGACGGCGACATATGAGCTGCCGGTGATCTGCGTATTCTTCACCGCCTGACCGAGGTCGCCGACTGCTGACCGAGGCTGCCAATCTGCTGATTGGTGTTCCAGAGTTGCGCGCCGGTGACCGCATCGGTGCTGGTGGCCGATACATCGCCCGCCTGCAGGTTGGTGAGCGTAACCTTCGGCGTATTGGCTGCCGTGCCGCCGAGGGTAACCTTGTTGTGTGCGGAACTGTCGTACTGGACCGCATTCGCCACGGTGCCGCTCATGGTGCCGATCGTGGTTTGCAAGCCTGCGATGTCGCTGGTGTTTTGCGTCACGCGGCCGTCCAGATTGGTGATCGCGCTGCCGACGTTGTTCACAACCGTGCCGCCCACGCTGTACGACGGAGCCGTTACCGACCCGTCCTGGTTGACCGTCGAGCCGCCACCGAGCGCCACCGCGGTACTTGCCGCGTGCGTATAGAGTTGCGAACCGTTGATTGCATCCGCGCTCGCGGGATTGACCGCACCTGCAGCCACGCCGGTGACCACGCGATTGCCCGCCGTGCCGGCCACGTTAATCAGACTGCCGCCCGTGGTCGCGCCGATGTTGATGATGCGCGACACCGGATCTTGCGTGACGATGCCGATGCCGTCGATCTGCATGCTCTGCTGCAGCGTGGTGAGCCCGCTGTCGAGCGAGCCAAGCGCGTCGCCGACCGTGGTTTGCGTGGCCCCCTGCATGTGGTACGTGGGGCCGGTCACCGTAGCGTCGGCGTTGATCTGCGCGCCGCCGCCGAGCGCCGACACCGCCGGCTTGAACTGGCCGAGGTTAACTGCGGACGCATCCGTGGTGCCCGCCGCGATCCCGGTCAGTTCGCGCGCGCCGCCGGTGCCGGTGAAATCGACGCTGGCGCCGTCGAGATCTTTGGCGACCGTGAAATTGCGCGACGCCTGATCTTGCTGGACAAGCCCGATCTCGCCGTTCGTGATCTGATTCGTGAAGTTGGTCACGTCTCCTTCGATGGTTGTGGTGCGCTGATCGAGGTTGGTGATGCTGGTGGTATTGGTGGCGATATCGCTGGTGTTCTGCGCCACGGCCTGGTTGGTCGCGAACAGTTGCGAGCCGTTCACCGCCTGATCGCTGACGGCGTTGATCGCACCTGCGGCCACGCCCGATATTGAACGATTGCCCCCCTGCCCGCCATATTGACGTGACCCCCGTCGGTCGCTGCACCGACAAGAAGGTCATGAGAGGTTGGATCCTGTGTCACCAACCCGACGGTACCGGTATTGATTTGCGTCTGCAACGACGACAGTCCGGTGTCGAGCGAGCTGAGCGCGCCGCCCACCGTGGTTTGAGTACCGGCTTGAACATGATAGGTCGGGCCGGCTACTGAACCGTCCGCATTGACCGCGGCCCCGTCCCCGAGCGACGAGACGACCGGACTGAGCTGACTCAGATTGACCGCGGAACCCGCCGTTGTGCCCGCTGCCACGCCGAGCAACTCACGCGAGCCGGCGGTCCCGGTGAAGTCGACGCGCTTGCCGTCGGTGGCTTTCGCGACAGTCAGGTCACGCGAAACGGGGTCTTGCCGAACAAGACCGATCGTGCCGTTGTTGATGTTCGTGGTGATGCCGGCAATGTCCGCGGCATTTTGCGCGACCGCCTGGTTGGTGCCGTAAAGCTGCGCGCCGGTGACGGCGTCCGAACTATCTGCAGTCAGCTCGCCAGTCGCGATGTTAGTGAGCTTGACAGGCGTGCCAGCATTGCCGAGCGTCGCGATATCGTGCTTGGCGGAGTCGTACTGGAGCGCGTCGGCGCTGCCGGCTGCACTGCTTTTCGCAACCGCGGCTAAAGCCGCACCGACGTCGTTACAGGTAGAACCTGCGATGGCATAGGCCGGCGCGGTCACTGAACCGTCCTGGTTCACTGCGGCGCTGCCCCCAAGTGCCCCAGCCACGCCTCTTAGTTGCCCGACTGTCGCCGCGTCGGAATCGAATGTTCCACTTGCGACATTGATGATCTGGCGACGCTGGGCGGTAGTGCCCACTGAAACCGAATTCAACCTGTCCGCCACCGAGTCGTTACCCAAGGCGACAGAGCCGGCCGCACTAACTAATGCGTTAGTGCCCAACGCCATCGAACTCCCCGCCGCGGAAGCGACGAACGCGTTATAGCCAATGGCAACCGAACAGCCTCCATTTGCCATCGCATTGGTGCCAAAGGCCAACGTGTTGAATCCTTCAGCGTCGGCGTTGTAGCCAATCGCCGCAGCGTTGCTTGCCTTGGCGCTGGTCGACGCGCCCGCACCGATCACGGTGGTATTCGCCGCCAGAGCGGCGGCACCCGAGCCGACTGCCGTCGCACCGACGAGACCCGCAACAGCCTTCGCCCCAACTGCAAGAGCATTGACGCCGGAGGCTGTCGCCGCTGGACCGATGGCCATCGCGTTCATATCGCTCGACGCGCTGGTGGAGGTGCCCTGAACGACGTTTGCACTCACGGCAATGTAGTCCATCACAGACGCCGCCGCAGAGACCGCCCCGAGGTTCATTGAACTCGCCTGGGCACGGCCCGCCCGCTGCACCGCGGCAACCGGCGGATTGCCCGCAAACCCGCTCGCGTTGTTGATCGCCACCGCCAACTGTACGGGCGTTGCTGTATCGACGGTCACCGGCTTCGCAGTGTCGGCAGATTGCGCGCCTGGAACCTCATCCACTTTGATACAACCCGTCTCCGCTCCACACTCAGCAGCACTCACCGGCAGCGAAAACGCCAGTACGCCCAACAACCCCGCGCCGGCGACCGCCAGCGCACCGCACGCCGACGCACCCTTCGCGCCACGGCTCTTCGCCACCTCCGACGCGGCCACATACGTGCGGGTCGTTCTATTCCAGACAGTCTTATAGATCTTGTTCAACATTCCTCCCAATCATTTTTATCGACATTCAGACACCATGATTTTTCTTAAGACATCCTAAATATTTAACTTAAACGCAGAAAAACTTAAGAATGCACTGCACGTTCACTGACCGGCAAACGCGAGTCCCCTAGTGTGCCGTCCGCTTACACGATGGCGAATACGACAACTCCTAAAAGCGATTTTTTAGCTTGAATAAGGACAAACGACATACCGCGTTTAGGACGAAAAGTGCCAAACGTCTTAGGTCAGCCGGGATATTTTTAGGCGGCGTTAAGACACGCTCCTAACGTTTCTTAAACCGGGAGGAGGGGTATTGAGCCAACGACGTGACATGGAGTGACGCAGCGCCGTGCGAGACACGGGCATTGAACGAGACAAGTCGGCAAGCGGTCTGATGCCGCTCGCCGAGGTAGACACAACTATTTGACGAGGCGCCGCCGTTTCGCTTCGATCGGGAGCCAGCGCGACGCCATCATTTCATCGAAGAACTTCAGATCTTCTCGAACAGCACGTCTTGCGCACCTTCCCACAGCACCTTGGTGCCGAGTTCGCGCAGCTTTTCCTTGCCTTCGACGATGGTCAGGAAGTGATTACCCGCAAGCTGGCCCATCTTGCTCGCGAAGCAGCACGAACCGTACGCAAGAATGATCTCAGTTTCGCTGTAACCGCCCGGGTAGAACAGGATGTCGCCAACCGACGGATGGCTCGTGTGATTTTCAAAGCCGACCGCCGCGCCGTCGTTTTCGAGTTTGAAGTCGCCAAGCGGAACCCAGCAACCCTCGCCGCTCCAGCGCACGTGGATGATCTTCTGACGGTACGGCAGGAGCTTCAGAAAGGCGGCCACCGTTTGCGGTGCGTCAGGATGCGTTTCGGCAGTAAAGACGTGGCCGCAGGAGGTGATTCGAAGTCGGGTCATCGCTGGGTATCCGGTGTGAAGGTTAAGTGGAAAGATCGGTCAGACGCCGGCCGGGGCCAGGCCGCTGGCGCAACATTCTGTCGGCCGATGCAAGGCTTCGACAGATACAGTTGCGGTACATCTGGTCAGGCCAGTTGAACCAGTGGCGGCGGCGACCGCACGTCACGCAGGCCACAACCCATTCATGGCGACCCGCCACGAACCGCCGTCACCTCTTGCAATCCAACAGGCACAACAGTTGCGCGCGGCTTCATGCTAACCACATATTGAACCCAAAGGCTCCGGAACTGGCCGGAACAGCGTCAAGGCCTGCCCATGCCAGGTCCGTCCTCAATAGCGCCACGAAAGTTCGTAGTTTGCAAGCCGCGCAATGCGCAGCAAACTGCGAAAAGTACGTGATTGCCGTTTCGGCGATTCATTGAACCTTGCCCTCGATGATGCACGGCGGTTGGCCTCGATGCGCTGCGTCATGCGGCGACCAGGCATTCCCGCGCGGCCAGGCAGTACAGCGTATCGCAGCCGGAGAACGGCCCGCGTGCCGTCAATCGCCGGCCTGCCGCTTGAACGTCGCACGCCGGCAAGCCGCCCACACCATCCAGCCGCGCAGCCCGACTCTTAACCGCGCAGCCGGTAGGCAAGCGGCGTGACGCCGTAGCCACGCTTGAACTGCACGGAGAAATGACTGGCGTTCTCGAAACCAACCGCGATCGCGATTTGCTGCACCGGCTGATCGGTGGCGCGCAGCAGCCTCGCAGCCTCCTCGAGCCGCAAGCGCGTGACGAACTGGTGAGGCGTTTCACCGGTTTCGCGGCGGAACACACGAGCAAAATGAAAGCTGCTTAACCCGGCCTGTGTGGCCAGTTCGCCGATGGCCAGATCGGCGGCCAGGTTGGCGCGAATGTAATCGGTTACACGGCGGATGCGGCGCGGCACCAGGCGCTCGGGCTGCGGCGGCAGGCCGGCCTCGGCGCGACGGCCGCGCGAGTAATGTTGCAGGAGATGAGCGGCGAGCGCGTGAGCCAGCGCGTCGACGTACAGCCGCGAGTCGGCAGGGTCGCCCGCGGCGCGATGCAATGCGCCGAGCATCGCGGCGATCAACGGATCATGAAACTGCATCGCGTCGCCAAGAGACAGCTCGCGTGAGCCGCCCAGCCCCATCTGGTCGGCGACGCTGTCGATCAGGCTGCGCTCCAGGTGCAAATGGACGGTCGACAGCGGCTCATCGCTGATCGAACGCCAGCGCCACGCGATCGGCACGGGCGGCACGAACCAGACGTCGCCCACGCGCAGGTCGGCGCTTTCCCAGCGTCCGTTCAGGTTGCGCTCGAGGTGTTCGGCGCCGCTGCCGAGCGTCATCAGCGTGACATCCTGCAGGCCAGGCGCCTCCAGCAGTTCCTGCTCGGCGGGTTCGAGGTACGAGCGCAGCACCAGGTGCCGCCACGGGCGATCCACGCTCGACACCAGTTTCTGGCCCGCCATATAGCGGTCGTAAGCAAGCGTCGTTGTCAGTTTTGGAATTTTTGCCGTCACGTCGTCTATTCCTGGGAGGTCCCGTATGCACATGAGCAAACCCTGTCACACCCGTATTGCCGGTTAAGCCAGGTCCCGGTTAGAGGTCAGCGCAAGATCTCAAAAATGATAGCAAGGAACCGGCTACCGTAATATTTGGAAATAGTTAATCATCCAGGTTGTCGTCCATCACGCGTTTCGAACGCTGGAGCTACCGTTTCATGGAACACGAATGCGATACGCTGCCGCATTGGCTGACCGGCTCGCCGCAAGGCGAAGCCAGCCACGTGTCGGCGGCTTACAACTCAGCGGTTACCGCACAACCGGTTTACCCGGCCGGCATGCGGCAACCCGAGAAATCAGCCCACGCGGCTGAAGCATCCAGGGCATCCGCCCGCACCGCATCAGGCATGGCGCCCGCAGGTTTTCTCACGCTCTTCACCGAGGAGGAGATTGGCACGCCCTCGCCCGCCGCGCGGCGGTCCGCACCGATAATCAGCCCGCTGGTGCGTTTTGGCAGCGCGCAGGACCGCATCGAATTCGTGCGGCGGCGCATCAGGCAACTCGGCTTCGACTCGTTCAGCTATTCGGCCACGCGCACCACCGCGCATCACAAGACGATGTTCGTGCTGACCAGCTACGAGTCGCAGACATGGCTCACGCGCTATTTCCGAGAGCGTTATTTCGAGCTCGATCCGCGCGTCGCGCTGGCGTCGCCGACCGGCATGCCGTTCCTCTGGAACACCGCCGACATGCGCGCCGACCTGCCGCGCGCGCAGATGCGCAGTGAAAGGCTCGGCGGGCTGATCGACTTGCTGGAGGCCACCGGCCGCAAAAGCGGGATTCTTACGCAGATGCCGCTGCCCGAGCCGGAACTGAGCGCGAGCCTGTGCTTCAACTCGGAGATCGGCAACCCGCGCTGGATGACGGAATCGATCGTGGCCGAAACGCTGATGTTCGCGCACACGATCCACGAATTCATCTGGACGCACGCGAAAAGCGTGATCGGCATCGCGCCCGCGCAGCAGCAACGCGTCGCGCTGAGCGATTTGCAGCATGCGGTGCTGAAGGCGGTCGTGCAGGGTCAGCGCGACAAGGAAATTGCCTACTTCCTCGGGCTGTCGCCGCACAACGTCGACTATCACCTGCGGCGCTTGCGGCAATTGTTCAACGTGCGCAATCGCGTGCAGTTGATCAATGTGGCGCAGGGGTATGTGACGTAGTATAGGTATGGAAGAGCGCAGCGGCCGGCGCGTGTGTTGCGCCGGCCGCTGCGTTTCTACTTTAATGCCACACTGGCGCCACCCAATGGGCCGCGTCGAATCTCAAACGCTGCGCATGGTGCGCAGGCAATCCGCCGCGAGCTGCTGGTAAAGCCGGGTTCCGGACGATTTCGCCACGATCTCCTCTTCGCTCAGGGTGCGCACCACGCGCCCCGGCACCCCGGCCACCAGTACGCCCGCCGGCACCCGCCAGTCCTTCTTGACGAACGCGCAAGCGGCCACGATGCTCGTCGCGCCGAGTACGGCACCGTCCATCACGACGGCATGCATGCCCACCATCGTGTTCGGTTCCAGGGTCGCGCCGTGAATGATCGCGCTGTGCCCGACATGACTGTCGACGCCAAGCTGGCAAGCATTCGCCACGCCGGTGTGCAGCACGCAACTATCCTGCACGTTGCTGCCACGCTCCACCACCACCGCGCCGAAATCCCCACGCAGGCTCGCATGCGGCCCGATGTAACAGCAGGCGGCCACCGTCACGTCGCCGATCAGCACGGCACTTGGATGAACGTACGCTGACGGATCGACGCGCGGCCGCTTGCCGTTGAACTCGTAGAGCGCCATCGCGCCGGTTCAGCTCGCGTCCGCGAGCACGTGATAGTCGTCCGCACCCCAGTAGGCACGCATGCGCAGAATCTTGCCAGCAGCGTCGAAGTCCATGACATCGGTCACGTCGATATGCGCGGGCCCGCCGTCCTGCCCCGCGATATGCACGCGAAAGCTGATCGACGCGCTGTTGCCGTGCGAGCCGCGCGGCGGCGCCATCAGTTCGAGCCGGGCACCCACTGACGTCGCGTATGTATAGAACGTTTCGATTTCGCTCTTGCCCTCTTTCAGGGGCGTGCCGACCGGATCCTCGACGCTCGCGTTATCGGCGAACAGCGCGACGACGCGTGCAGCGTCGGCCGCGTTGAACGCCTCGATATAGTCGACGAGGCGAGCCTTCATGGTTTCGCTGGTGTTCATCTGATCTCCTAACGTGCGGTGTAGCCGCCGTCGATCACCAACTCCGTGCCGGTCACATAGCGGCCGGCCGGCGACACCAGATACAGAATGCCCGCCGCGATATCCTGCGGATCGCCGATCTTCGCGAGCGGCACGAGCGTTTTCATATGCGCGAAAATCTGCTCCGGATCCCCGAGTTTGGCGAACGCCTCTTCCAGCAACGGCGTGCGGATAAAGCCAGGGTGCACGGAATTCGCGCGAATGTTCTGCGTGGCGTACAGCATCGCCTCGGTCTTCGCCATCAGCCGCACCGCGCCCTTCGATGCGTGGTAAGCCGGCACATCCGGCCCGCCAACCAGCCCATACATCGACGACAGATTCACGATCGAGCCGCCGCCCGCCGTCAGCATGTGCGGAATCGCGTACTTGGTGCAGAGAAACACGCCCGTCACATTCACATCGATGACTTTCTGCCATTGCTGCAGCGTCATTTCGTGCGTGGGCAGATTCGCGCCTTCGATACCGGCGTTGTTCACCAGCGCGTCGAGCCGTCCAAAGCGCGTGGCGATTTCGCCGAACACGCGCTGCACGTTGTCTTCCTGCGTGACGTCCATCTTCCAGAACGCCGCGCGCCCGCCCGACTCGTTGATCTCGGCGACCAGTTTCTCGCCCGGCTCTGTCAGCACGTCGAGGACCGCGATCGCCGAACCGGCCGCGGCCAGCGTGCGGGCCGTCTGCGCACCGATGCCGCGCGCGCCGCCCGTGATGGCGGTCACCTTGCCGCTCATGTCGAACAGTTGATGGGGAAATGTCATACCGTCTCCGTCATGTTTTAGTTGGGGTTTCTGCGGCACGCCGCATCCGAAGCATGCCTCAAGCGGCGCGCCGTTCCGCGAGAAATTCCAGACATTCGCGATTGAAATACCGCCGATGCTCGACCATCACCCAGTGCCCGCAGCGATTCATCAGAACAAAGCGCGCGTCGGCGCAGTGTTCGAGAAAACGCATCGCGCCGCTGGCTGGATTGAAGCGGTCGTCCGTGCCCCAGAAACCCAGCACCGGACATTTGAGTTCGCCGAGCCGTTCAGTGAGATTCGGCACGCGCATCGTCGACAGCACTTCCGGCGGTTGCTGCTCGCACACGGCGAGGCGTTCTTCGACCAGCGCATCCGTGACGAGGCTGCGATCGAACACCAGCAGTTCGAGCAATTGCCGCATCGTCAGGCGGTTCATCTGGCGGTTCGTGAAGAGCGACACCATCTTCTGGATGCCCTCCATCCTGAAGTAAGTCTCACGCTCCTCGACACCGCCTGGGGCCATCATGATCAGGCTGTCGACGTCGTCGGGATAGTCGAGCGCGTATTGCAACGCGATCGCGCCGCCGAGCGAATTGCCGAGCAAGGTCGCCCGGCCGATGCCGTTCGCGGTGAGCTGCGCGCGCAACGCGTCGACGAAGAAGTCGAGCGCGTAGTTCACGTCCGTGGGCTTCGACGACGCGCCATAACCCGGCAGATCGACCACGATCGCGCGATGACCGGCGGCGGCGAACTGCGGGTAGTTGTGCTTGAAGTTGCTGAAGCCGCTCGCGCCCGGGCCGCTGCCGTGAATGAACACCACGGGCGCGCCGCTGCCGGCCTCGAAGTGATGCAGCGTCAGGCCGCCAGGGACTTCCGTGAAAATCCCCTTGGGCGCCTGCAGGGTTACCGGCGCGTTGCCGGACCTGGCGTGCGCTTCGGGCGTGTTGGGATTCGGTGGGCGTTGCGTTCATGCGCGCTTGTCTCCTGTGTCGGCCATGCAAGTTGGCTGCTGCCGCGCGCCGCGCTCTTTCGCGCGGCAGATTGTATGAGGGTCGCTAGCGAAAGCATCATCCCTTCGAATCCGCAGCGAAACATCGTCTTTTCGGACTACGAGGCAGCGCCGCATTTCTCCTACCATCGGCCCCACATGAGCGGAGGGAGATAACGGCAATGACAGGGTTCGATTTCAGCGGCAAGGTGGTGCTGGTGACAGGCGGCACCAAAGGGATCGGTGCGGCCATCGCACAGGCTTTCAGGGAGGCAGGCGCAACGGTGTACATATGCGGACGCACACCGCCTGCGAGCGCGGCAGCAGGTTCGCAGACAAATCCGCAAGAGAGTCCACATGCGGATTTGCCTGACAACGCCCCGCGCTTCATCGCTGCGGACGTGCGCGACATCGACACCATCGACGCCATGCTCGCGCGGATCGAACGCGAAACCGGCCGGCTCGACGTGCTCGTCAACAACGCGGGCGGCGCGCCGTTCGCACTCGCTGCGCAGGCTTCGCCGCGCTTCACCGAAGCCGTCATCCGTCTGAACCTGCTGGCGCCGCTCCAACTCGCGCAACGTGCGAATGCGTTGATGCAACAGCAAGCGGAAGGCGGCGTCCTGCTGTTCAACGGCAGCGTGAGCGGTTTGCGGGCGTCGCCCGGAACAGCCGCCTATGGCGCAGCGAAAGCCGGCTTGCTGAATGCCGTGCGCTCGCTCGCGGTGGAATGGGCCCCCAAGGTTCGCGTGTGCGCGGTGAGTCCGAGTCTCGTCGAAACCGAAGCCGCCACCAGCGGCCATACAGGGTCCTCATCGGCGGACGGCGCGGCTTCGCTCGACAACATCACCGCGACGATTCCCGCCGGCCGGCTCGCAAAACCCGGCGACATTGCGTCCGCATGCCTGTTTCTCGCCTCGCCGCACGCCGCCTATGCCTCGGGCAGCAATCTGATTCTCGAAGGCGGCGGCGAAGTGCCCGCCTTTCTCGCCGCCACCGATCTGCACAAAGCGTTCGCCACCAAGCCGTAGACGCATTCGCTCGCGCACGCCTCGCATCCCTGGGGCAAGCGACTAGTCCGTTTTGACGATTCTCGCGCCGCACGTGCCCCCTAACCTCTGATCACAACAAATTTCAGATGTGACCACAGAGGAGACAGGATGCAGATCAACAGAACACAAGAGCGCGCACCGGCGATGCGCGCGGTGTGCGCGGCATGCAGGCTCGCCGTGCTGGCAGCGGCGTCCGCAGCAACGATGACGACCTTCGCCACCCCGGCTTACGCGGGCGACACCGTCAATCTCGGCGCGGACACCACGCTCGATTACACCTTCACGCTCGGCTATGGCCTGGGGATGCGCACGCGCGCGCCGAGCGGCAATCTGCTGACGCCC
The DNA here is from genome assembly GCF_003610295.1 of Paraburkholderia sp. BL23I1N1. Lineage (NCBI taxonomy): Bacteria > Pseudomonadati > Pseudomonadota > Betaproteobacteria > Burkholderiales > Burkholderiaceae > Paraburkholderia > Paraburkholderia sp. BL23I1N1. Next base: position 6,595,587 of record NZ_RAPV01000001.1, read on the forward strand.
GCGAACATCAACGGCGACGACGGCGACCGCAACTTCGCGAAGAACAAGCTGATCGAGAATCAGGTGAGCCTGCTCGGCGAAGTGAACGTCAAGCACGACGACTGGGGTATCTTCGTGCGGGCCAACGTGTTCTACGATCAGGCATACCAGCACCCGAACAACAACGACGCGCCCTTCACCGTCAACCATAGCGGCGCGTACAACCAGTTCACCAGCGACGCGAGCTACTTTGCCGGCGGATACCCGCAGCTGCTCGCAGCCTACGCGTACGACACGATCCACTTTGGCGGCACGAGCCTGAACGTCAAGGTGGGCGAACAAGTGGTCGCGTGGGGCGAGAGCGTGTTCTTTCCGAACATCTCAGGCGCCCAGGGGCCAGCCAATGCGACCGCCAGCTATGTGGCCGGAGCGGAGGTCAAGGACATCCTGCTGCCCGTGCCGCAAATTTCGACGCAGTGGCAAATCGCGCCTAACTTCAGCCTGCTCGGCTATTACCAGTTTGCGTTCCAGCCTAACCGACTCGTGCCGCCCGGCGCCTTCTGGAGCTACTCGGACGTCGTCGGCCCCGGCGCGCAGTACATCATCGGGCCGGGTGGCCTCCAGATTCCGCGCGGCAACGACATCCGGCCGAACGGCGACGACCAGTGGGGCGTGGGCGCACGCTGGCGCGTGTTCGGCGACACCGAAATCGGTGCGTACTACCTGCATTACAACGACATGAACCCGAGTGTCGTGACGACGTATTTCCCGACGCTGCAGTACCAGCAGAAGTACTTCGATCACATCAAACTCACCGGCCTGAGCTTCTCGACCGATCTGAACGGCGTGAATGTCGCTGGTGAAACGTCGTACCGGCAAGGCGCCGCCGTGCTCGTGAACACACCCACGGGTGCGCAGTCGACGCGCGGCGACGTATGGCAATCGAATCTTTCGGCGATCTATTCGATCGGACCGACCTTCCTTGCCGCATCACAAACGCTGGTGGGTGAAGTCTCGTATGTGCACGCTGGCAACCTCACGCCGATTATGGGCTCGACGACGCTCAACGCCACGCGCAATTCCGCCGCCTTCGAGGTGGCATGGACGCTCAGCTACAAGAACGTGTTCAACGGCTGGGACGTCGACGTGCCGCTCACCTATGCCGACGACTTCACCGGCAAATCCGCGCTCTCCGGTGCACTGGGTTCACTGACCGGCGTGGGCGACCACCGCGTGACCGTCGGCGTGAACTTCACGCGCCTGAGCAACCTGAAGCTCGGGATCGTCTACGCGAAATTTCTCGGTACGCCGGACCCGAACAATCGCCCGCTCGCCGATCGCGATTATGTGCTTGCAACAGCGACTTACTCGTTCTGACGCCGCGCGCCGAGCTTGACGAGCGCCTAGCGTATCAGGCGCTTTGCAGCATGCATCACCCTTTGAATCAGCCGTCTTTTTACTGCAAGAGGATTTGGTCATGAGTCGAATTTTCAATCCCGCATTGCGCGTCTGCGCGTTCGCGGCCGCCGCCGCGCTCGCCACCGCACTGGGCGCCCCATCGTTCGCCAAAACCAGCCCGGAAGATCTCGCCAAACTCGAAGGTCCGCTCACGCCGATGGGCGCCGAGCGCGCGGGCAACGCCGACGGCACGATTCCCGCGTGGAGCGGCAAATGGTTCGGCACGCCGCCGGGCGTCGACTACAAGCCGGGCCAGCGCTTCCCCGATCCGTATGCAAACGAGAAACCGCTCTTTGTGATCACCGCGCAGAACATGCAGCAGTACGAAGCGCGTCTCACCGACGGCGAGAAAGCGCTGTTGAAGAAGTATCCTGACAGTTTCAAGATTCCCGTCTATCCGAGCCACCGCGATTTCAGCTATGGTGACGCCGTGTACAAGGATATCCGCCTGTACGCCCCCACCACCACGATGACGAAAGACCAGAACGGCCTGAAGGATTTCCCGCCGGTCACGCCATTCCCAGTGCCGAAACACGGTGTCGAGGCGATGTGGAATCTGCGTTTCGCATCGGCGATCGAAGGCGAAACCGCGACCTACGATCAGGCCGTGGTCTACCCCGACGGCAATATTGCATGGGGTAAGGTGCAGTACGCGATTTACGGGCCGCGCAGCGCCGACCACTTCGATCCGAAGAACACGCTGAACGCGAAGAGCTTCTTCCGCCAGACCACGATGCTGCCGCTCTCGGATCGCGGCACGATCATCACCGGCTTTGAAATGTGGGACCGGGAAGGCTCCGATACGCGCCGTACATGGTCGTATAACCCCGGCACGCGACGCGTGCGCCAGGCGCCGGAGTTCGGCTTCGACCAGCCCGAGGGGCCAGGCGGTTTTCGTACCGTCGACGACGATCGCCTCTTCAACGGGTCAGGCGAGCGTTACGACTGGAAGATCATCGGCAAGCGCGAAGTGTATGTGCCGTACGACAACTACAAGCTGATGGACTCGTCGATCAAGTACACCGATCTGCTGACCAAGGGTCACGAGAACACGCAATACATGCGCTTCGAACTGCATCGCGTGTGGGTGTTGCAGGCCACGCTCAAGTCGGGTTATCGCCATCAATACGCGAAACGGGTGCTGTATCTCGACGAAGACACCTGGAACGCAGTTACCGCCGATAACTACGACGCCCGCGGCACGCTGTGGCGCACCAACCTCGCCCCGACGCTCTACGCGTTCGACGCCAAAACGTTCTACTCGACCTCCGTGTTCTATCACGATCTGATCTCAGGCGCCTACTACGCAGACCGTCTGTCGAATCAGGAACCGATGCCGGTGCTCACGCGCGGCTCGCAACTGACCGAAGCGTACTTCTCGCCCGACGCGATTCGCGGCGCGGGTAATTGATCTCATTGCACCTCTTTTGAGGCCACGACCGGGGACGGATTCAGGTTCCGCCCCGGCGTTTTTCCCTTTCTATTGGCGCTCGCCATGACTTCGACACTTCACGCCACACTCGGCGACGAGCTTTACCACGCATGGCGCGAGCGCGCGCCGATCGCTCCGTTCTCGGCCCGCGCCGGCGGCTTGTCGCTCGCCGACGCCTACCGCGTGCAGCAGCACTTCGTCGCACGCCGCATCGAAGCGGGCGAAACCATCGTCGGCAAGAAAATCGGCGTGACGAGCCAGGCCGTGCAGGACATGCTCGACGTGCGCCAACCCGATTTCGGCGTGCTGCTGTCCGGCATGCACTACGTCGCCGGCGAGGACATCCCGATCGCGAAACTGATTGCACCCCGCGCGGAAGGCGAAATTGCGTTCTATCTGAAGGATGATTTGCGCGGTCCGGGCATCACGCGAGAAGCGGTGCTGGCCGCAACCGAAGCCGTCGGCGCGTGTTTCGAAATCGTCGATTCGCGCATCCGTGATTGGGCGATCCGCATTGGCGACACGGTGGCCGACAACGCGTCATGCGGCGTCTACGTGCTCGGCGATGAGCGTGTTTCGCCGCACGGGCTCGATCTCGCCGCATGCCACATGACGCTCGATAAGAACGGCACGCGCGTAGCGGAAGGAGTCGGCGCGGCCGCGCTGGGTCACCCGGCCGATGCTGTCGCATGGCTCGCGAACACGCTGGGCGAGCTCGGCGTGCCGCTGCTCGCCGGAGAAGTCGTGCTGTCGGGTTCACTGGCGGCATTGATTCCCGTTGCTTGCGGCGACCAGTTGCACATGCGGATTGAGGGCATCGGGAGTTGTTCCGTGCGCTTCATCTAAGCGCTTCACCGTCTTTTCCTTGAGGATGCATTCAATGAGCAAGATCAAATGCGCGTTGATCGGGCCCGGCAATATCGGTACCGATCTGCTTTACAAACTGCGCCGCAGTGCGGTGCTCGAACCCGTGTGGATGGTGGGCGTCGACCCGGACTCCGACGGCCTCGCGCGGGCCCGCGAGATGGGACTGAAAACGACTGCCGACGGCATTGACGGCCTGCTACCGCATCTGGCCGCCGACGACATCCGTATCGCCTTCGACGCCACTTCCGCGTACGTGCACCGCGAACATTCCGACAAGCTGACCGCGCGCGGCGTGCGCGTGATCGACCTGACGCCCGCCGCGATCGGGCCGTTCTGCGTGCCGCCGGTCAATCTCGCCGCGCAGATCGATCAGCAGGCGATGAACGTCAACATGGTTACGTGCGGCGGTCAGGCCACCATTCCGATGGTGTACGCGGTTTCGCGCGTGCAGCGCGTGGTGTATGGCGAGATTGTCGCGACCGTGTCGTCGCGCTCGGTCGGCCCCGGCACGCGCAAGAACATCGACGAGTTCACCCGCACAACCTCGCGTGCGATTGAGCAGGTCGGCGGTGCTGCGGTGGGCAAGGCGATCATCGTGATCAATCCGGCCGAGCCGCCGCTGATCATGCGCGACACCATCCATTGCCTGACCGAAACCGATCCGGATGTCGAAGCAATTACGGCCTCCGTGCACGCCATGATCGAGGAAGTACGCCAATACGTACCCGGCTATACGTTGAAAAACGGCCCCGTGTTCGACGGCCGCCGCGTGTCCGTGTTCATGGAAGTCGAAGGTCTCGGCGACTATCTGCCGAAATACGCCGGCAATCTCGACATCATGACCGCGGCTGCCGCGCGCACCGCCGAAGTATTTGCACAACAGATGCTTGCCGCATCCCCTGCCACTGCGTAAGGAGTCCACCATGTCATTAGCAGGAACCCGCATCACCGTGCACGACATGACGTTGCGCGACGGCATGCACCCCAAGCGTCACCAGATTTCACTCGACCAGATGCGTTCGATCGCACGCGGCCTCGACGCCGCCGGCGTACCGTTGATCGAAGTCACGCACGGCGATGGCCTGGGTGGCGCATCGGTCAATTATGGCTTTCCTGCGCATACCGACGAAGCCTATCTAAGCGCCGTGATCGGCGAGCTAAAACAGGCCAAGGTGTCTGCCCTGCTGCTGCCGGGTATCGGTACGGTTGAACATTTGCGCATGGCGCACGGGCTCGGCGTGCATACCATCCGCGTCGCGACGCACTGTACGGAAGCGGACGTGTCGGAACAGCACATTGGTCTTGCGCGCAAGCTGGAGATGGACACGGTCGGCTTTCTGATGATGGCGCATATGTCGCCGCCCGAGCAGCTCGCAAGCCAGGCGAAGCTGATGGAATCGTATGGGGCGAACTGCATCTATATCACCGACTCGGCGGGTTCCATGCTGCCTGACGATGTGACTGCACGGATTGGCATTGTGCGTGCGGCGCTGAAGCCGGAGACCGAGCTTGGATTTCACGGGCATCACAATCTGGCGATGGGGGTGGCTAATTCGATTGCTGCTATCGCTGCCGGGGCCAATCGTATCGATGCCGCTGCAGCAGGGCTTGGGGCTGGCGCTGGCAATACGCCGATGGAAGTTTTTATCGCTGTTTGCGAGCGAATGGGGATTGAGACTGGGGTTGATGTTTTTAGCATCTCCGATGTGGCTGAAGATCTTGTGTTGCCGATCATGGATGCGCCGATCCGGATTGATCGCGATGCGTTGACGCTTGGGTATGCGGGGGTTTATTCGTCGTTTTTGCTGTTTGCCAAGCGGGCTGAAGCGAAGTATCGGGTTCCGGCGCGGGATATTCTTGTCGAAATGGGGAGGATGCGCCTGGTCGGCGGGCAGGAGGATATGATTGAAGATACGGCGTTGACGCTTGCTCGGGAGCGGGGGGTATTGGTGTCATAGGCTTTTTTTGCCTGCGCGGCGCTTTTGGTCTGTATGCCCACGGCGGTGGGCTTTGCCTGGTTTTTTTGCCTGCTCGGCGGTTGCTGTCTGTGTTTTTATGCCGTTGGCCTTTCCTTGATTTGTTAGTGGTCTATTAGCGTTGCCCCTGTGCGGGGCAATGCTCTCAACTTAAGCCTTAAAGGGCTTGTAAACGAGGCATTGCCCCTGTAAACTTCATCGCATAACTCACTGATAAATCAACGATATGAACTCAAATACCAGCGTCCTCGCGGTTTCTGGCTGAGTTCTCCGATTTCCTGCTCGATCCGGCGCTCGCCGATCGCGTGCGTCGTTCTCCCACCGCCTTTACCCGCAATCGCAGACTGACCTTGCCGCGCATGGCCGCGCTGATGATGTCTGGCATGTGCGCCAGCGTGCAGACCGAACTTGACGCGCTATTCGGCGCACTGGGAAGCGGCGGACGCACCCGCGCTGTCAGCGCACAGGCCTTCAGCAAGGCGCGACAGGGACTGTCTGCCGAACTGTTCGAACTGGCCCGCACCCGCCTGATTTCACTGGCCCAACCCCATATCGATTCGATGCGCTGGAACGGGCTGAGACTGGTCGCAGCGGACGGTAGTCGCCTGCGTGTGGGCACGCGTCGCGGCCATGAACTGCGCGCCGATCACTACGCGTTTGCGCTGTTCCTGCCGGGCTCCGAACTGACCCTGCACGCCGCACTTCATCCCGCCGACGGCGGCGAGCGGCAGATGCTGTTCGAAGCCCTCGATGTACTGCAGCCGCGCACCGACCTGCTGCTGCTCGATCGCGGCTATATCGGCAACGCGATGGTGGCGGCGCTCGCGCAGCGCGAGATCCCGTTCTGCATGCGCGTGGATGCGCGTAACTGGAAGTGCGTCACCGTCTTTGCCCGCAGCGGTAAAGCCGAGCGCGTCGTGACACTGGAGGCGCCCAGCGAACTGGATGCCCGCGACTATGAACTGGCGCGTACGCCGACGACCGTGCGGCTGATCCGCGACGTCACGCCAGGCGGGCGCGTGCGTGTGCTGATGACCTCGCTGCTCGATGGCGAGCGTTATCCGGGCGCATCGTTCGGCGCGCTCTATCACCAGCGCTGGCGGGTCGAGGAGGCGTTCAAACGACTCAAGCACCGTCTCAGGCTGGAAGCCGTTACAGGCCTCGATTACCTGGCATTGCAGCAGGACTTCGGTGCAAAAATCCTCGCCGACAACCTGTGTACATTGCTCAGCGATCTCGATGCGCCGCACGACGACAGACATGCCAGCCGTCCTAACCGGGTGTACGCACTGGGCGCACTAAAGCCCATCCTCGGCGCGTGCCTTCTGCGCATCCGGCGCTGTCTGGACGGCCTTGCCGGTGTGCTGGAAATGATCCACCACACCCGATGCCGGATACAGCCCTCACGCTCCTATCCAAGGCCACCCAGAAAAGCCAAGCCCCACTTCCATCTCGCCTACAAACTCGCCTGATGCAGTGGGGCTTAAGTTGAGAGCATTGCCCCGCACAGGGGCGACGCTAATAAACCAATATCAAATCAAGGAAAGGCCAAAACCATAAGCGCACAGACAAAAAGCGCCGCGCAGGCAAAAACCACAACAAAGCACCGCCCTGCAAGGGCCAATCACCCTTCAAACACATGCCGCAAAGCCGGCGGCGCACTGCCATCGCGCACTTTAATCTCCACAACCTTCCTCGCCGTACTAGACGGCCTTACCTCCGCCGCATCCAGATAAAACTGCGAATACCAATCACGCATCTGATACAACGGACCATCGCCCTCGCACAACAACGGATTGTCGATGCGCGTCTTGGTGTCCCAGATCGTCACGTCTTCATAAAACGCGGCCTGCGCCTGCTTCGAATACGCGCGCGCAATCTCCATGTTCTGTTCGTCGGATAAACCGGGAACCTTCTTCACCATCACGCCATAACGCAACTCGAAACTGTTCATGTCGATCGGCACATGGCAGTTCAGCAGAATCGAATGAATCGGATGGCCGCCGCTTTGCCCCGTCATCTCAGTGATGTGATACGCCGGGCCAAAGTAAGTGGACAGCGCGATCAACTCGTCGTCACCGAGACGTTCGCTGCGGCCCACCAGCAATTGCGTCGCTTTGTGCCCTTCGAACAGGTTCGCGAAGTAATCGACCGGCGCGCCGTGCACCGTGGAAAAGTGCGCCATGTCCGAAATGTTGTCGACCAGCTCGCGGCAATTGGTGCCGATCACCATCAGGTCCACGACCCAATCGGACCACTCGTCGGAGGAACATGCATCGATGCGGGGAATCGCGACGTCCTCGCCCGGCGGATTGCCTTCAGGATCGTGCCAGATGAATAGCAACTGGTTCTGTTCACACGTCTGCCATGTGCCGATTTTGGCCTTCGGCGGAATCCGCTTGCAGTACGGAATCGACTGGCAGTTGCCCTCTCCGTCCCACTGCCAGCCGTGAAACGGACACACCAGCGTGTCGCCGTCCACGCGGCCACTGCTCAGATCGCCACCCATATGGGGACAAAAACCGTCGACCACGTTCACGCGCCCCTGCGAATCCATGAACGCGGCAAGACGTTGGCCAAAGATGTTCAGCGTGTGCGGCTTGCCGTCCTTATAGTCACTGGCAAGACCAAGACAATGCCAGCCGCGTGCATATCGCTGCACCAGCGGCTGCGCTTCAATTCTGTAGGGACGTGCGGACATCTCGTATCTCCTCCATTGGAAAAGACGGCGCTCCTGGATAGCCGCCGTCATCAGTGTTCTTGCGGAGCGCGCGGACACTTTCGCGCTCACGCCTGACGATAAGCGCGACGCACTCCGCCTTCATCGTCCCGACGGACTAGGGACTTCAGCTACCCGTCAGCGTGCGGGATTACCATGCTCGAGCGCTGCGGGCTCGACTTCGCCAGGAGCCGACGCAGCACCGCGCACAGACGCCCCCGGTCCTGCCGGCAGATCCGGCACGTCCGCCGCATTCGGCACGTCCGCTGCGCCAAGCCGCGCGCCCGCACGCCGCTCCGCCCGCTCCACCCCGAGCCATGCCGCCAGCGCAGGCAACAGAAACACCGCGCCGAACAGATTGACGAGGAACATGAAGGCCAGCAGCACACCCATATCGACCTGGAACTTGAGCGCCGAAAACGCCCACGTCCCCACGCCTATGAACATGGTCACCGCGGTGAACAAGGCCGCGGTGCCGCGTTGACGCATCGCCGCCGCGAACGCTTCGGGCAACGAGGCGCCCGCGCGCACTTCGTGCTGCAACCGTTCATACAGGTAAATGCCGTAATCGACGCCCACCCCCACGCCCAGCGTAATCACCGGCAACGTGGCAACCTTCAGCCCGATGCCGAGCCCCGCCATCACCGCGTTGCACAAAATCGACACCACCGTCAGCGGCACGACGATGCACAACACCGCGCGCCACGAACGGAAGGTCACGAAGCACAGCAATGCGATCGCGCCAAAAATCGACAGCAGCATCGCCACCTCGGCGTCGCCGACTGCTTCGTTAGTCGCCGCCATCACGCCGACGTTGCCGCCCGCGAGCCGGAAAGCGATATTCGGCGTGTGGTCCGCGGCCGCCAGCCGTTTGATTTCATCGACGATATGCGCGATCGTCTTGCCCTCGTGATCGGTGGTGTAGATCAACACCTGAATCGCCTGGCACTTCTCAGTGTTCATCCCGTTGTCCGGATCGAACGCGCTCGCGCCTTGCGTGAGGCCGTCGCTCGAACGCGGCAGTGCGCCCCAACGCGGATTGCCTTCGTTAAAGGCGGCAATCGAAATCTTCGCGAGCGAAGGCACACTCACCACCGACTGCACGCCCGCCACACCACGCATCTCCATCTCGAAGCGTTCGATCGCGCTCATTACCGGATAGTGCAGACAGGCATCGTCGAAACCGGTCGTCTCGACAATCACCGCGAGCGCATCGACGCCGATGTTGTACTGGCTCGTGATTCGCGCATTGTCGAGGTTGTAGCGCGAGGTGCTGCGCAATTCGGGCGCGCCGGCGCCGATGTCGCCGATCTGCAAATTGCGCGACTCCTTTGCGCCGAACGCCAGCAACAGCAGCGCGATCGCGAACACGCCAGGCGCCGGTGCGGGCCGCGCGAATATCGCGAAGCGCGTCCATAGGCGGCTGCCGCCACGCGCGGCGCGGTTCTGTGCACGCGTCAGGGTGCCGGCTTCCAGCTGCGTGTACGACAACAGGATCGGCAAAAACACCTTGTTGGTGACGATCATCAGCAGCACGCCGAGACAGGCCGTCACGCCGAGTTCACGCACGATCTCGATCTGGATGCGCATGATCACCATGAAGCCAAGCGCATTCGTCAGCAGCGCCACTGTGCCCGGCACGAATAGTTTGCGAAATGCGTCACGTGCCGCATCGGTGGAAGACATGCCCGTAACCAGCGCCTGTTTCCAGGCATTCGTCATCTGCACGGCATGCGAGACGCCGATTGAGAAAATCAGGAACGGGACGAGGATCGACATCGGATCGATGCCGAGGCCGAGGATCGGCAACGCACCGAGCAGCCACACCACCGGCAGCAACGCGACGAACAGCGCAAGCACCGTGGTCTTCGCCGAGCGCGTGTACACGAACAGCAACGCGGCGGTAATCAGGAACGCGAGCGCGAAGAAGCCGATCACCCCGCTGATGCCCGCCTCGACATCTCCCACCAGTTTCGCAAAGCCGATGATGTCGACCTCGACATCCTGATTCGAATAGCGCGCGCGAATCTGTTCGAGTTGCCGCGCCACCGCGCCGTAATCCAGATGTTTGCCGGTGATGGGATCGGTCTCGCGTAGTTCTGCGCGAATCAGCGCCGAATGCAGATCGTTGCCGACCAGTCTGCCGATCTGCCCGGAGCGCGCCACGTTCCGGCGCACTTTGGCGAGATCGTCGGGGTTCGCACTGCTGAACTGGCCGGGCACAACTACGTCGCCACGAAAACCCGCTTCGGTGACTTCCGTATAGCGCACATTCGGCGTGAACAGCGAGAACACGCGCGAGCGGTTTACGCCGGGAATGAAGAACACGTCATCGGTCGCGTGACGCAGGTCGTCCATGAACGCCTGGTTGTAGATGTCGCCGTGCCCCTTCCAGCGCAGACTCACGAGAATCGTGTTGGCGCCCGGAAAGGCGCTCGCATAGCGGTTGAACACCTGCATATACGGGTGCTGCATCGGGATCATCTTGTTGAACCCGGGATCGAGCCGCAGGCGCGTCGCGGAACACCCCAGCGCGACGGTCACCGCGAGGCACAGCGTCAGCAGGATGCGCCGGTGCCGCATGATGGCGTCGGCGCAACGCTCGACAAAATGCGAAAGGCGGGACGAAGAAGGATGGGACGATGCGTTCATGATGCGTCTCACGGCAAGGCAACGGGGAGCGCGGCGGGCGCGGCGAATCGGTAGCCGGCGCGCGCGCTATGGAATGTCGGCGAACGAAGCCGCGCGTTCAGGAAGGTGGCGCGCCGGGCGACGCAAGCTGAGATTGGACTGCTGGCGACACTGGCAGCAACGCCACGCCTGCTTCTCCGCCCAGCGCAAGCTCGCCATGCCCGGCGTCGACCACGGCCGCGAGGCTCTGCACGCCACCCACCTTGCGGACCGTGAAGCTCTTTCCGTTATCGCGCGAGGTGACGATCGCGCCGCCCTGGCCGACCAGCACCAGCTCGCCGTCAGTGAGTTGCACCGCGCCGAAGTAGGAGGTGCCGATGCGGCTATCGATATGTGTCCACGTGTCGCCCTGATCGGTGCTGCGCAGCACGTTGCCGCGCATGCCGTACGCGAGCCAGTCGCCGTTCTCAAGCTTCAGCACACCGAATAACGAGCCCTGATAGGGGACGGGCCGCTTCTCCCAGGTCGCGCCGTTGTCGATTGAGCGCAGCAGCGTGCCGGTTTCGCCGGCGATCATCAGACAGCCGCTGGAATCGCCAGAAATCGCATTCAGGTGACGATCGTCAGCGGGCGTTTTCTGTTGGGTCCAGGTGGCGCCCGCGTCGTGCGAAACGAACAATTGGCCGAAGCTGCCGCTGGCGAATACCAGTCCGTTTGCATTGCCCCACACGGACAGCAACGGGTCCGAATGCTTACGCTCGAAGCGCACTTCACTCCAATGCGCGCCGCCATCGACGGTGCGCACGATCCAGCCGTCGTGCCCCACCGCGATGCCGATACGCGGCGAAATGAAAAATACCTGCGTCAGCGCAGACGCCTCGTCGGATGCCATCGCGGCGCGCCGCCAGGACGCGCCCGCGTCGTCGCTCAGGAGGATCACGCCGCGCTCGCCCACCGCGACGACGCGCGTGCCCGCTTTGGCGAGTCCGTTGATCTGCAGGCGATCGGCCTGAATGGTGGTCGCCGCGAAAGCCGGCACCGGGCGAGGCGAAAACGCAAACAGCGCCGCGCCCAGCACGGCCGCCGAGAGCAGCAAGCCGGGAATTGTCGATTTCATTTTTGTCTCCTGTCGACCAGATGTCGATCGGCGTTCGCGCTTTAGCTGTCGATCGGAGTTGGCGCTTTAGCGCTTACTCCGATCCCATGCAAAGCTCGTTACTCTGGTCCCATGTAAAGCTCGTTACTCTGGTCCCATGTAAAGCTCCGACCGCGGTCTACGCCGCTGTTTCGAAGAGTGCCGCAGCGCCCATCCCGCCACCGACGCACATGGTCACCACGACATACCGCACGCCGCGCCGCCGCGCTTCGAGCAGACCGTGCATCGTCATTCGGGTGCCGGACATTCCGAACGGATGGCCGACCGAAATCGCGCCGCCGTTCACATTCAGGCGATCGGCAGGAATATGCAGTTGATCGCGGCAGTAAATGACCTGGCACGCGAACGCCTCGTTCATTTCCCACAGGCCGATGTCGTTCATCGTCAGTCGATGACGTGCCAGCAGTTTCGGCACCGCGAGCGCCGGACCGATGCCCATTTCGTCGGCACCGCAGCCCGCCACCGCCATGCCACGATAGATGCCGAGCGGCTTCAAGCCGCGTTGCTTCGCTTCTACTGCGCTCATCACGACTACCGCCGCCGCGCCGTCGGACAATTGCGACGCATTGCCCGCCGTGATGAACTCGCCCTGCGCGATCGCCTCACCACCGCTCCAGACCGGCTTCAGCGCCGCCAGACTGGCCGCGCTTGTATCGGCGCGATTGCATTCGTCGCGCGTGGCTCGCACGCTTTCGCTGCCGGTTGGTTTGCCTTCCTTATCGAACAGCGCGCGTTGCGCATCGAACGGCACGATCTCTTCGTCGAAGCGACCCGCCGCTTGCGCCGCGGCCGTGCGCTGCTGGCTCGTCAGCGCGTATTCGTCCTGCGCCTCGCGCGAAATGCCGTAACGGCGCGAGACGATTTCCGCCGTTTCGATCATCGCCATGTACGCGGCCGGTTGGTGCGCAAGCACCGCGTCCGAACGCGCCCGGTAGGCATTCTTGTGCTTGTTCTGCGTCAGCGTGATCGACTCCACGCCGCCCGCCACCACGATCCGCGCGTCGCCGCACAGGATGTTCTGCGCGGCCGTCGCGATCGTCATCAAGCCCGACGAGCACATCCGGTCCATCGCCATGCCCGGCACCGAAGCCGGCAACCCCGCCGCGGCCGCCGAGAGCCGGCCGATGTTGTAGCCCTGGGTGCCCTGTTGCGCGGCGCAGCCCATCAGCACGTCGTCGATATCGGCGGGGTCGAGTTGTGCGCGCTCGACCGCGGCGCGCACCACGTGGCCGCCGAGTGCGGGCGCTTCGGTGTCGTTGAACACGCCGCGATACGCTTTGCCGATCGGTGTGCGCGCAACCGAGACGATGACCGCTTCGTTCATGAAATATTCCTCTACGGGTGCTACAGCTTTCTTCGGGGTGCTACAGGTAGTAGCGGCTGATGGTGTCGGCCACGCAACCGGGTTTAGTCTCGCCGTCGATTTCCACGGCCACGCGAATCCAGGCCTGCACGCCGCCTTCAATCGCTTCGGCGCGCAGCAACTGGCCGACGCCGCGAATGCGCGCGCCGGCTCGCACCGGTGCGGGAAAGCGGATCTTGTCGCAGCCGTAATTGACGCCGAGCCGCGCGCCGTCGATACGCACGATTTGCGGCAGAAAGAAATTGACGAGCGAAAGGGTCAGGAAGCCATGCGCAATGCAGGCGCCGAACGGACCGAGCCGCGCGCGTTCCTCATCCACATGCACCCATTGATGATCCAGCGTGGCGTCCGCGAACAGCGCGCTGCGCGCCTGTTCGACCTGCATCCACGCACTTTCGCCGAGCCGTTCGCCGACCGCCGCAATCAGTTCGTCCGGATGAGCGAACACGCGAGCCGGCAGCGGGTTGCCGAGTGGTTCAGTCCGCGCTTCCATCATCACACTGTCCATCACGCGTGCTGACTGCTGACCGACAGCACTTCGCCGGTCATATACGACGCGTAGTCGCTTGCCAGAAAGACCATCACGTTCGCTACCTCCCACACTTCGGCGGCGCGTCCGAATGCTTCACGCGACGCCAGTTGATCGAGCAGATCGGCCGAAGCCGACTTCTTCAGAAAATCGTGCAGCGCAATACTCGGCGCCACCGCATTGATCCGCACGCCGTACGGCGCGGCTTCGAGCGCGGCGCAGCGCGTGAGCGCCATCACGCCGGCCTTCGCCGCCGCGTAGTGCGCCTGTTCCGCCTGTGCGCGCCAGCCGAGCACCGACGCGTTATTCACGATCACGCCACGGCCACGCTGCTGCATATGGGGCAACATCGCCCGCGTCATGCGGAAGGTGCCGGTAAGGCTAATGTCGATCACCCGCGACCATTCGGCATCGTCCATTTCGACGATGCGACGCGCGCCGCCGAGCCCGGCGTTGTTGATCAGCACGTCGACGCCTTCCATCTTGTCTTCGGCGTCCGCCACCAGCGCGCGTACCTCCTCTTCCACCGAGACGTTGCACAAACGCCCGTAAGTTGCCCGCAAACCGGTTTCAGCGCGCAACGTCTCGACCGCCTGCGCGAGGCGCTTTTCGTTGATGTCGGAGATGAAGAGCGCGCGGCAGCCCTCTTCCGCGCTGCGTTTGGCGGCGGCGAAACCGATGCCCGCACCGGCGGCCGCCGTAATCAGCACGGATCTACCCGCCAGCAGTTGATGGCCCGGCACATAGGCAGGCGCGCTCCGCACCGTTTGGGATTCGTTCATAGTGTTCCTCGGGGTTCTCTCGGCATGCCGAGCCCGCGCTCGGCCATGATGTTCAATTGGATTTCGTTGGTGCCCGCGTAGATCGTGTCGGCGCGTGAGAACAGGAACACGCCCTGCAGGCGCGTGCGCTTCGCATCGGCGCTGTCGATCAGATTGGCGTTGGGACCGAGCACGTCCATTGCCAGTTGGCCGAGTTCGCGATGCCAGTTCGACCAGTAGTATTTGTAGATCAGCGCTTCACGGCCCAACGCGCCGCCGTTCTCGCCGGCGTCAGCACCGGCCAGCATGCGCAGCGCGTTGTAACGCATCACGCGCAAACCCGCCCACGCCCTCGCGATCCGTTGGCGAATCAGCGAGTCGTTCGCAACCCCCGCTTCATGCGCCGCGTCGACCACCCATTCGAGTTCGCGGATGAACTGCATCTGCTGACCGAGGGTGGACATGCCGCGCTCGAAGCCGAGCAGCGACATCGCAATACGCCAGCCGTCGCCGGGGGCGCCGACCAGGTCTTCGGCGGCGGCAAGCGCGCCGTCGAAGAACACCTCGTTGAATTCCGCGCCGCCGTTCAATTGTTTGATCGGACGAATCTCGATGCCGGGTTGATCGAGCGGCATCAACAGGAACGACAATCCGCGATTGCCCCTCGATTCCGGTTCGGTGCGCGCGATCATGAAGATCCAGTCGGAATCGTGCGCAAGCGAGGTCCAGACTTTCTGGCCACGCACGCGCCAATTGCCGTTTTCTTCGCGGACCGCACGTGTGCGAACGTTCGCGAGATCCGATCCCGCGCCTGGTTCCGAATAGCCCTGGCACCAAAACTGCGTGCCGTTCAGGATGCCAGGCAGAAAACGCTTGCGTTGGTCTTCGGTGCCGCATGCGATCAGAGTCGGTCCAAGCAAACCCTCGCCGATATGGCCCATGCGCCCTGGACCGCCGGCCCGGGCGTATTCCTCGTGGAAGATCACCTGGTCGGCGACGGACATCGCACGGCCGCCTTGCTCCTTCGGCCAGCCGAGGCCCGTCCAGCCGCCGCTTGCCAGTTCACGTTCCCATTTCTTGCGCAGCGCCGGATACGCTTCCTCGTCGCCGGGACCGCCGCGGTATTGCAGGCAGGCAAATTCGCCGCTTAGGTGCGTGCTCATCCACTCGGCGACTTCCACACGCAAGCGTTGCTGTTGCGTTTCGCTGTTCGTTTCGCTGTTCATCAAAGCACTCCCGCGAGGACGGCTTGCACGTGGTCGGCATGGGCCAGCGGCAAGGACAAGCTCGCGCCCAAAGGCTCGCTGCGATCGACCACCTGGTCCGCGATAAACGACAGCATCTGCGCGGTCGTGCCGAATTGCGCGCTAGAAGCCTGAGCGCGTTTGAAATAGAGTTGCGGGTCGTATTCCCATGTGAAGCCGACGCCGCCGTGCAACTGGATCGCTTCCTGAGCGCAGAAGCGGAATGCTTCGTTGGCGGTGGCTTTTGCTGTGGCGATATCGGTGAGCACTTCCGTCGGTAACGAAGCGCCGGCCTGATTGCGCATCGGGTCCGGTGCCTGAGTCTGCAATTGATTCCGCGCGTGATCCCAAGCCAGCGCCGCGCCGAGAACGGCCGAACGCGTTGCCTCGATGTCGACCATCATCTGCGCGCAACGATGTTTGACCGCTTGAAACGACGCGATCGCACGGCCGAATTGCACGCGCTCTGCCGTGTAGGCAAGCGTGAGGTCAAGGCACTGCTGCGCGCCGCCGAGTTGTTCGGCGGCCAGCGCCAGCGCGGCAAACCACACGGTGACGGACAGCGCACGTTGCGCCTCGCTGCCACATGCCAGCAGCGCGTTACGCTGCACATCGACCGCATCCAACTCGACACGCGCCAACGGGCGCGTCGAATCCAGCGTGATGAGCGGCGTGCAGGTCAGGCCCGCAAGATCGGCGCAGTTCAGTTCGAACAGCGCGATGGTCTGCGCTTCGTTCGCGATCAATGCGGGCACCAACAACAGATCGACACTCGTACCGTCGACAACTTGTGCCAACGTCCCAGACAAACGGTAGCCGTGAGCCGTCTCTTCCGCGTAAAACGCAACCTTACGTGCATCGAAGACGGCCGCTGCATAAACAGAACCCGTCCTTGCCTCGAAACCGGCCGTTGTTTGTAAGGCGAGCGTTGCGCTCACCTCGCCGCCCGCGATCCGCGAGAGCCATTCACGAGCCGCCGCTGATTCGCACTGCGCCAGCGCCGTCGCCGCCAGGCATACCGTGCTGAAATAAGGCACGCAGGCAAGACGCCGCCCCATCTGTTCCATCAGCAACACCAGTTCCGTCGCGCCCAGGCCCGCGCCGCCCGCTGCTTCCGGCACGGTCAGCGCGCACCAGCCGAGTTCGCCGGCGAGCGTCTGCCACAGCGCATCGTCGCGGCCCGCGCTGTGTTCGATCGCCTGCCGCACCGCCGCCGATGCGCTGCGCTCCGCCAGCACGTCAGCCGCCGAATCGCGAATCATGGTTTGTTCTTCGGAGAGAGCGAGGTTCATTGCGTCAGCTTCCGTACACTTGCTGCGCCGGCTCACGCTCCGCGACCAGCGCCGCCACCGCGCCGCCCACCGCATTGACTTGCCAACGTGCGCCGATGTCGATGCGCGGCCCCGTTCGCCAGCCTTCGGCCACTGAGATCATGCCGCCCGCCGCTTCGAATACCTGCCCCGTCACGTCGCGCGATTGCACGCTGCCGAGCCAGACGACCAGTGGCGCAACGTTGGCCGGATCGAAGTAATCGAAGCCATTGGCCGGCCTTTTCATCATCTCGGCGAATACGCCTTCGGTCATCGAGGTGCGCGCCGCCGGCGCCAACGCGTTCACCCGAACGCCGTAGCGTTGCAATTCCGCGGCCTGCATCAACGTCAAGGCCGCGATGGCCGCCTTGGCCGCGCCATAGTTCGCCTGGCCGATCGACCCTTGCAGACCCGCCCCCGAACTGGTGTTGACAATGCGCGCATCCACCTCGCGCCCCGCCTTCGCGGCATCGCGCCACTCGCGTGCCAGCAGTTGCGAAAGACAGAAATGTCCGCGCAGATGGACCCGCATCACGTCGTCCCAATCGGCTTCGGTCATGCTGGTGAACATCCGGTCGCGGCAGATGCCCGCGTTGTTCACCAGCACATGAATCTCGCCGAAGGCCGCGTGCGCAGCGTCGATGATGCGTTGCGCGGTATCGATGCGCGTAATGTCGTCGGCATTCGCCAGTGCCCGGCCGCCGGCTCGCACGATCTCGTCGCAGACAGCTTGTGCGGCCTCCTGACGAATATCGTTGACCACCACCGCCGCACCCTCGGCGGCAAACGCCAGCGCGTATTCGCGGCCCAACCCTCCACCCGCGCCGGTAACGATCACGGTGCGTTCGTTGCAGATTTCCATGCTTGATCCTCGTAGACAGTGATGCGCTTATTTGCGCTTACAGGCGCTCGATGATCGTGACGTTGGCAAGCCCACCGCCCTCGCACATCGTTTGCAATCCGTAGCGGCCTTGCGTGCGTTCAAGCTCGTGCAAGAGGCTCGTCATCAGCCGCGCGCCGGTTGCGCCGAGCGGATGGCCAAGCGCGATCGCGCCGCCGTTCGGATTGGTCTTCTCGTGCGGATAGCGCGTCTCAGCCAGCCACGCGAGCGCCACCGAGGCGAACGCTTCGTTCAGTTCCACCACGTCGATGGCGTCGAGCGAAAGGCCGGTCTTCTTCAATGCGTGACGTGTCGCGGGAATCGGCGCGGTGAGCATCCACAGCGGATCGTCGCCGAGCACGCTCAGGTGATGAATACGCGCGCGCGGAGTGAGGCCGTAACGTTTGAGCGCCTCTTCGGAGACGATCAGCAGCGCGGCCGCCGCATCGCAGGTCTGGCTCGAAACAGCCGCCGTCAGCGCGCCGCCGGGCATCAGCGGTTCAAGCGAAGCCATCCTGGCGAGCGTCGTGTCCTTGCGCGGGGTCTCGTCGTGAACCACACCGGCGACCGGCACGATTTCGCGCGCAAAGTACCCACCTTCGATTGCCGCCAGCGCGCGCCGGTGACTCTCCAGCGCGTACTGCTCCATCGTTTCGCGCGAAAGATTCCAGTGATCCGCGATCCGCTGCGCCGCATGAAACTGCGAGACCGGCGCATCGCCGAACCGCGAGCGCCAACCAATGCTGCCCGAGAACGGATCGGTGAAACCCAGCGGCTCGGCCGCCGTCATCGCCGACGAAATCGGGATCTGCGTCATGGTCTGCACGCCGCCCGCAACTACCACATCCTGCGTGCCGCTCATCACGGCCTGCGCGGCAAAATGCACCGCCTGCTGCGACGAACCGCATTGACGGTCCACCGTGACGCCGGGCACCGTCAGCGGCAAGCCCGCGGCGAGCCAGCAGGTGCGCGCGATATTGCCCGCCAGCGGACCGATCGTATCGACGCAGCCGAACACGACGTCGTCGTACTCATCGGCGGGAATGCCGTTACGGGCGACCAGTTCCTTCAGCACAAAGCCGCCGAGATCCGCGGCATGCACCTGCGCGAGTCCGCCTTTGCGGCGGCCGGTGGGCGTGCGCAACGCATCGACGATATAAGCCTGTTTCATTAGGAGTCCCGTTCGAAAGTACGGGCCGGTCCGATCGGCGCGCATGACTCGATCAGCGCGTCGGCCACACGGTTCTTGTGAAACGTCGTGTCGCCCCAGCTACCCGAGAGCGCCCAGATGCGTTTCATGAAGATCTGCAAATCGAGCTCCCACGTGTAGCCAATCGCGCCGTGCACCTGCATCGCGTGGCGTGCGGCGAGCTGCGCTGCTGCGGCGGCGGCGAGCTTTGCGTGGGAGACGTAGAGCGCGCGCTGCGGGTCGTTGTCGGCGATCGCGCAGGCGGCGCGATACACCACCGGCCGCGCGAACTCATAGCGGATCGCGACGTCGGCGAGCAGATGCTTGAGCGCCTGATATGAGCCGATCGGCTTGCCGAACTGCTTGCGTTGCGCGCTGTAATCGATTGCGACGTCGAGCACGCGCTGCGTGAGGCCGAGCAATTGCGCGGCGACGGCGAACGCGCCCTGATCGAGTGCGCGCGCCAGCAACGGTTGCGCCTCGGCGGCCGTTGCCACCCGTGTGGCGGGCGTTGCCTGCCACACGAGTTCGAACAGCCGGCGCGAAGGGTCGACGCTCTGCACCGCATTCAATCGGTAAGCGCCGGGCGTGAGCCAATGCAATTCGCCGTCCCGCTCGCACAACAGAACCCGTGCGACGTGCGCGTCGCTAACATACGGATTCACCGGATGCCCAATCGCCACGCGCGCCGACCCCGACGCGATATCGCGCAACAGCGCGTCGCGTTGCGCGCTGGCGGGCAAGCCTTCCAGCATGCCGACGGCCACGAGCGCCGTATCGAGTAACGGCTCGGGTCCCCCGAAATAGCCATAGGTCTGCGCGAGCAGCGCCCACTCCACGTCACCGAGCCCCAAGCCGTCGTGACTTTCCGGCACCGATACGGCCGTTAAGCCCTGCGAGGCGAACATATCCCACATGCGCTCCGAGCGACCCGTGGGCGTGTTCCACAACTCGCGGATCAGCTCCGGCGTCATCTCCGTCATCAGAAAGCGCTTGACGCTGCTCGCCAATGCTTCCTGATCTTCGTTGAATACGAAATCCATAGTTCCTCGCTCAATCCTTTAAGCGTCTGAATGCGGGCTGCAGCGGGTTGCATGCTGCTTGCAGCACCGGCATCACGAACGCGGCATTCCCAGCATCCGTTCCGCGACGATGTTGCGCTGGATCTCGTTGGTGCCCGCATAGATCGGGCCGGCCTGCGCGAACAGGAAACCGTCGAGCCAGGTGCCGAGCGCCGCGTGTTGCTCGTGCGTTTGCGGCAGGACCTCGGCGCGTGCGCCGAGAATGTCGAGCGCGGTTTGATGCATGCGCAGATCGAGTTCGGACCAGAACACCTTGTTCGTGCTCGACTCCGCGCCGATGTGGCCGCCCTTCTGCAAACGGCTCGCGGTCGCGTAGGTGGAAAGCGCGTAGGCCTGCGCATCCATGCACGCGCCGATCACCCGGTCGCGCAAAGTCGGATCGCGGTCGGCTTCTGCGCGATGCGCCAGATAGAGCGCGCGCAATGCTTCGGCAGTGCGTTGAAAACGTGCGGGCGAGCGCAGCATCAGGCCGCGTTCGAATCCGGCGGTTGCCATGGCGACCTGCCAGCCCATGCCTTCACCGGCGAGACGGTTTTCGACCGGCACGCGCACGTCGTCGAAGAAAATCTCGGCGAAACCCGTCTGGCCGTTCAACTGACGGATCGGCCGCACGGTGATGCCCGGTGTCGAGAGCGGCACCATCAGGAAAGTCAGGCCGTGATGGCGCGTGGATTGCGGATCGCTGCGAAACAGGCCGAACAGCCAGTCGGCCCACACCGCGCGGGTCGACCAGATCTTCTGGCCGTTCAGAATGTATTCGCCGCCCGTGCCGCCGTCGGTACGGATCGCGCTCGCGCGGATCGCCGCCATGTCGGAGCCGGCGTTGGGCTCGGACCAGCCTTGTGCCCACACGTGTTCGCCCGCCGCCATGGCCGGCAAAAAACGGGCCTTCTGTTCGTCCGTGCCGAAGTCCATCAAGGTCGGGCCGAGCAGGAAGATGCCGTTCTGATTCACGCGCATCGGTGCATCGGCGCGCCAGTATTCTTCTTCGAAGATCAGCCACTCGATCAGATCGCAGCCGCGTCCGCCCAGTTCGCGCGGCCACGTCACCATGCTCCAGCGGCCGGAATGCAGCGTGCGCTCCCATTCCCGATGCGCGCCGAAGCCCGCTTCGGTGTCGAAACTCGGCAGCGGTTCGCGCGGCACATGGCGCGCGAGCCAGCTGCGAATTTCCGCGCGAAATGCGCGTTGCGCCGGCGTGTAGTCAAGCTTCATGTGCGCCCTCCGGCCTGACGTTCGGCGTCGTGGGCGCCATCGAACTGCGCGTCGCGTTTTTCGATGAAGGCCGAGCGTGCTTCCGCCGAATCGTTCGTCATATACGCCTGCAACGTTAAGCCCTGCTCCCAGCGATATTTGTCTTCGAGGTCGCCGTCTTCGACACCGTTCAGCGCTTCTTTCGCGAGTTGCAGCATCGCGGGGCTCTTCGAGGCGATCTTGCGGGCAATCTCGAACGCCGCCTCGCGCAGTTGTTCGCGCGGCACCACGCGCTCGACCGCGCCGAGCCGGTAGGCTTCTGCGGCGTCGACCATGTCGCCCGTGAAATACATGGCGCGCACTTTCTGCACGCCGAACATCCGTTGCAGGTGGGCGCCACCGCCCATTGCGCCACGGTCGATCTCAGGCACGCCGAAGCGCGCGCAGTCGGAGGCGACGATCACGTCCGCCGCGCCGCAAATGCCGATGCCGCCGCCCAGCACGAAGCCATGCACCGCGACGATCACCGGCTTCGGATTGCGGTGCACCGCGCGAAAGGTCGCGTAATTGCCGGCGTTGACTGCGACGATCCGTTCGGGATGCGCCGCCAGTTCCTTGATATCGACGCCCGCGCAAAAGCCTCGCCCCGCGCCACGCAGCACGATCACGTGGACGCTGTCGTCGCGACCCAGCGCGTCGATTGCGTCGGCCAGCGCCTGCCAGCCGCGCGCATCGAGCGCATTGACCGGCGGCTGGTCGATCACCAGTTCGCCGATGCCGCCTTCGCGTTCGATCCTGAACGGCAGCGCGCGGACGCTATTGATGGGTTCTGTCATGTCTCCGTCCCTGGTGAATGTTTGTGGGTTTGCTTTATGAGGTCATGCGTTCAGTTATGCGTTGTGTCATGCCTCGTGTCGCGTGTTGGGTCACGCCTGACGTCATGCAGCGGCGCATACGTTGGAGCGTGCGTGGCGTCGGCGTCATGGCTTGATTCACACGTGAACCGGCACGCCGCGCATGGCCGCAAGCGCATCGAGCCGCGCCACGGCATCGTCGACAATGCGTGCGATCAAGGTCTCGCACGGCTCGATCGCGCCGATCACCGCGGCGACCTGGCCGCTCGGCAATACGCCCTCGTCCGGCTTACCGTCAACGATGGCGCGTTGAATCAGAAACGGTGCGTTCGCCGCCATCAGCGTCTGACTCGCGGTGTAGCTGTGATCGCGCAGTGCCTTCTGACCGAGCGACGCCATCTGTGCGAAAGTCATGCCGCTCTGGCGACGCCACGCTTCAGCTGTGCGCAACGCGAAAAGCGTGCGGCGTAATGGGCCGAAAGCTTCGAGACGCAGCAGATAAGGGTTGTCGATCATGCGTTGCGGCAAGCCGTCGAGCGCCGCGGATACACGGATTTGCGACGGGTCGTTGACCGCCACGTAGCGTTCGAGCGTCGAGCGCGGCACGGGCGACTCTTCCGCCATCAGAAAACGCGTGCCCATGGCAATGCCTGCCGCGCCGTAGCCGAGCGCCGCCGCGAGACCGCGTCCGTCGAAGAAGCCGCCTGCGGCGATCACCGGCACGTTCACAGCATCCAACACACGTGGCAACAGCAGCGTGGTCGGCATCGACCCGGTATGGCCCCCGCCCTCCGCGCCTTGCGCGGTGACCGCGTCGGCGCCCAGTTCGACCGCCTTAGCCGCGTGTTTCGGTGCGCCCACGGTGGGGATGCACAACACGCCCGCGTCCTTGAAGCGGTGGATCGTCTTCGCGTCAGGTCCGCGTCCGTAGCTCACTGCACGCAGCCGGTGCTTGATCGCCAGATCGACCACCTGTGCCGCGTTCGGCTGGAACATATGGAAGTTGATGCCGAACGGCTTATCCGTCAGTTCCTTCACGCGCAGGATTTCCGCTTCCACGCGTTCGGCCTCGAGCGTCGCGCCAGCCAGAAAACCGAAGCCGCCCGCATTACAGGTTGCGGCGACGAGCTTTGCGTCGGCAACCCAACCCATGGCCGTCTGCACGATCGGATAGCGGCAGCCGAGCAGATCGCACAAGGGCGTATGCAGCGTCGTGCTCATGCGGCTTCTCCGTCGGCCTTTCCGTTCTCTTGCGTGGCGGCAGATGTGGCCGCAGCGGGCCGTTGCGATTCGGCCATTTTGCGGGCGTCGTACCCCCCCAGCTTGTCGCCACTCACCAGCTCGTTGTGTGCATGCGCGAAGTGATGCCAGGCAAATGCCGCATCCATCGCCGCGCGCTTGCCTTGCAATTCTTCGACGTGATTCACGGCCTGCTTCGTCAGCGTCAAGCCGAGGCGCGGCATGCGCGCGATCTTCGCGGCGATTTCCGTCGTGGCGTCCTGCAAGCGCTCGCGCGGCACGACGCGGTTGACCATGCCCATCTGATACGCGCGCGCCGCGTCCATCCGTTCGCCGAGAAACAGAAACTCCTTGGCGATGCGTGGATTCAGTTCATACGCATGCGCGAAATACTCGACGCCTGGAATGCCCATGCGCACCACCGGATCGGAAAAGAACGCGTCGTCCGATGCTACGATCAGGTCGCACACCCACGCCAGCATCAGGCCGCCCGCCACGCACGCGCCCTGCACCATCGCGATGGTCGGCTTGGGCAGATCGCGCCAGCGGCGGCACATGCCGAGATAGACTTCCTGTTCGCGGGCGTACAGAAACTCGCCGCCTTCCTTGCCGACATGGTCGTACCAGAGCGAGGCGCGCTCGAACGACTGGTCGATGTCGCGGCCCGGCGTGCCGATATCGTGGCCCGCCGAAAAATGCTTGCCCGCGCCCGCAAGAACGATGACCTTCACCGCATCGTCGTTCGACGCGCGCTTGAACGCGGCGTCGAGCGCATACGTCATTTTCGAGTTCTGCGCGTTGTGATACTCGGGGCGGTTCATCGTGATCGTGGCAATGCCGTCGCTCACGTTATAGTCGACGACGCTTTCGTGGGTGGCTTGCATAATGTCCCTCACACGCGGCGCGGCGCGGGGTTATTGCGCACAACACTCGCACGCAGGTTATGCGGGTCGAGCGCGCGCACGATCCGAAGATCGTCGGCGCCTGGCGGTGGCGTTACGTGCATGTCGGGATGCGCGCGCAACTCGAATCCGGTCGCGTCCTGCACTTCGTCGAAGCTCACACCAGGATGGAGCGAGCGCACCTGAACCGCATCATTCGCGCCGCCAAAGTCCATCACGCACAGATCGGTAATCACGCTGCGCAGATCGGTGAACGCGCGCATGCCGGGGATTTCGCGTGCCGGGTTGTAGCCCACGCTGCACACCATGTCGACTTCACCGGCAACGAACGCACGTTTGCTATGGCCGGAGACGAAAAACGAATTCGCGTGATTGATGCTGTTGCCCGGAAAACCGCGCGCGCCGAGTAGTTGCGTTTTCGGGCGCGCATAGTCGTCGCCGAGCCAGGAGATATTGGCCTGACCGAAACGGTCGATCTGCGTGGGCATCACCAACGCGTGACGCTTGCCATGCCACACGCAATCGAACACGCGCTCGTAGGTCATCAGGCCGGACGCCTGCAGGCGATAACCCGCCTCGCGCGGTCCGAGCGGCACCGGGCTTTCGACGAGATAGGCTTCGCCATCGGTAAGCATCAAACCCGCGTTGTAGGCGAGGCGCGCAAGACCAGCGGCCAAACGTGGGCCCGTACCGATGCCGGTGGCCAGCACTTCGCCGTCATCGCGCCAGACGCGCGCCGCCGCGGTAATCATCAATTCGGCGAGGGAATAGTCGAGAGAGTCGCTCATGTGCGCTCCATTACAGAATCGGCAACGGCAACGCCGCTACATGGGACCGGCCGCCTGCGCGTTGCAGATAGCCCGGTTCGTCGGCGCCTACTACCTCACTCAGGTAAGCCGCTGTTTGTTGCACGTCTTCCGCGCTCGCGCAATATGCCTTCAGATGCGGCAGATCCCAGCCATAGGCAGGCGCGCACGATGTGGGATGCGCGCCGCACGGCGCGTGCACCACGCCGCTTACAAGCGATCGCTCGAAGGTGTTGCGGCGCGCGAGATCGAGGTCGTTGCTCGCCAGCGTTTCGACCAGCGTTTCGCTGCTGACGAAGCACTTCGCCGCAGCCCGTGCAAACCATGCGTCGAAGAAAGGATCCGGACCGTCGATGCGCGTATTGCCCATCCGGTCCGCGGCGTTCACGTGCAGCAGCGCGGCGTCGAGTTCGAGCGCCGGCATCGCCAGCAGCGTCTCGCCGCCATAGGGCGATTGCACGGTGCGCAGATGCGGTGCGTGTTTCAGCAGATCGGTGCCCAGCCCGACACGCGTCGGCAAGAACGGCAGACGTGCCGCCGCGGCGCGCAGGCCGAGTTGCAGCAGGCCTTCGTCGAGTTCCCACACGTCGAGCGCGCCCTGTTCGCGCGCCCGGCGAAAATGCGGTTCGAGCGGAATCACATCGAGTGAAACGAAGCCGAACACGAGCTTGCGGACTTTTCCTGCGGCACACAGCAGCCCGACGTCAGGGCCGCCATACGCGACCACGGTGAGGTCCTTCAGATTCGAGCGGACAATTTCGCGCACGAGTGCCATCGGTTTGCGGCGGGGACCCCAGCCGCCGATGCCGATCGTCATGCCGTCGGAAAGTTGCGCGACGGCATCGCGTGCGCTGAGTGTTTTGTCGAGTTGTTTCATGCGGTATTCCTGCGTACTTGCTGCGGGTTTGCTGCGTGCTCTCTGCGAATATTCTGTGGGGTTGCCAATCAGGGCCTAACGGAATCCAACGCTGAAGTCGTGGCCCCACAGGCTCACGCGGGTCGCCTCGTAGACGCTGTGCTGCGCCCAATCGACCGTCAAGCCGCCGTAGCCATACTCGAGATCGAAGCCGCCCGGCGTTTTCATGTAGAACGAAATCATGTGGTCGTTGCAATGACGGCCGAGCGTGGCGGAGAGCTTCACGCCGTGCGTGGCGACCCGGTCGAGCGCGCGGCCCACTTCGTCCATCGAGTTCACTTCGGCCATTACGTGGATGCAGCCGGACGGCACCGCGAGGTCCATGATCGCGAGGCTGTGATGGCGCGCGTTCTTGCAATGCAGAAAGTGGATGCGCTTCTCGGGTTCGGCGGGATCGTCGGTGAAGCGCACGCGGAAGATGTCAGAGAGTTCGAAGCCGAGCACGTCGCGCAGGAATGCGTCGGTGGCGTCGAAATGCGGGGCGGGCAGCACGGCGTGACCGAGACCCATCGCGCCGGTAACGAAACCGCTCACGCCGAGCGGCGAAGCGAAACGCCGGAAATCGGCGCGCACGCCCCAGAAGAACTCATGCCGGTTGCCGGACGGATCGGTGCACCACGCCATCGCCTGCACGCGGCGCAGCGCGGCGTCTTTCGCGCTGGCGCGGATCGTTTCCACGCCGGCCTGCTCGAGGGTGCGGATCGCGTCGTCGAAGGCGGCCGCGTCGGCCAGTTCCCAACCCGACGCGAAATAGCGATCGGCGTCGCCAGGCACGATCAGGTAGCGGAAATCGCGCTCGTCCATCTTCACGTACAGCGCGCCGTCCGTGGCGTCCTGCGTCTGCATGCCCAGCACGTTTTCCGCGTAGCCGCGCCATGTGCCGACATCCGCCGACTGCACGACAACGTAGCCTAAAGCCCGTACATCGATCATCTCCGACTCCTCCAGAACCTGTTGTTGTCAGGCTTATTCTGGCGGTCGGGGGGGCGGCTAACATCGTCTGTTGAGACTAGCTTGCGGCGGTGTTTTCAGCGGATTTTTCCTGGTTTTCGGCGCTGCTTTCGACGTCACTTTTGACGGCCTCGCGCAAGCGGTATTTGAGCACCTTGCCCGCCGCGCTGACAGGCAACTGATCGACTAGCGTGAGATGCCGCGGCACCTTGTAGTTCGCCATGTTCTTGCGAGCCCAATCGGTCAGTTCTTCCGGGCTCGCGTGCTCGCCCGAGCGCAGCACCACATACGCATGTCCCACCTCGCCGAGCCGTTCGTCCGGTACGCCGACCAGCGCGACCTGCGCCACCGCGGGATGCGCGCTGAAGAGCCGCTCGATCTCCGCCGGATAGCAATTGAAGCCGCCGACGATGAACATGTCCTTGATACGGTCGGTGATACGCAGATAGCCGCGTTCGTCGAGTGTGCCGAGGTCGCCGGTATGGAGCCAGCCTTCATCGTCGATGGTGTCGATGGTGGCGTCCTGCTGGCCAAAATAGCCTTGCATCACGTTGTAGCCGCGAATCAGCACTTCACCGGTCTCGCCGGTGGCAACCGCGTCGCCGCTGCTGTCGGCAATCCGAATCTCCACGCCGGGCATTGCACGGCCCGAGGTGTGAGCGACGGTTTCGGCGTCGTCGCCACCGCGGCATAGCGCGGCAAAACCGCATGACTCCGTGAGGCCATAGCCCGTCAGCACCGTTTCGAAACCCAGTTGCACGCGCATCCTTTCGATGAGACTCGGCGCAATCGCCGCCGCGCCGGTCACCGCGACGCGCAACGACGACAGGTCGCGCGTGGCCAGGTCCGGCATGTCGAGCAGCGCGTGATACAGCGTCGGCGGCCCCGGCAAGACGGACACACGGTCACTCACGATGCGTTCGAGCACACGCTCCGGGTTGAACACGAGATGCGGCAGCACGGTCGCGCCGCTCGCGAACGCCGCGAGCCAGCCAGCCTTGTAGCCGAACGCATGAAAGAACGGGTTGACGATCAGATAGCGATCGCTTTCGCGCAGCGTTGCGATCTGCGCCCAATCGTGAACCGCATGGAGATTCTGGCCGTGCGTGGTCATGACGCCTTTCGGACGGCCCGTCGTGCCGGACGTGAACATGATGTCCATCAGCGTGTCGGGACGCACCGCCGCCTCGCGAGCACGGAACGCGTCCATCGAGGTGCCTGCCGCGCGCAGCAGGAACGCGTCCCAAGTCTCGTCGTGGGCGCTCGCTTCCGATTCCGTTTCTGTTGCCGGGCCGTCGAACACCACGATGCGTTCAAGCGTCGCCGGACGGTGTGCGGCCAGCATGGCCGGATACGAATCGCCAAGGAAGGTGCCGCAGCAGAACAGCAGCCGCGCGCCGCTGTCCTCAAGAATCGCCGCGGCTTCCAGGCCTTTCATGCGGGTATTGATCGGCACCAGCGCTGCTCCCGCGCTATGAATCGCGAGCGCCGCCACGATCCATTCAGCTATGTTCGGCGCCCAGATCGCGATACGCTCGCCCGGCTGGATGCCGCAGCTCATCAACGCGCGCGCCGCTCCGATCCGCGCCGCGTCCAGTTGCGCATAGCTCAGGTCGCCCTGGGCTGTTTCGATCGCGATGCGCGTGCCGTAGCGCGCGGCGCCGCGCGCGATCAGCGCGGGCGTCGTCAGGATGTGGTTGAGCGTCATGGTGAATTCGATGGGTGGGGTTCGCGGCAAGCGCAACACGCGAGGGTCGCGCGTGCGAACCGCGAACCTAGTCGGGGAAAACCACGCGCAGCGTCGCGCTGGCAGGTGTCGCACTACAGGCAAGCGTCCAGCCGTCCGTCAGATCGGCCGCATCGAGCACATGGTTGGCGTTCAGGTTCACGCTGCCGGCTTCGACCCGGCACATGCAGGCGCCGCACAGACCGCTGCGGCACGAGTTGGGTGCGGGCACGTCGGCGCGCAGCATGGCGTCGAGCAGGGTTTCACCGCTTTCGCAGATGAAGGTGAAGGTGTTGCCATCGAGCACGGTTTCGATTGCAGCGTTGGTGACGGAGCTTGTATCGGTCGAGTCCGCGGCTGAGGGTACGTCAGGTAGTTCTGGTGCTGCGGATGCGGTGCGCGCTTCCGGCGCGCCCGTTGCTCCAGTCGTGTCAGTCGCTCCGCGCGTGCCAGGCAGGCCGCTCACGCCAGGCGCAGCCGGCAAATCCGGCAGCGAAGCAAACCGCTCCACATGCACCTTCGCTCGCGGCAACCCCAGCGCCAGCATTGCCGCCAACGCATTCTCCATAAACAGCGCGGGCCCGCAGATAAAGCATTCCTGCGTGCTCCACGGCCGCGCCAGTTCTTCAAGATGACGCTGCTGCGGAATGCCCTGCACGCTATCGAGCCAGTGAATCACGCGCAATCGTCCCGCGTGCCGCTGCCCGAGCTGCCGCAATTCTTCGCTGAAAATCACCGACTGCGCGTCCCGATTCGCGTAGATCAGGGTCAGCATGCCGCGCCCGTTCACCAACGCGGACTTGAGGATCGACAGCACCGGCGTGATACCGCTGCCGCCCGCGAACAGAAGCAGATCGCCGTCGAGCGAACGCGGCGTGAACACACCGGCGGGCGCCATCACGTCGAGCTCGTCACCGGGCTGGATGCTGTCGCACATCCAGTTCGACACGCGCCCGTCGCGTACCCGCTTGACGGTGATCTTCGGCGCGCGGTCGATGCCCGGCGCGCTCGACAATGAATAACAGCGCTGCACGACAGCATCCGCGCAAGGCACCTTGAGCGTGAGAAACTGCCCCGGGCGATAGCTGAAGGCATCGTGCAGCGTCTGCGGCAGATCGAACACGAAAGAGCGCGCGTCGGCGCTCTCCGTGATCACGTCCGCCACTTTGAGCCGGTGAAAACGCGAATCGGCCATGGCGGGCGAACTCAGGCGATGCCCATGATCATCTGCGCATTGTCGATCCGATACTCGCTGCCGTTGATGAAGCGAGATTCGTCGGACGCAAGGAACAGCACCAGATTCGCGATGTCTTCCGGCAAGCACATGCGCGAATGCGGGTCGACCGACCGCGTGAGCGCCTCACGGGTTTCTTCGGCTGCACCAAAGAACGGCGCGGTCATCGGCGTGAGAATGCCGTCCGGATGAATCGTGTTGCAGCGGACCTTGTAGCCCTGCTGCTTGCAGTGCGCGGCGATCGCGCGCGTCATTGCCGTCACCGCGCCCTTGCTGGCCGAATAGGCGCAGAACATGCCGAGTCCGCCCAACGCCGCCACCGACGACATGTTGACGATCGAACCGCCCTTCTCTTTCATCGCCTTCACCGCTGTGCGGCAACCGAGAAAATAGCCTTCTGCATTGATGCGCAGTACGCGCTGCCATTGTTCGAGCGTGGTGTCCTCAATGCTGCCGAGCAACAGCACCGCGGCGTTGTTGACCAGCACATCCGGCGTGCCGAACGTCGTTTGCGCGGCGCCGAACACATCGTTCCAGCCTGTTTCCGACGAGATGTCATGGCGCACGAACAGGGCGGCGTCGCCGATCTGCGCGGCCACTTCGCGGCCGGCTTCCTCGTTGACATCGGTGAGCACGACACGCGCGCCTTCACGGGCGAACAGCAACGCATCCTGTTTGCCGACGCCGCTCGCAGCACCCGTCACGACGGCGATCTTGCCTTTGAGTCTGTCTCCCATCTTCGTTCTCTCTTTCAGTGTCAGTCAGTTTCAGTCAGGGAATGGGCGGCGTTCGCGAGAACCACGCCCGCTGCGGCCCGGCCCGCCTGGCGGCCGGACCAGATACAGTCCGCGAGCGAAAGGCCGCTCACGTAATGATTCGATGCGAGGCCGCAAGCGGCCCGGCCGGCGGCGAACAAGCCCTCGATCGGCGAGCCCTGCGCCGACAGCACCGCGTTGCTCGTCTCGTCGACGCGCAAGCCGCCCAGCGTGATCGATGGGCACGGGAACACGCGGCTGTCCGATGAAATATCGATCGCGTAGTAAGGGCCTTGCATGAGCGGCTGCAACATCGCGGCGCTTTTTCCGAACGCACGGTCGATGCCGTTGAGCGCGCCCAGGTTGTAAGCATTGATGGTCCGCTCGAGCACGGCCGGATCGCAGCCGATGCGTGCCGCCAGATCAGCCGGCGAGCGTGCGCGTTTGCGGCCGGCCAGCATCAACAGCATCGCGGGCACGCTCTGGAACGCCCACAGCTTGCCGCGCAAACATTCCGTGAGCGCGAGCTTGACGAGCCGCGCATCGAGAATCAGCCAGACGTGCCCTTCGCGGGTTTCACACATCGCGTGGCCGAGCGCGGCGCCATAGACTTCCTCGTTGCAAAAGCGCTCGCCGTAGCGATCCACAACGCAGCCTTGCGCCCATGCATAAGGCGGATTGATGAAGCGCCACGCGGATACACGTTCGAGCCGCTGCGCCATGGCACCGGCAGATAAGCCAAGCCGGATGCCTGAACCGTCGCAACCGGTGGTGCCAAGACGCCAGTTCGGCAGATAACGTGGCGCGTAGTGCGCCACCATCGACCGGTTGAAGATGAAGCCGCCGGTGCTCAATACCACCGCGTCGGCCTTGATCGTGATGAGCCGGCCTTCGCTCTGTTCGACCCGATACAGCGCGGCGCGCAACCGGTCGGCCCATGCCGGTATGCCGTTATGCAGGCGCTCAGCCCAGCGAGCGAGCCGCCGATGGCTGCGCTGCGCACCGCCCGGCGCCACCTGCCAGATTTGAGCGCCGATCACGCGCCCGCTGCGATCGGTGACCAATCTGCGTACGCTTGCCTGGCACATCGTGTCGACGAGGGGCTGCGCCTTCACCGCGCGCCGCAGCGTGTCGTACAGCACGCGCCCCGACATGCCGTCGCCGACCACCCGATGCCCGCGCGGTGCCGGCGCGTGTTCGCGCACGGCGTCGCCCGCCGCCTCGTTGCCCGAGTAATACAGGTAGTAGCGGTTCTGCGGATACGACGTCTTGCGCGGCGGCACCGACGCGGCAAAGCGCACGCCGAGGCGTTCGAGCCAGTGCAACATGTCGGCGCTGCCTGCGCAAAAACGTCTGAGCGTCGCCGCGGACACCGCGTCGCCCACTTCCTGCTGCAGGTACGCGAACATTGCCTCGGGCGTGTCGCTGTAGCCCGCTTCGATCTGATAGCGTGTGCCACCGCCTGCGTAGACCACGCCGCCGCTTTTCGCGCTCGCGCCGCCGCCCTCGAATCGCTCGACGATCCGCACTTTCGCGCCGGCCGCCGCGGCTTCCAGCGCGGCACACGCGCCCGCCGCGCCGAAGCCCGCCACCAGTACGTCGCAGACGTCGTCCCAGCGCACGCAGGCAGGATCGTCGACGACGAGCGGCATGTCGACCGGCGTGGCCGATCCCTGCTCTGCGGACGTTGGGCTTCGCATCACGCCACGTGTCCGGTCAGGCCGCTGCGCAGCGCACGGGCGCCGTAGAAGTTGTGTAAACACCGTCCACATACACGAGCGGATCGACCTCGCCACTGATCAGCACCTGCTCGACGCGGCCAATGAAGATCGCATGCGTGCCGTAATCGAAGCGGCCGTCCTGCGTGCAGATCAGGCTCGCCTGTGCATCGTGCAAATACGGCACGCCATGCTCCGAGCGCTGCCAGTTACCGGTCGTGAAGCGCTCTTCGCCTTTGAGGCGCCCGCTGCAATCGATCGCAATGTGCTGATGCTGCGCCGAGAGCACGTTCACGCAAAATGCCGCGCCTTGGTCGAGCGGCGGAAAAATCGACGACGTACGGTTAATGCAGATCAGCAGCGAGGGCGGTTCGGTCGAGAGCGAATCGACCGCGGTGACCGACATCGAATAACGACGTTCGCCGTCGCAGCAACTGATGACAGCGACCGAGCGCGCGAGGCGGCGCATGGCCAGCAGCATGTCGGCACGCAACGGGTGAGAAGTGAGTTCGGTCATGATGTGACTCCGCGAAGTTCGATGCCGGCAGCGCGTGCTGGTTCTGAAGGACTGCTGTTGCCGTCGCGATCATCGCCACCGTCGGCGAGATGATTCGCGGCAATGTAACCAAAGGTCATGGCTGGGCCGAGCGTCGAGCCAGCGCCGGGATAGCTCGCCCCCATCATCGACGCGCTGGTGTTGCCGATCGCATAGAGTCCGGCAATCGGCGTGCCGTCGCCGTGCAGGACGCGGGCGCGCGAATCGGTGAGCAAACCGCCTTTGGTGCCGATGTCGCCCGCGTCGATACGCACGGCGTAGAACGGTCCAGTCTCGATTGCCGCCAGACACGGATTTGGTTGGACGCTGGGGTCGCCGTAGTAGGTGTCGAATGCATTGCCGCCCTTGGCGAATTCTTCGTCGATACCGGTCGCGGCGTAGCGATTCATTTTTTCCACGGTGCCGCGCAAGCCCTGCGCGTCGACACCGATTCGCGCGGCCAACGCTTCGAGCGAATCGGCCTTGTAGAGCAACGAACGAAATGCCGCCGGGATGCGAGCGTCCGGCATCATCGCGCCGGGCATGATCGGCCCGCACGGATACTTCTTGCGAAACTGCGCGTCGAACACCATCCAGGCCGGTACGCACGCACCGGTTTTCGCATGGTCGCGATACATTGCCGGCACGAACTCCGAATACGGCGCGGCCTCATTCACGAAGCGCTTGCCGAGCCCGTTGACCACCATGCAACCCGGCAGATTTCGCTCGACGAACAGCGCACGCTGCTTTTCCTCGTGATCGACGTGAACTGTCGGCGCGCCCCACACGTGTTCCATCAATGCAATTTGGGCGCCCAATTGCTGGCCGACTGCAATCGCGTCACCCGTATTGTTCGGCGGGGTTGCGCTCCACTGCGCTTGCGTGGGTCGCGGCAGATAGCGTTCGCGCATCGCCTGATTGCGTTCGAAACCGCCGGCCGCGAGAATCACGCCGCGCTTCGCGAGCACACGCACTGTCTCTCCCCCGCGCTCCACCACGACACCCGTCACGCGTCCGTCTGCTTCGAGCAATCCGCTCATCGGCGCGTTGAGCCATAACGGAATGTCGCGATCGAGCAATGCACGGCGCAGGCCACCCGCCAACGCATTGCCGAGCGTCAGGCGGCGATCGCGCCGCGAGCGGCTGCGTGCGCGCAGATCAAACCAGTAGCGGCCGAATTGCTTCAGCGCGAGTGCGATATAGCCCGGTGCTTTCGACAGAAGCACGTGCGCCTCTTTCGACGTCACCGCGACCCGCCCGCCGATCAGTGTCCCGGGTGAAGGCAGGCGCAACCGTGCGAATTCCGCACCGAGCGACGCACCGTCCACCGGCAAGGGATCGAGCGCGCGGTAACCCGGCATCGATCCAGGCAGATCCTGAAAGTAGTCCGCGTACTTCGGCAACGCTTCATAACGCACCGGCGTATTCGCCTCGACATAGCGCAACATCTCCGGCGCGGCGTCAAGATAGGCGTCGATCCGCTCGCTCGCGGTCACGCCTTTCGTGCAGGCGTCGAGGTAGGTTCGTGCGGCCTCGCGCGTATCCGTGGCGCCCAGTTCGGCGATATGGTGGTTGCACGGAATCCAGATTCCGCCACCCGACACCGCCGAGGTCCCGCCGTACACATCGCTCTTTTCGAGCACGGCGACGGACAGGCCGCGATCGGCCGCGCGGCAGGCGGCCAGCATGCCGCCCGCGCCGGAGCCGACCACCACGACGTCGAACACGTAGTTCTGCGGTTGCTGTTCGCTCATGGCGGCATCCATCAGACGAAGAAATCGGTGTTCGGGCGTCCGAGCATCACGGCGCCGAGATTCTGGCCGAAACGATCGAGGTTGTTGGCGTAGTGCGCGCGCGCCGCGTGCAGATCGAGAAAGCACCGCACCAACGGATTGCGGTTGTAAATGCCGTTGCCGCCCGCGTAGCGCAGCAACGCGTTGGCGGCCTGTGCGCAGCGTTCGGCCACTTGCGCGGATTGATAACGGAAGTGCACGCGCCGTTCGATCGATACCGCCGGGCCGCCATGGGCCGCCGCGAGCAGTTCTGCGAAGTTGCGCATCAGCAGCACTTTCATTTCGTCGATCGCGACCGCCGCATTGGCGCAGGCGGTTTGCGCGCCGGTGTCGTCGGTGGTTTTCGCGCCGCTGTTGGCGCTAATGCGCGTGGCCGCGTAGGACGTGAAGTCATCCAGCGCGCCTTCCAGTGCGCCGATGCACGCCGTGCACACCGCGCGCACGAAGATCTGCGCAAACGGCAGATGGAACAGCGGCGCATCGTTCACCGCGAGACCTGGGCTCGTGCCCATCATGCCGTCGATCGCCTTGTGCGTGCGATAGTCCGGCACGAATACATCGTTCACCACGATGTCGTGGCTGCCGGTCGCGCGCAAGCCCAGCACGTCCCAATCCTGTTCGATTGTGTAATCGGTTTTCGGCAGCAGGAAGGTACGGTATTCCGGCGGCTCGCCTTCTCTCGCCGGCGGCACCAGCGCGCCGAGAAAGACCCAATCGCAGAGTTCGCTACCACTCGAAAATTTCCAGTGCCCGGACAGACGGAAGCCGCCTTCAACCGGCGTCACCCGGCCCACCGGCATATAGGTCGACGCGATCAGCGTGCTTTGATCCTTGCCCCACACGTCCTGCTGCGCGCGCTCGTCGAACAGTGCCAGTTGCCAGTTGTGCACGCCGACCACGCCGTACACCCAGGCGGTCGACATACAGCCGCGCGCCACCGCCATCTGAATCTCGAAGAAGGTTTGCGGATCGAGTTCGTAGCCGCCATAGCGCTTCGGCTGAAGCACCTTGAAGAAACCGGCCGCCTGAAAATCGGCCACGGTTTCAGCGGGAATCCGCCCGTTCGCCTCGGCTTGCGCGGCGCGCCCGGCGAGGACCGGCGCGAGCGCTTCGGCGCGGGCGATCAGTTCGGCTGCAAGGGCGTTCGAATCGTTGTCGCGATGCACGGCTGTCTCCTGTGTCGCGCGAGGGGTGTCGCGCCTATTTTGTTGGGTTCATCTTCGAGCGCCGGCTGCGGCGTCGCATCGTCTGAAGAGACTAGCGACGCCCGCCTCGCCCGCTGTTTTGCAACGGCCGCAGCAACCGCATCGACCTTATGCGGCGGCTTGCGCCTTCTGCTTTTCGTCCTTCAGTCGATTGAAGTACGGAATCACGTGCTCGCCGATATTGCGGATCGTTTCGAGCTGCGCTTCCTGCGACACCGTGCCCATCTGGCAGAGAAACAGCACTTCATCCACACCGGCTTCCATCAGACGGCCCACATAGCCGATGCAATCGTCGACGGTGCCGTAAGCGTGATTCGGGTTCATCATCGACAGCGCCGGGTCGCTGAAATCGACCACCACCTCTTCCGACGCGAAGCGCGAGCGGATCACCATTTCGCCGGTATTGCCCTTCACGAGGTCATCGCCCCAGCTATCCGGGTTCGGACGCTCGCCGCCGGTGTACCAGTAAGCGAGCGATTCCATGAAATAGCGCTGGCCGCGAATGCCGATCTTGCGGGCCTGCTGGCCGTCGTTCAGCACCACGGTCGGACACAGGGCCGCGAGATGCTGCGTCGGACGGAAGCCAACCTGATCCTCCGCCTTGCGCGTGGCCCATGCTTCGCGATACAGCGCGTTTTTCTTCGCGACTTCATCGGGGCCGCCGAAACCGAGCACCAAGGCGCCCAAGCCGCGTTGACCGGCACGCAGCAAGCCGTCGTTGTTGGTACAGGCCATGTACATCGGCGGATGCGGGTCCTGGAACGGCTTCGGGTGAATCGGTCGTTTAGGAAACTTGATGTATTTGCCGTCGTGCTCGATCTCGTCCTGCACGAACATTTTCGGCACCAGGTACATCGATTCGTCGATCATCGGTTGCAGCTCGGCGAGGTCGTAGCCGAATGCGCCCGCTTCCTGCTGGCTGCCGCCTTTGCCGACGCCGAAGTGCACGCGGCCACCCGACAGGATGTCGAGCATGGCCACGCGTTCGGCCACCTTGATCGGATGATTCATCGCGGGCGGCAGGCAGATCACGCCGTGGCCGAGGCCAATGCGGGTCGTGCGGCCGGCCAGATAGGCGAGGAAGGTTTCCGGCGCGCTCATATGCGCGTAGTTCGTCAGCGACGTGTGTTCGACGCACCAGACGGTATCGAAACCCATCTGTTCGGCGAGCAACGCCTGCTCGACGGTCTCCTTGAATACCCGGTGATCGCCTTCCCGCGAAGCGTCCGTGGTCTGGGCTTCGTAAATCAGAGAAAACTTCATTGCGTGCGTCTCCATGAATTTTGGACTGTGCTGAAACGGGCGGTCCGCTCCCGACACACCGATTCCTACGATGATCGTGACGGTCCACGGAATGAAGTTTCAGTTCGCGCGTGCGGCCCGGCATCGTCTATTTGGATTAACGGTGCGCGCTTTGGCGTAGAAGCTTTGATCGAAGGGGGTTTTTGCCGCGATTTTCGCCGTGCTTTTCATGCTTCGGCTAGTCCGATTGGACCTCGTGCGGCCATCGTTCGTGACGCTACGATCGAACCGCCATACAACGCGGCTCAACTGATGGGAGTGCAATGCAATGAAGGCTTCGATGATGCTGTACCCCGTCGACACGATCGATGCGGCGCTGCCGCTCTTTGTCGACGGGCTGGGATTGGCGGTGAAGTTCCGCGACGGCGAACGCTATTGCGCGCTCGATGGCGGCGCGCTGACCATTGCGCTGGTGGCGGGAGAAGAACGGATCGTGGAACGCGCGGCATTGGTGTTCCGGGTCGACGAAAACGACGACCTGTATACCGCAATGGCGCGGGTGGTAGCGGCGGGTGCGTCAGTGCGCGTGCCGGTGCAGCAAGGGCCGCACGAATGGCGCGCGGTGCTGGAGGACAAGAACGGCGCGCTGCTGGTGTTGTCGCAAAAGCGCGCGGTTTAAGGTGTTGGAGGGGGTACCACGCCCGAACCAGGCGCGGTACAAGGCACGTACGGCACTTCGGGCACGCGCCCGTTCAGTTGATTTCAGCCAAGCGGCACCACACTGCCCAGCAGAATACGCACAAGCGTGGCCTGACGCGTCACACCCGTCTTCGAGAAAATCGCCCGCAGATGAGCCCGCGCGGTGTTCTTGCTGATGCCCAGCTCGTCGGCGGCTTCTTCAAGCGTCAACCCATTGGTCAACAGCAAGGCAAGAGAAGTCTCCGCGGGCGTGAGGTCGAACAGCTTGCGCACGATCTCCTGCGAGCCCTGCGATTTGCGATCGGGATCGCGCAGAAATAGCACGGTTGCCGGGCGGCGCTTGTTGTCCTCGGACCAATCGGATAGC
Source organism: Paraburkholderia sp. BL23I1N1 (assembly GCF_003610295.1). Classification (NCBI taxonomy): domain Bacteria; kingdom Pseudomonadati; phylum Pseudomonadota; class Betaproteobacteria; order Burkholderiales; family Burkholderiaceae; genus Paraburkholderia; species Paraburkholderia sp. BL23I1N1. The sequence continues at coordinate 6,634,299 of NZ_RAPV01000001.1, forward strand.
GGAATCGTGCGGACCAGCACGCCGAGTTTCGGCTTGTCGCAACCCCGCGTGATCGGCATGGCTTCGACAATCGGTGCGGCGGTGCCGAAGTGTCCCATGAGTGCATGGCGCACCAGACGTTGCAGATTGCGATTCTCCTGCGTGTCCGTCGCCTCGATGTTGCCGTGCACGACACGCAAGCCGTTGCCCTGCGCGAGAATCTCGTCGGCCACGCTGTTAGTGCGCATGATCGCACCGCTCTCGTCGAGCGTCACCGTACCCACCAGCATCCGGTCAATCGCACTCGCATAGAGCGTGCGCTCCGACTCCACGATATCGAGCCGCGAATGCAGTTCGACCGCGCGCCGCAAATGCGGCAGCAGCAACGCACAAAACGCCTTGTCGCGTGCGGAAAAATGCTTCGCGGCGTGACCGCGGCACACGCGAAACCGGCATTCGACGCCGGACTCCGTACGAAGGTCGGCGCCCATGATGTAGCGAATGTCAGCCGGCTTCAGAAACTGCTTGTAGAGTTCGCTGGTGAGCCAACCCGTGTCGCCGAATACTTCGTCGACCGTGACCACGCGATCCGCCGGCAACCCGACGAACGGGTCGAGCGAATAGTAGTAGTTGTTGTATGAGGCTTCGCCCGGCACGCCCGACCCCATTTCTGACGCGTGCACCATCAAGCCGCGCCGGTCACTCGAAGGCGAACGCAGAATCAGGGTGACATAGCTCGCACCGAGCGAGGTGCGGATCAACTCGAGCGCACCGGCCCACGGCGTGCTTTCCAACGCCCCTTGATAAATGCGCGCGGCCAGTTCGCTGAATTGCGCGACACTCACTTCGGCCAGTTCACTCATGGCCTGACCCTCTTCTGGGGCCCATTTCGTCTCCATCAACACTCCGTCCTCCATGCGATTTCGCATCGCGTCGCCAAGCTTAAGGGCCGATCTGTTTGCCGGCATCGGGGGAAGTACTTAGCTGACACAAGTTTCGCTGAGCGTGCGAACGAACTCTCGTCCAATCGGACGATGCCCCCATAAAGCCGCCGCGATTCAATGCTTTCAGTGTTGCGGCGTGCGCGCTGAATGGCTCGTTTTTCGGCCTGTTTTGCGGCCCGATCCGCGTCGTGCGCGGCCGCATCGCTAATACCCGGTATAGCCGCTTTCATGACTGTTTTCTCAGGAGACCCGATGGCGCTCGATCCCCAGGCGCAGGCCCTGCTCGCCGCTTTCGCCGGCATGCCCCCACTCGATTTCGCGCAACTCACCGCACCGGCTTACCGCGCGATGCTTGCCGCGGGTGGCGCTTTGGCGCCCGGCGACGCCATCGCGGCGGAAGAAGATCTGATGATTTCCACCGCAAGCGGCCCGATTGCCGCGCGACTCTACCGGCCGGTGGCTGAAGGTGGCGATAAAAATGCTCTCCTACCGCTTACTGTCTTCTTTCACGGCGGCGGCTTCGTTGCTTGCGGACTCGATACGCATGCCAACCTGTGCCGCTGCCTCGCGCAACGGGCGCGAACGGTCGTGCTATCAGTGGATTACCGGCTCGCGCCGGAAGCGCGTTTTCCGGCCGCCGCGGTCGATGCGTGCGACGCCGTGCGCTGGGCCGCGTCCAACTCGGGCGACTTGCGCGTGCGCCCCGGCGCGCTTGCTGTAGCAGGCGACAGCGCAGGCGGCAATCTTGCAGCGGTCGTCGCGCAGCACATGCGTCATAGCGGCGTGAATATCGCGCATCAGGTGCTGTTCTATCCGGTGCTGGATTGCGCCACCGAGCATCCTTCATACGAATCGATGGGCGACGGCTATTTCCTGTCGGCGGACATGATGCGCTGGTTCAAAGACCAGTATTTCGCGGAAGGCGCCGATCGTGCCGATCCGCGCGCCAGCCCGCTTGCCGCGGCCGATCTTTCGGGCGTGGCAAGCGCCACCGTCATTAGCGCCGAATACGACCCATTGCGCGACGAGGCCGAGCACTACGCCGCGCGTCTCGCGCAAGCAGGCGTGCTCACGACCCATCTGCGCTGGCCGGGTCAAATACACGGCTTCGCCAGTTTGCTCGGCGCGCTCGATGCAGCCGACCACGCACTCACGCTAGCCGCACGCTCTTTACGCCTTGCGCTGCACGTCCAAAACACCTGACTCCGCTTACTAAAAAAGACATGACTGCATTGATTCGCCTCGCGGCCGAAGACGGTATCGCGACGCTCACGTTCGACCGCCCCGAGGCACTGAACGCCCTAAACGAAGCGATGGCAAACGAACTGAACGCCAAGCTCGCACGCCTCGCGCACCACGGCGAGATCCGTGCGATCGTGCTGACCGGCGCCGGCCACGCCTTCATGGCGGGCGGCGACTTGCAGACCATGCGCGCCGCACTCGACACCAAACCTGTAGTGCGCGACCGCTCGATCGGCAAACTCGTGCGGCTCGCGCAAACCGTCGTCGAAACCGTGACGGGCTCGCGCAAGCCGGTGATCGCCAGCATCAACGGCGCCGTGGCAGGCTTCGGCCTGAGCCTCGTCGCGGCCTGCGATCTGGCTATCGCCGCAAAGAGCGCGACGTTCACGTCGGCGTACGGCCGCATCGGCACCTCCCCGGATGGCGGCGAGACCTATACGCTGCCGCGCGCGCTCGGCGCCAAGCAGGCCGCGCAATGCATGTATCTCGACGAGCGGCATACGGCCGACGAGGCCCTGCGAGCAGGGATCGTCAACTGGGTCATACCGGACGACGAACTCGCCGCGCAAACGCGCTCGCTGTTAAAGCGGATGGGCGCCCTCTCGCCGGACGCATTCGCGCAAACCAAGAATCTGCTTCTGCACGCACCCGAGCGCAGCTTCGCCGAGCATCTGTACGCGGAGCAGCGCAGCTTTCTGCACTGCGCGGCGGGCGACGATTTCCGCGAAGGCATCGACGCATTCTTCGATAAGCGCGCGCCCGTATTCGGTTCCAGCGCACGTTAAGCGCTTTTCCGCTGTTCCTGTTTGCAGCAACAGCACAAGCAACAAGCAGTAGCCCAGGAATCAACCCATGAAACTCGCCATTACCGACGAAATCGTCGCCGAACTGAAAGCTGGCCGCATGATCATTCTGGTCGACGAAGAAGATCGCGAGAACGAAGGCGATCTGCTGATTGCCGCCGACCAAGTCACGCCCGAAGCGATCAACTTCATGGCGCGCTTTGGCCGCGGCCTCGTCTGCCTGACGCTGAGCGCCGAACACTGCGCACGCCTCAAGCTCCTGCCGATGGCGGAACAGAACGGCACGCAGTACGGCACCGCGTTCACGGTCAGCATCGAGGCGGCGCAAGGGGTCACCACGGGCATCTCCGCCGCCGACCGCGCGCACACGATCCGCACGGCGATCCAGCCGGATGTGCGCGCCGAACATCTGGTGCAGCCGGGTCACGTGTTTCCAATCGCGGCGCGCCAGGGCGGCGTGCTGGTGCGTGCCGGGCATACCGAAGCCGGTTGCGATCTCACCGCACTGGCAGGCTTGACGCCGGCCGCGGTGATCTGCGAAATCATGAACGACGACGGCACGATGTCGCGCCTGCCGCAACTGATCGAATTCGCCGAACACCATGGCCTGAAAATCGGCACGATTGCCGATCTGATCCACTATCGCAGCACGCACGAATCGCTCGTCGAACGTGTAGGAGAACGACCGTTGCACACGCCGTGGGGACCGTTTCGCGCCATTCAGTATCGCGACACCGTGCGCCACTCCACGCATCTGGCGCTGGTGCGCGGCAATCCCATGCCCAATGTGCCGGTGCTCACGCGCGTGCACGAATGCTTTTCGCTGCTCGATCTGCTCGATGCCGAACCGTCCGCGCATTCGTGGCCGCTGCACGCGGCGCTGCAAAAAATCGACGCGGCCGGATGCGGCGTAGCGGTCCTGCTCGACTGCGACATGCGCGCCGATGCGATGAACCACACCAGCACCGGCAACGGCACGCCGGTTCGCAAGGACGGCAGGCTCTCCGGGATTGGCTCGCAGATTCTGCGCGACCTGGGCGTGCGTCGGCTGAATGTGCTGTCGAGTCCATTCAGGTTGCCGGCGCTCTCCGGGCACGAACTGGAGATCATGGCGTTCATTCCGCTTGGCGAAGCGGATCTGGACAATCCTCACGCCTTCGAACGCGCGCCGGCCACGCCGAGGATCCCCGCGCCGCTGGGCTCCACACCGCTTCGGTCCGCCGCGGCGATGCCGGCAAGCGCTCCGCCCGCGTCATACGAACTCGAAGCCTCTTCATGGTGAACTCCCGATGACTCAAAAACCCTATGCAGCCCTCGTCACTGGCGCCTCGCGCGGCGCCGGTAAAGGTATCGCCCTCGCCCTCGCCGCGACGGGCGCGACTGTCTACGTGACCGGGCGTACCCAACGCGAGGGCGACGCACCCTTGCCCGGCACGGTGCACGCGACGGCGATCGAAATCGACAGGCTCGGCGGCAAAGGTATCGCCCTCACCTGCGATCACGCCGACGACCGGCAAGTAGCGGAAGTGTTCGACTACATCCGTCACAACAGCGGGCGCCTCGACATCCTCATCAACAATGCCACGGTATTGCACGATGAACTGATTCGTCCGGCGCCGTTCTGGGAAAAGCCGCTGGCCCTCGTGGATATTCTCGATGTCGGCCTGCGCTCCGCGTATGTCGCGAGCTGGCATGCCGCGCAGATGATGGCCGGGCAAGGCGACGGGCTAATCGCGTTCACGTCCTCTTTCGGCGCGAGTTGCTATATGCACGGCGCGGCGTACGGCGCGCAGAAAGCAGGGGTCGACAAGTTCGCCAAGGACATGGCCGTCGATCTGAAACCGTTTGGCGTCGCGGCGGTCTCCATCTGGATGGGAATGCTGCAAACCGAGCGCACCGCGCGTGTGATTGCCGAGCACCCCGAACAATATGCGGGCTTCAGCGAACTCGCGGAAACGCCGCAATTCACGGGACGCCTGATCGACGCGTTGTATCGCGACCCGCAGCGTCAGCAGAAATCCGGTCTCGTGCTGGTCGGCGCGGAGCTTGCGCACGAGTACGGCATTACCGAACTCGACGGCCGCCAGCCGCCCTCGCATCGCGAGGCGCTGGGCGGGCCGGTGCAGGCGCACCCGGCGATCGTGGCCTGATACGCGGCGCGGCACGTGTGGCGCGGCGGCTCGAATCGCCGCGCCGCTTCGTATCCGATCCTGCGGTACGGCCAACTAGAAACCGCTCACCACCAACGCATACACGAGCGCCGCACCGCCCACCGCGCCAAGGAAGGTGAAGCACTGTTCGTCCGAACCCGAGCGGCGCGCCCAGACTCTTCCAGCCAGCGCAGCCAGCCCGGTGATCCCCAGAAACAACGACAGCGACGAACCGGCCGTACACACCATGCCGGGAAACTCATCGTTCCACGCGCATTCGTAAAGCTGGCGCATGGATACGCCGACCACGCCGATCGCCACCAGCAAGCCGGCAATCAGTCCATCCCGCTGAACTTTGGTTTTCATCTGCAACCCTCCGGCATCACACCGTCCTCATCCCGCTCGTCCCCATCCCTGTACGCGGCTCCAACGCCTGCCGCGCGGCTGTGCGCCTCGATACGGCGGACAAAAAACCTTGTCGCGCCGTTCCAGGTTCATACCGTCATTCACGGCGATTGGACGCGTACGGGCATCGTCCGGATGGACTAAGGGGATTGCCGGAGGGGTTGCATCACGGGTCGCATCACGGGTTGCATGAGGGATTACCCGATACGGATGCGTCAGGCTTCTTCGTCGTCAGCGTCGCTATCGTGCAGCAGGCTCAACACGCGCCGCTTGATCGCGATGAAGCCGGGATCCATCACCATCTCGAGCGAACGCGGCCGCTCGATCGGGATTTCCAGCCGCTCCCTGATGCGCCCGGGACGCGCCGACATCACGTACACGCGGTCGCCGAGCAGGATCGCCTCGTCGATATCGTGCGTAACGAACAGCACGGTCTTGTGCGTGCGCTCCCAGACCCGCAGCAACAGCTTTTGCATCTGCGCACGGGTCTGACTGTCGAGCGCGCCAAACGGCTCGTCCATCAACAGCACCTCGGGATCGTTGGCGAGCGCGCGAGCAATCGCCACCCGCTGCATCATGCCGCCCGACAACTGCTTCGGATAGGCATCGACAAAATGGCTGAGACCGATTTCGTCGATGTAATGCGCGACGATTTCGGCGCGCTCTTTTGCGGGCATACGTCGCCGCCGCAAACCGAATTCGACGTTCTGCCGCACCGTCAGCCACGGAAACAGTGTGTACGACTGAAACACCATGCCGCGGTCCGCGCCCGGCTGCGTAACCGTACGCCCGCCCACCACGATTTCGCCCGCGGTCGGCTGCGCCAGCCCCGCTGCCAGATATAGCAAGCTGGACTTGCCGCAACCGGACGGCCCGACGATCACCGCGAACTCTTTCTCCGGCACATCGAGCGACACCTTGTCGAGCGCGATCGTCGTGCCACCGTGTCCGTTCGGGTAGTGCAGGTCGACATCGATCGCCCGCAATTTCGCTTCGGGCACGGGCTTGTGCAACGGTTCCACTTGCCCAGGCTGGCCTACGGCCTCAGTCCGCCTCGCCAATGCACTTATTGCGCCCATGGAGCCACCTTCAGTTTGAGGATGCGAAACGCCTGATCGGTGATAAGACCGAGCAGCCCGATGATGCCGATCGCCATGAAAATCACGTCGACCTGAAAGCCGCGCATCGCTTTCATGCTCAGATAACCGAGCCCGCTCGACGCTGCCACCAACTCGGCGACCACGAGGTAGGTCCATGCCCAGCCCATCGTCACGCGCAAGGTGTCGAGAATGCCCGGCACACTGGCCGGCGTCAGCACGTTGAGCAGCACGTCACGGCGCGACGAGCCCAGCGTGTAAGACGCATTGAGCAATTCCTTCGAGACGCCGCGTGACACATCGGCCACCATCACCAGTTGCTGAAAGAACGTGCCGAAGATGATCACCGTCACGCGCTGCTCCAGCCCAATGCCGATCCACAGAATGAACAGCGGCACGAAGGACGTAACCGGCAGATAGCGCATGAAGTTGACGATCGGTTCGAGCGCGCCCTGAACGATCCGGAACGTGCCCATCAACATGCCGATCGGAATCGCCAGCAAAGACGAAATCGCAAAGCCGATCAGCACGACGCGGACACTGGCGAACACGTGCTCGCCGAGCGTGCCATCCGCGTATAGCCGTTGTGCGGCATCGAGCACCGCCCCCGGCGACGGCAGGAACATCGAAGGAATCAGGTTCCCGTAGGTCAGCAGCGACCAGCCGGCCAACACCGCCAGCCACACGGCGATGCCGACCGCGAGCAACACGGAACGCGGCACGTCGGCCTTGGGTGTCAGGCAAACGTCGAGCAATGAAGGCCCGCGCCGCCGTGCCGCAGGTGGCGCTTTCGCAGGGTTAGGCAGGGTCGTGCTCATTGCGGCACCTTGGCGCTGGCGAAGGTCGGATCGACGAGCATGTTGTAGTCGACGGCGACTTTCTGTTTGCCCAGATCGCTCCAGATGCTGCTGCGAGCGTGATGACCTTCTCGACCGAACCCGGCTTGGCCGCGGTGCCGAGCAGGCCGACGTTCATCGGTTGATCGTAGAAACGCACGCCTTTGGCGGCCTCGGCGAACGCTTTCGGATCGGCCAGATAGCCGCCTACGCCCTTCGCCATGATCGCGTAGGCTTTCTCAGGGTTGGCCCGGGTGTAAGCCACGGCCTTGTAGATGCCGTCCACCAGCGCCTGCACGTCCTTCGGGCGGTTTTTGATGATGTCGCAATTCAGGGTCACCACGTCGACAATCACGCCCGGCGTGGCCGAACTGTCGATCAGCACCTTGCCCTGCTTGTGCTCACGCACGAAGCTCAGATGCGGTTCCCACGTCACCGCGGCCGGCACGCGTTTGGCGATAAAAGCGCTCGCCGCGTCGTCGGCGCTCATGTTCTGGATCGTCACGTCCTTGATCGACATGCCGCGCTGTTTCAGCAGATACGCCAGCCAGAATTGCGATACCGAACCTTCGCTCATAGCGATCGGCTGCTTCTTCAGGTCCGCGAAACTGTTCACGCCGTCGCCCACCAGCACGCCGTCGCCGCCGTAACTTTCGTCGAGTGCGATCACGCTCTTGAAGCAGAAATTCGGCGAGCGGAATTTCATCACCTCGTCCACCGTCGAGGCGGAGCCGTCGATCTTGCCCGACGCCTGCGCCGCCATGTAGATCGAGGCATCGTCGATCGTCTTCAGGTCGACGTCGAGCCCTTCCTGCTTGAAGTAGCCGAGATCGCGCGCGAGGTACAACGTGCCGTAGCCGACCCAGGTGGTGTGGGCAATCGTGAGCGTTCGCGCATTGGCGACCGGCGAGGCGAACGCGGCGAAGACCGCGATTGTCGTTGAAAGCAGCGTGCCGGCAGCCGTTGCCGCGGCGCGGCGTGTCAGTGCGTTGAACATGAGCGGGTCCTTGAACGGAAATCGATGACCGCACGCACCGCGTGCGGATGCACCACTCAGCACCAGCCTTGCACCGGAATTGCGAATCGCTCAAGATTCCTTCGTACCTGAATCATGAGCCGTACTCGGCATGAACGATGAGTGACGCACACAGCGTAGCGCCGCGCCATCATCGGTCAAAAATTGTTTTCCTTGCCTGAATATAGTTTTAAGTTATGCAGGGGAAAACACAGTGGAATCTGCGCCGCTGCGTGACTGCAAGGGCGCGAGCCGGCAGTGAACCGGCGCAAGCCGGTTCGCCTCAAAGCGGTTAGCTCTTGAGCCGATATCCGGTCTTGAAGATCCACGCGACAATCACGAGAAACACCGCCAGAAACAACGCGGTCATGCCGAGGCTGACCGCGACATCCACGTCGGCGAGACCATAGAAGCTCCAGCGAAATCCGCTGACCAGATAGACGATCGGATTGAACAGCGTCACGACCTTCCAGAACGGCGGCAACATATTCACTGCATAGAAACTGCCGCCGAGGAACGTGAGCGGCGTGATGATCAGGAGCGGCACGAACTGCAATTTCTCGAAGCTATCCGCCCAGATACCGATAATGAATCCGAGCAGACTGAAGGTCACCGCGGTGAGCACCAGAAACAGAATCATCCAGAACGGATGCTGCACCTGCAGCGGCACGAACAGGCCAGCGGTTGCCAGAATGATCAATCCGAGCAGAATCGATTTGGTGGCCGCCGCGCCCACATAACTCACGACGATCTCCAGATACGACACCGGCGCCGACAGCAACTCATAAATCGTGCCGGTAAAACGCGGAAAATAAATGCCGAACGACGCATTCGAAATGCTTTGCGAGAGCAGCGACAGCATGATCAGACCCGGCACGATGAACGCGCCGTAGCTGATACCGTCCACTTCCTTGATACGCGAACCGATGGCCGCACCGAATACGACGAAGTAAAGCGACGTAGATATCACCGGTGCAATGATGCTTTGCATCAGGGTGCGCCAGGTGCGCGCCATCTCAAACTTATAGATCGCGCGAATTGCGTAGATGTTCATTGATTACCTCGGAGCAGACTGACGAAGATGTCTTCGAGCGAGCTTTGCGTCGTATGCAGGTCCTTGAAGCGGATGCCGCCGTCGTCGAGCGCTTTGAGCAGCGCAATGATGTCGGTGCGTCCGCCCTCGCCCTCATACGTGTAGATCAACTCGTTGCCGCCCTTGGCGACATCCAGCCCATAGCCGGCCAATGCCGGCGGCACCTCCGCGAGCGGACTATCGAGTTGCAGCGTCAACTGCTTCTTGCCGAGCTTGCGCATCAACTCCGTCTTCTCTTCCACCAGCATGATCTCGCCCGCATTGATCACGCCGATGCGGTCGGCCATCTCTTCGGCTTCGTCGATGTAGTGCGTGGTGAGAATGATCGTCACGCCACTGGCGGTCAGCGAGCGCACCAGCTTCCACATATCGCGGCGCAACTCGACGTCGACACCCGCCGTGGGTTCGTCGAGAAACAGCACGCGCGGTTCGTGCGAGAGCGCCTTTGCAATCAGCACGCGGCGCTTCATGCCGCCCGACAGCGTAATGATCTTGCTATTGCGTTTTTCCCACAGCGACAGATCGCGCAAGATCTTTTCGACATAGGCGGGGTTTTTCGGCTTGCCGAATAGCCCGCGGCTGAACGAGACGGTCGCCCAGACGGTTTCGAACGAATCGGTGGTGAGCTCCTGCGGCACGAGGCCGATCAGCGAGCGTGCGCCGCGATAGTCGTTCGCAATGTCGCGGCCGTCCACCATCACGCTGCCAACGCTCGCATTGACGATGCCGCAAATGATGCTGATGAGGGTGGTTTTGCCCGCACCGTTCGGGCCCAGCAAGGCGAAGATTTCTCCGCGGTTGATCGCCAGATTGATGTTTTTGAGTGCATGAAAACCCGTGGCATAGGTTTTCGACAGATTCGTGACTGAGACGATAGGCTGCATGGATTCGACGATGGCAGACACCGGCATTGGGTTGGTAGGAGGCGGCGCGAATGCGCGGCCGCACCCGCAATGTAATTGAAAGTGAGAAAGCGTGCAGCACAACCCCGATATTCTGTAGAAGCCGGCAGGCCGGAGCCTGTCACGGTTCGGCGCACGCGAAACTGCTGGCGAGATTCACATTGCCCTTACCGCTATAGCGGGGAAACAGCGGGTAACGGCACAACGGACGTGAGCGTCCGTTGGTTGCGGCCGCAATATCCGTCGCGGTCAAGGTTTCGGGCGATACGCTACGCGTCACCCAATTGTCGAGCGCGCCCCAGTAGGTCCACGGATGGGATGAACACCCCGCTGCCATGCTGAAAACCCGGCACCATGTAGAGCCGCATGAACGCATCGACCTGGTCGACGCCGAAGCGATCGATCAGCGCTTCATAGTAGGCGATCGTCTGGTTCGGGCTGATGACTTCGTCGGCGAGGCCTTGCAGCGTGATGAGCTTGCCGCCGTGCGCGATATAGCGTGCAAGGTCGGGGTTCATCGCGCCGATTGTCTGCGACAGCGCAATCAGTTGTCCGCGATATTTGCCGGGATGGAGCGGGTCGAACCTGAGCGAGTCGAACGCCGCGTCCTGCGTCACGAAATAGCGGACGTAGCCGTCGCCCTGCGCGAACAGGTAGCCGTTGGCGAAGAAGGTCGGCACCGGCAAACGCTCGGGTTGATGCGCGAGCCCGAGCAGGCCGGTCAGATGCGTGCCCTGAAAAACGTTGTAGCCGCGATAGCCGGTAACGCCCCACGCCAGCTTGTAGGGCAACGACAGGCCGTCGCGCATCACCAGCAAGGTGGAGAGTTGCGCGTCGGTGAGGCACGCGTCGTGCGAAGGCGCGCGTCCGGCGCAGCGTAACGAGGCGATGATGTCCGCTTCGTGTTCCCGGCACGCGGCAACGTCGCTGACGATGCCGTCCGCCACGCCGTCGAGCCGGTCGCAGACCGCGAGCGTGCGTTGAACCACGTACTCGAGCAACGGCGGCGGAATGAAGCCACCGGGTGTCGCGTATTCCGCCTGACCGAGCTTCACACCCATCAACCGCACGCCCGAAAAATTGAGCGCGGGCGAATTGGCGATCACGCCGTCGTAGTCGTCGGGATAGCGCTGCATCACCGTGTAGCCTTCGCGACCGCCCGTCGAGCCGCCGGCGAAATACATCCGCTCCGGCGGCCGGCCATAAGCGCGTGTGATGAGTGCGAGCGCGGTGTCGTGCGTTTTCTTCAGATGCGCGTAGCCGAAATTCGTCACCGCTTCATCGACGAGACCGAAGACTGCGAGTGCGGAATTGCCCACGTGTCCCGAGTCGTCGCCAAAGGTCGCATAACCTTGCGCGAGCGGTGCGCGATCCGGCGAAAACGGCATCACGCCCGTACCGCTCACTACCACGCCGTTATAGCCCCCGCCGCCGATGTGCAGCGCGCGGCCGTTCCAGCGGCGCGGCAGATTCAGATCGAAGCGGATATCGGGCGTGCTGGCCTTGAGCGCCTTGATGCGGCCGGTGATACGGCAATATTCGCCGCCTTGCTGATTGCCGGGCGCGGTAGCCGCCACCATCGTCGCATTTTCGATCTGCACGCCGGCCGTGGGCAAGGCGATCAGCTCCGGGGGCAACACCGCGCCCGCGAACTCCGCGCAATGCATGGCGAGCGCCGCTTCCTTGGCCGCGGCCCATGCCACTGAGGCGTTCAGCCCCAGCAGCGCGCCGAGGATCATGCCGAGCGTGCGCGAATGTCGCGTCAAATGCGCATGGCGCATCCGGCGCACACGCGCCCTCATCCGTAACCCGCGCCGTTGGCAGCCGCGTGCGACTGCTGCCCTTTCCAGTCGTTCCAGCCGCGCGCGATCATGAGTACCGCGCCGATCGCGACCAGATCGCCGCCGAGTCCGACGAGCGTGCCGCGAAAACCATGGAACGTATGCGGCGTCGCGGTATCGACGATCAACGACACCAACGTGCCGGTGACGAAGCACACAAGCCCGGTACGGCCGACCGTCACCACGGCCGGCAACCGTTTCGCGAGCCAGGCGATGCTGCCCACCCGCACGAACTGCGCGGCGAGCCAGGCGACGACGATAAAGTTGATCACGCGTTCCACTGAAAGGTTCTGTTTATGCAGGCCGGGCAACGGCTGCGTCAGCACAAAGAGTTTAACAATGGCGAACGCCAGCACCGCGACCACCGCCACGCGCGTGAACCAGTGCGCCGTGCGGGTGGCATGAAAGCGCTCGCTGATAGGCTGCACCCGGCACAGAATGCCGAGCACGAACATCAATTGCCACGCAAACGGATTAAAAGCCCAGTCGGCCACGTCGTCAATGCTGAATAGTGCGGCCAGCGGCCGGGCCAGCAACCAGACCGCCATGCTCAGGCCCAGCGCCGCGAGCGACGAACGGCGCGCCAGTGGCACCACGAACGGTACGCATAGCGCAAAGATCACGTACATGGGCAGCACGCTCGACAGATACGGCTGGCGCCGCAGCACGGCAATATCGAACGCCTCGCGCAGCGGCTGCACCGCGAACGGCTGCCAGCCGGTGAGGTCGACCATCGGCTGATTCAGATGCAATAGCGCGAGCACGGCGCCGGACAGCAGCGTCAAGACGGCCGTCAATAGATAGGCGCGATAGATCTCCCAGCAGCGCCTGACGAAGCGCATCGCCGCCGCACTCTCGCCGCGGCCCGCGAGTACCGCCGTATACGCTGCCGCCGACGCATAGCCGCCGAGGAACACGAACACTTCCGCCGAGTCGCACAGGGCGTACGCGTGCAGCATCAGATGCGACAGCGTGCTGCCGGGAATGTGGTCCAGCACGATGACGATCAACACGACGCCGCGGAAGAAATCCACTTCGATCGAGCGTCCGCGACGGGTGTCCATTCAGGTTCTCGCAAGATAGCGCCAGCATGCCAATGCGCCATGAAAAGCGGTCATACGCCAGTGTTCTCAGTAGGAACTCCATAACAATAAAACGTTCCCATCGAGACCGTGCGCCACGCCGGCGCGCGCTGACAACCGCCCTTTAAAAGCATGCAAAGCGGCAGCAATCTGAAATTCAGATGTCGGAGTGCCGTAATACTGCGTCGTCGCGCCTCGGCTACGCGGAAAGTCTTGCGGCAAGTTTTGCGGCTTTTATTGCATCCGGCGCGGGCACGATCGGTAAAGGCCACTGAAAAAAATCATGCATTCCGGCTCGCGATTTTTTTCGCTTTTTTTCATCGTAGGATGGATTCATGCACGCCCGTTGGAAGACACGCACATGAACAACAGGATTGCAGGCTTCGACGGATTGCGCGCGATTGCGGTCCTGATGGTCTTTATTCAGCACCGTCTATTTGGTGACATTGGCGAGATCGGCCACCTCGGTGTATGGATCTTCTTTGCGCTGAGCGGCTTTCTGATTATCGGCATTCTGTCCGCGCAACGCACGCGCATCGAACAAAACGGCAGCCGGTTTGGCGCTGAACTGAAGCGCTTTCTGTTTCGCCGCACCTTGCGCATATTTCCGGTGTACTACCTGATGCTGGTGGTGATGTGCGCGCTCATGGCGTTCGGCATGGCGAGCCCTGAATTAGCGAGCGGCATGCCGTTTCATTTCGCGTATCTGTCGAACTTCTGGATCGGCTCCGTACTGCATTACTGGCCCGGGCGTTACTCGCATCTCTGGAGTCTTGCGATCGAGGAGCAGTTTTATCTCGTGTTTGCGCCGTTATTGCTGCTGGTTGCGGCGCGGTGGCATCGCGCGGTGTGTCTTGTGATCGTCGCGGTTGGACTGCTTTCGCTGCTGGCGATGCGTGCGGCACACTGGCAGGACGTCACCGTCTATACGCATCCGTTGACCAATTTCTGGCTGCTGGCGTTGGGCGGAATGGGCGGCCTGATGATCGCCGGGAAAGAGAGCCGCTTACGCAACATGCTCGGACATGGCATGACGCTGTTCGTGCTGAGTCTTTGTCTTCTAGGGTTTTGCGCGACTGCGTCGACGTGGAGTCAGTTAGACAATCCGCTTGCCTTCACGACGGTCAACGCCTTGTATGGCGTCGCTATCGCGGCGCTTGTGTGTTCGATTGCGTGCTGCCGCAACGCGGTCGTCATCGGTCTGCTCGAAACGGGCTGGCTCGTGAATTTGGGGCGTATCAGCTACGGCTTTTATCTCTATCACAACCTGATTCCAGACCTGACCCGCAACCGCCACGCCATGGCGTTCTTCGGCGGCACCGTCCCGATGTGGGCACACGTGGCCGGGATCGTCGCGTCGTTCCTGATTTCGCTGACGATGGCCATGCTGTCCTGGCGGTTGATCGAAGCGCCGATTCTTCGCTTGAAGACACGGCGCGCGCAGGCTGACACGACGAGTCGGATTGCCCCGCAAACAGCGCCTCCGTTTGTCGCTCGCAACGAGCGCGCATTGAGAAAGGAAAGCGCCGCTTCAGATGCCACTTGAAGGCAGTGAAGCTTACGTTACGCCTTCAGACGGCTTGAGCGCGGGCACGGTATCATGCGGCCTCACTTAGCCGGCTGCTTCGAACCTTGCGCGACACGCGGGCACTGAACAGGCCGAACGATAAAAAAACGCCATTGCCCGCGCGCGCTCGTCCATTGAGTCCACGCGGCTGGCTCGCGGACCTCAACGATGTTTCATTTCAGTTTCGCCAACGGCGTGCTCGGCGCGAGCCTGCAGACGCTCAGCCTTTACGCGCTGCTTGGCATCATTGCCGCGCTGTTGCTGGGCGGGATGGTCAAGGGCGTAGTCAGTATCGGCGTACCGCTGGTGGCAATGCCGATTCTCAGCCAGTTCATGCCGATCAAAGAGGCCGTACTATTGCTGTCGATGCCGATCATTCTCGGCAATATTCCCCAGGCGCTGGAAGGCGGCGACATGCTGCCGACGGTCCGGCGGATTGCCGCACCGCTGATCGGCACGGTGATCGGCAATATCATCGGCGTGAGCGTATTGATTTCGCTGGCGCCGCATCGTGCGCAGGCCGCCGCGGGCGCGTTGCTGATCGTGGCAGCCCTGCTCCTGCTGCTTTCGCCGCGCCTTACGTTGTCATCGGCGTGGGCCAAACCAGCGGGCTTCGTGTTGGGATTCGGTGCCGCGTTGATGGAGAGCATCGCTTCAGTGCCCGGGCCTTTGCTGGCGATGTATTTGATCGCCACGGGCGCCACGGGGAAAGCCTTTACGAAGCAGATCGCGATCATCCTGGTGGTTTCGATCATCACGCTGGTTGCCACGTTTAGTGGCGGTGCGCACGCCAGCTTGAGCGATCTCGTCATTTCGGCTTGTGCGAGCGTGCCGGTGATCGCGGGAATGCTACTCGTGCGGCCGCTTAGGGACCGGCTGCCGCCGGCGGCGTTTCGGGTTCTGGTTCTGCTGTTCGTTCTGGCGGCCGCTGCGCAAATGGTCTGGAAATCGGGGATTTTATAAAGGCCTGGCGCTGCGCGTGCCTGTCAATCCTGAGTGAGGAACGCATGCGTGCGTTGGCGCGTTTTAGCGCTCTCGCGCGCGGCCGCAAAGTGGATCAGGCCGCAGCCGGCTCATGCACGATCTTCAGCGCGCTCTTATGTTCCTTGATCAGCCGGTAAACGGTTTCACCAGGAACAGTCTCCAGTTCGAGCAGTTCATCGGCAATGGCGCGCAAGACAGGCTCATAAGCGTGCAGCAAGCCGTAGCACAGCTCGTTCAACTCCTTGAGCAGCACGTTGGCGTGTTCGATCGCGCTCTTCATTTGCAGGCCTGCGTACTGCGACGGCAATGCCGCGAGGCTGAACAGATTGCCGTCGCGATTGAAGCCGAACTTCGACACCATGTCGAGGCTGATGCGTGACGCCTCCTGCAGATCCGACGCAGCGCCGCTCGACGCTTCGGAGAACGTGAGAATTTCCGCGTTGCGTCCGCCGAGCAAAACCTGAATTTCGTTGCGAATTTCAGTCTCACGGTACAGGTGCTTGTCCTGCGCCTTCGTGATGAGCGCGACACCCAATGCGCCGCCACGCGGCAGGATCGTGACTTCTTCCAGTACGCCGGTACCGAGCAGCGCGGCAACCAGACCGTGCCCCGCTTCATGCACCGCGATACGCGTGCGTTCGTCCTCGCTCAGTGCCCGTTCGGCGCCGCTGACGTCGCCGATGCGCGCAATCTTGATCGCCTCCATGAAATGCTTCGAAGCGATTTCCGTCTCGCCGGCTTTGCGCGCGACCAGCCCGGCCTGATTCACGACCATGGCGACGGTTGCCGGAGACAGGCCCGTGGTCAGGCGAGCAAGCTGGTCGTAGTCGATGTCCGCGGCCTTCGACTTCAGCCTCTCCGCGTAGAAGCGGAAAATTTTTGCGCGGTCTTCGCGGTCGGGCAAGCGGACCTGCACCGTGCGATCGAAGCGGCCAGGCCGCCTCAACGCCTCGTCCAGATTGTCAGGATGGTTGGTCGCCGCAACGATGATTACGCCTTCGTTGGAAGCAAAGCCATCCATTTCCGCCAGCAACTGATTGATGATGCGGTTGCTCTCGGCTTCAACGGGACCGCCACCGGTATCCGTGCGCTTGGCGAGGCCGTCGGCCTCGTCGATGAAGATGACCGTGGGCGCATTCTTGCGCGCGAGTTCGAACAGGTGTTTGACCTTCTGGATGCCGACGCCGTAGTACTTCGCGCTGAAATAGCTGCCGGTGAGCGAAATGAAGTTCGCGCCGCATTCGCCGGCGAGCGCCTGGGCCAGCCGCGTCTTACCGACGCCGGGTCCGCCGACCATCAGAATCCCGCACGGTGCACGCACGCCCATCGACGTGAATTGTTTCGGATCGGCCAGATAGCCGCGGATGTCGGCGAGCGCCGCCTTTGCTTCACCCGCGCCGATCACGTCATCGAAACTCAGCGTGGGCGCCTTGCTGAGAAGCGACGCGCCGCCTCTCATCTCGCGGCGCATGAACCACACCATGCCGCCGATCAGCAGCAGCGGCAACAGCAGGCCGATCGTGTCGCGCACGAAGCCGAATAGCGGAACCCAACGCGACGCGCCAGTGCGGATATCGGCGTCGGGCAGCCATACGAGTTGATAGGGCGCGGCCTGGCCGGCTTTGGGTTCGCCAAGCAGCAGTGCGTGTGAAAACGTCGCGTTATGGTCGGTGACGAAGTACTTCGCGCCGTCGCGCGTCGACACCAGAATCGCGTTGGGACTCACGCCGATCGCGGCCACGTTGGCGTCCTGAATGTCGCGCAACATTTGCGACGCGTCTTTTTCGTCGCGCGCCCACGCCGAGGGATCGTGGCGCATCTGACTGGCGATACCGGTCAGCGCCGGGTTCGCCTGCTCCTCATGCTGCTGATAAAACCACAGGCTCAACGCGAGCAACACCGCGATGAGTACAGCACCGCCCCCAACGGCGATCTTGCGTGCACGTCTTTTCTCAAGCGAGTTCTTTCCCGGCTTCATGAGTTACTTCCAAAAACAGGCCAAGGCAGGCCCTCGATACAGGTCAAAATGAGGTGGTAGAGGCTGGCGGGAGGGAATCGGCTGACGCGACACCATGCATGCGTGGAAAGAAGGACACCCAATCATTCGTCCCTTTTAGCAGCGCGCACACCGGCCAGTATGCCGGGTGGCCGCGCTTTCCATCGTGCAGAAAAGGCCTGTTTCTACCGTCTATCCGGCGGTTGACATCGTCGAATTTGGGGGAGCGATCGGCGCCTTGAAACGATGCCCGCTGCTCCGGCGCACAGTTTAGCAGCGCTCTATTCGCTGCGTATTCTGCAGACGTGAAAGGACTTGCGCCCTATTAAAACGCGCTCAGAATTGCGGTAAATCGCGGAAAAAATCGTGGAATATGCGAAGACGCCCAACGGTTTCGCAGCCGAGCGGCGGGCCTCTATGGGCCCGTCCGCTACTCGCCGCACTCTCAGGTCCTACTTTTTTATTGCCGGTACCTGATGGCACCGGTCTACTCTCCCGCCACTACCCCCGATCCTCGCAACCTTTCCTTCGACAGATTCAGACTCAGGCAGCGGTGCGCTGCCCCGGCTTCACCTGCGCTTCACTCCCGAGCTGGTCGAGAAGCTTGATGACGCGTTTGCGTTGGCTGGCAATCAACTCGTAAGTTTCTTCCAGCACGCGAATGCGTTTTTCCCAATACTCATGGTCTAGCGGAACCAGCACGCTCACCGCGTCCCCACGCGTCACGTACTGAACCATGTTCTCAAGATGCTCCAGTTGGCTATCCACCAGACTGGCCGGACGCCTCCCGCCGCGCTGGGCGGTCGGTTGTTTGTTCGTGCCGCTCATCTTTCGATACCCCGTAAATTGGCCACCGACAAAAACCTGGGCCTCGCACCCATTGCACCGCGACTGCCAGGCAGCGCTCTTTTTGCGCGCAGTTGCGTTTTCCAGAACGGGGCCTGTTTTGAACGGATTTATTGGCCAGTCGACGAAAGCGATCTGCATCTAATCATCCGACGATACCGCAGCTTTTTTGATACGCTTTACCGTACGTCTCAGTTCGGACGACGGCATCTTAAATATCTGGTTACCATCGCTACTTCACCAGAACCGCGTCCCCCGTTCGCAGCAACCCATCCATGAATCAGCGCACATTGCCGCCGCACCTGGCCGCTGCAGCCGCAGCCGAATCGCGCTCCGTCATTTCCGCGAGCCGCTTCAGCACGCATGCGCTCACAGCCGAGGAACAATTTCTGGCCTGGCGCCAGCGCGTGGGCCACGTGGTCGACGCGCCGCCGTCGAAGGAACGGATCGCCAGGGGATTTCGCGGTGAGATCGACCTGTATGCGGTCGGCGGGATGGTGTTTACGGACTGCAGCACCGACGCCATGCTGCTGGAACGGTCGGTGGCGCGCGTCTCGACCGACTCGCGGCGCGACTACGTCTTCCAACTGTTCGTGGAAGGCGAAGTCGGCCATGTGACGGGGATGCGCAAGAAACGCAGTGCGACGGGCTCGGTGCAGGGCATCGTCGCGTTCGATCTGAACCAGCCGTTCCGGGCCGAGCGCCCCGAATGCCGGCTTCTGAGCCTGTTCGTGCCGTCCACGATCGTGGACGAGGCATTGGGCGACGGCGCCGCGCTTCACGGCCGGATTATCCAGCAGGGTTCGCCGCTGACCGGCCTCGTGCTCGACCACCTGGTGGCGGTCGCGAGAGAAATCCCCACGCTCGGCCCGGACGCCGCGGCAGACGCATTGCATGCCGGCGCCCAGTTGCTGATCGCCACCTTCCGCAAGGAGGCGCGCCTGGCAGGCGCGAGCCGGGCGGCGCTGCAGGCTGCCGTAATGGGACAGGTGCGGCGCTACATCGATGCCAATCTGCACCAGGGCGACCTCACGCCGACCAGCGTGGTGCAGGCGTTACAGCTCAAACGCGCCACGATCTATCGCTGGTTCGAGCATGACGGCGGGCTTGGCGCCTACATCCGCAATCGCCGGTTGCGGGAAGCGGCGGACGAGCTAGTCCGTTTCCCGCATCTCCAGGTGACGGAAATCGCCTACGGACTCGGTTTCCAGAGCGCATCCGATTTCACCCGCGCATTTCGCCGTGCTTTCGACATGAGCCCGCAGGATATGCGGATGCGCGCATTGGACCTGCAGTACCGACATGCGGAGAAGCTTACGTCGGCGGCTGCGGGGCACCGGCAAGGCGCGCATCCGGCGCTTTGGCCTCGGGAAATGCCTTCAGCGCAACAAGCGTGAGCAGGGTCGCGGCCATCAGATACCACGCGGGAATCATCGGATCGCCCGTCCAGGTGATCAGCCACGTCACGAGGAACGGCGAAAATCCACCGAACAGAACAACGCCGAAGCTGTAAATCACTGAAATTCCGGCGGCACGCCGATGCGCTGGAAAGGCTTCCATCATCAGCACCGAACTCGGGCCGGCGTTGTTGACTGCAAGCGCCACATACGCCGTGATGATAATCAGCGCGGCGACATCGCCCACGCCATGGGTCAGCGCCCAGAATGCCGGCCATGCGGCCGCGAGCGAGGCCGCGAGCGCCACGTATTGCAGCGTCTTGCGGCTGGCGCAACGGTCGGCCGCGCGCGCCACGAGCGGCGTCACCACGAGGATCACGAGGCCGGACAGGCAAGCCGTCAAAAGACTGATTGCCGCCGGCCGATGCAGCGTGCGAACCAGATAGGCCGGCATGTAGAAGACAGTGAGGTAGATGCCCACTGAAGGCGCCGCCATCATCAGGAGGCCACAGACGAAGGCACGCGGGTGCTCGGTAAAGATGCGCCGCGGGCCGAATTTCGGGCTGAAACTCGCCCGCTGCAGCGGCGCGTCCACCGGCATCCGGCGGCGCAAATACCAGCCAACCGGCCCAATCAGCCCGCCTAGCACGAACGGAACGCGCCATCCCCAGTCATGCATCGCAGTGGGCGACAGCAGCGCCGTCGTGCTCGCCCCGACCAGTGCGGCGGCGAAGGCGGCCGCTCCCTGGCTCGCGCCGCGCCAGCTCACCATGAAACACCGGTGCCGGTAGGCAATCGACTCCATCAGCGAAGCCGACGCCGGCCCGATCTCCCCGCCTGCCGCGAGCCCCTGCATCAGGCGCGCGAGCACCATCAACACCGCCGCCGCAGGGCCGATCGACGCATAGCCCGGCAGGCACGCGATCAGCCATGTACCCACGGTCATGAGGATGAGCGATACCGTGAGGCCGGCCTTGCGGCCCCGACTGTCGGCGATATGGCCGATCATGATCGCGCCAAGCGGGCGCATCACGAAGCCCGCGCCGAAGGTGGCAAGCGAGAGCAACAGCGAAGACGCGGGATTACTCGATGGAAAGAACAGATTGCCGATGATGACGGCGGAAAAGCTGTAGACGGTGAAGTCATACGCCACGAAACCGTTACCGATAACAATGGCCGTGACGATACGCCTGAGTTCTGCGGGGGACGGTTGAGCCGCTTTCGGGGCAGCAGTTTGCATGGATTGCGGTCGACGAAGGAGCGTCGAGGTATTCAGGGAGTTGGCAGGATGGGGGCGCCGCTCTGTTTGCAGCTCTGTTTGCAGCTCTGTTTGCAGCTCGTTTCGCCGTTCTATTCTTTAACGGCGCAAAGAGACGCAACTTTACACTGGGCACGCAGAGTTCGTGTTGCGTAGGTGGACGGCGAATGCCGTCGTTGTTAGACGCCTGGGAAAGCATCTGAGCGCGCTGCTACACTTCCAGACCGCCAACTTCCCGAAGAATGTTCGCCGCCCGGCATCGTGCTGATCGCACTCGGCGCGAGCGTCGCACGGCGCCTTCTTCGACTGACACACTCCGCACGCCATGCTTCGATTCGAGAACCTCGCCAAGCGCTATAACGACCGCATCATCTTTCAGGGACTGCATTACGACACGGCAGCGGGGTGCGTGGCGCTCAACGATGAATCCGGCAGCGGCAAGTCGACCTTGCTTGGCATCCTGGCTGGCACGATCGACCCCGACGCCGGCGAGGTGTGGCTCGGCGGTCATTCGCTGCGCAGCGCGCCGCATGAGGCGAAATCCGTGCTTACGTACGTGCCGGAAGACTGCATGACGTATCCGGACCAGACGGGTCGTGCGTATCTGGATCGTGTGGCGTCGGAAAGAAAGACGGTGGTCGACAGCGATACGCTCGATCTTGCCAATCGCTTCGGCCTCGAACCGCATCTCGACAAGCGCTTCGAGCAGATGTCGTTTGGCACCCGCAAGAAATTCTTCCTGACCGGCGCTGTACTCGGCGAGACGAAAGTTGCGATCGCGGACGAACCGGTCGGCGGACTCGACGCCTCGGCGCGCGCGGTGCTGGTCGATCTGTTTAAAACGCTGGCTGAAACCCGCACGGTCTTTTTCTCGAGCTACGACTCCGCGTTTACGCAAGCATGCGGGGCGCGAACCATCGATTTTGCGGATCTGGGTATGCGCGGCTAGAAGGCATTTGCGCGCCGTACTTGCCGATAAACCGTAGGAAGATTCAATGAACCATGGTCACGGGCGTGGGCGTTCGACTTGACAGCGCGGCGAACATCGCCAGTCTTCTAAACAGGCTCATACGGCTCGCGTCGATCACCATGACATCGGGCTGGGTCGTTGCCGCGTAGGCAGCAATCGCTTTCGCGGGATGCCCGAATACCCGCTTCCAGTGGTACGGCACGCCGGCTTCTTCGAGAACGGTGCGAGCATCGATCAGCGCTTTTAGCATGGCGTTCTTTTCCATTCGCACCAGTGAGCTTCGGGTGTGGAAGGCTGCCGCGCGCCCCTGATCGACGGGCTCGAGTACTTCGAGCAATTCGACTTCAGTGACGCCGCGCTCCAGGAACATGAAGGCCGCGTAGCGCGCGGCTTCTACCGCGCCGCCGTGGTCGAGAACAGGAATCAGCATTCGTATCATCGAAAACTCCATGCAGGTACTCTGTACTTTTAGCTTAGGCGATGCGGCGTTAACGTTACGTAAAAAACACCGCTGTTTTTTGCTGCGTGCAGACACATTCCGTAACGGCGCAAAGCGCACTCACGATGATGCCTGTATCGCGGCAGGATTCAGTTCGATATGCAAAATCACCAGCCACCGCTTCGGGCAATCCTCGGCAATCTGCAAATCCTGCTTCCCGTCGCCAACCGTTTTCACAAAACCCTTCTCACGCGCGAAACCGAACGCGCGCCGCGCATCGGATTGCAGCCACAGCGTGAGCAGCCCGCATGTCACGCAACTGAAGAGCCAGATCGTTTCATGAGGCAGCGCTGCATCGAGTTGCTGCGCGACGTACGTAAAAATAGTCGTGAGCACCTGATTGGTGACGAAGGCGATGGCGACGACCTTGCACATCCCTCTGAATATCATGGCGGGTTTCGAGGGCGTCATGGGAGGTCGAAACCCGGAACGGGAAACGCGCAGGCCTCGACGGCCACGTTGCCCTTTGTTTGTTTGAATGCCATACACTCTCCAGCCAATCGCGAACTTTTCTTGCGGCGGAACGCCAGATTCAAACTATACGAACGGCACCATAAAGGCCGGGAAACAATTGCCGCCGTCGACATAAAAATTCCGTGAAAATCAGCGCACGCCAACCAGCCGGTAGCCCACTCCCGCTTCGGTGACGATGTGTTCAGGATGCGCCGGATCGCGTTCGAGCTTGTGCCGCAGATGCCCCATGTAAATTCGCAGGTAGTGGTGGTTGTCGGTTTGCAAGGGGCCCAATACTTCGCCGAGCAGTTGTTCATGCGTCAATACGCGCCCAGGATGGCGCACCAGCACGGAGAGAAGGCGATATTCGGTGGGGCTGAGATGGACAATCCGGCTGCCGCGCACAACCCGCCTCTCGCCGAGATCGATCGTGACGAGGCCGAACTGGACCTGAGGTACGCCGACCCTGCCGCCACCCGTCTGCCGGCGCAAATGCGCGCGTATCCGCGCACTGAGTTCAGGGAGTCCGAACGGCTTGGTGAGGTAGTCGTCGGCGCCGGCGTCGAGCGCGGCGACCTTGTCTTCCTCGCGGCTTCGCGCCGACAGGACGATGACCGGCATGGCGGACCAAACCCGCAACTCACGGATTACCTCGATGCCGTCCATGTCCGGCAAACTCAGATCGACAATGACGAGATCCGCCAGCCGCGTGGCAGCGTGCGCCAGCCCTTGCGCGCCGGTCTGCGCTTCGAAGACGCTCATACCGGCTTCTTCGAGGCACGTACGAATGAAGCGGCGGATGGCCTTGTCAGCGTCGATCACAACGACTGTTACGGTGGGGTCGCTCATGAATGCGCCACGTCGGCAGCACCCCGCTGAGGTCGCGGCCAACGTTCAGGCGGGGTCTCCATAGATTGCTGGACAAGCGCGCTTCATGCGCGCGCCGGTAGAACACCAGGGTCAATGCATCGGCTTGAGATCGTCCAAAGCCACGTTGAGCTTCAACACGTTCACGCGTGCCTCGCCGAAAATGCCGAACTGCCGCCCCGACGTGTTACTCGCAATCAGATTGGTGACCTGATCGACCGGCAGGCCGCGGGCCTTCGCCACGCGCTCCGCCTGACAGGCCGCAGCCGCGGGACTGATCTCCGGATCGAGCCCGCTGCCCGACGACGTCGCCAGATCCACTGGCACCAGTTGCGACATGTCGTTACCCGCCGCCTTCAAGGCATCGAGACGGCCTTTGATTTCGTCGGCGAGCGCGGGGTTGGTCGGACCGAGGTTCGCCCCCCCTGAGTTCTGCGCGTTATAGGGCTGGGGCCTGGTGGCCGACAGGCGTCCCCAGAAATAGAACGGCGCATCGAACTGCTGGCCGATCAGCGCGGAGCCGGCCACCTTGCCGTTCCGTTCGAGCAGACTGCCGTTCGCCTGGTGCGCGAAGGCCGTATGGCCGATTGCGGTCACAACGATCGGGTAGATCACTCCGGTGACTACTGTCATCAGGATGAACAGGACCAATAGCGGACGAAGCAGCGTTTTCATGATGTTCACTCTATTGGCTCAAACCCAGCCGAACACGTTCAGCACCATATCGATCAGCTTGATGAACGGGAACGGCAGCAGTATCCCGCCCAGCCCGTAGACCAGCAGATTGCGGCGCAATAGCGACGCCGCGCCAAGCGGCCGGTATTTCACGCCCTTGAGCGCAAGCGGGATCAGCGCAACGATAATCAGCGCGTTGAAAATCACCGCCGACAGAATCGCGGACGACGGCGAGCTCAGATGCATCACGTCGAGCACACGCAGTTGCGGATAGGTCGTCGCGAAAGCCGCCGGGATGATGGCGAAGTACTTGGCGACGTCGTTGGCGATCGAGAACGTGGTGAGCGAGCCGCGTGTCATCAGCATCTGCTTGCCGATTTCGACGATCTCGATCAGCTTGGTCGGATTCGAATCGAGGTCGACCATGTTGCCGGCTTCTTTCGCGGCCTGCGTGCCGGTGTTCATCGCGACCGCCACGTCCGCTTGCGCGAGCGCGGGGGCGTCATTGGTGCCGTCGCCGGTCATCGCAACCAGGCGCCCTTCGGCCTGGTGCGCGCGGATCGTGGCGAGCTTCGCTTCCGGCGTGGCTTCGGCGAGGAAATCGTCGACGCCGGCTTCCGCTGCAATCGCGGCGGCTGTCAGCCGGTTGTCGCCGGTCACCATGATGGTCTTGATGCCCATCTTGCGCAGTTCGGCGAAGCGTTCCTTGATGCCGCCCTTGACAATGTCCTTCAACTCGATCACGCCCATGCAGCGCGCAGCGCTCTCGCCACGGATGTGCTGCGCGACAACCAGCGGTGTACTGCCGCGCCGGGCGATTTCCGTCACCGCGGTCGTCAACTCCGCGGGGAAGCGACCGCCGTGCGCCTCGACATAATGTTTGATCGCATCGGACGCGCCCTTGCGAATCTCGCGATCGGGCAGGTCGACACCGCTCATGCGCGACTGCGCGCTAAACGCCAGGAAAGTGGCCTGCAACTCGTGCATGTCGCGTTCGCGGATATTGAAGCGCTGCTTGGCGAGAACCACAATGCTGCGCCCTTCCGGTGTTTCGTCGGCAAGTGAAGACAACTGTGCGGCGTCGGCGAGCAGTTCCTCCGTGACGCCCGGCGCCGGCGTGAAAGACGACGCCTGGCGATTGCCGAGCGTGATCGTGCCGGTCTTGTCGAGCAATAACACGTCGACGTCACCAGCGGCTTCCACGGCGCGGCCCGAGGTGGCGATCACGTTCGCCTGCATCATCCGGCTCATGCCGGCCACACCGATGGCTGAAAGCAAGCCACCGATGGTGGTCGGAATCAGGCACACCAGCAGCGCGACCAATGCGGTAATCGTGACGACGTGCCCTGCTTTCGCAGCTTCGACCGAAAACATCGAGAACGGCAACAGCGTCGCGGTGGCGAACAGCAGCACGAGCGTCAGCGCGACCAGCAGAATCGTCAACGCGATTTCGTTCGGCGTTTTCTGACGCTTCGCG
Source organism: Paraburkholderia sp. BL23I1N1 (assembly GCF_003610295.1). NCBI lineage: Bacteria > Pseudomonadati > Pseudomonadota > Betaproteobacteria > Burkholderiales > Burkholderiaceae > Paraburkholderia > Paraburkholderia sp. BL23I1N1. The sequence continues at coordinate 6,660,677 of NZ_RAPV01000001.1, forward strand.
CCTTCCACCATCGCGATCATGCGGTCGAGAAAGGCCTCGCCCGGGTTCACGCTGACCCGCACGACAATCCAGTCCGACAGCACGCGCGTGCCACCCGTCACCGACGAAAAATCGCCGCCCGACTCGCGGATCACCGGCGCGGACTCGCCCGTAATCGCCGATTCGTCGACCGAGGCGACACCTTCGATCACCTCGCCGTCGGCCGGGATCACGTCGCCGGTTTCGACCAGCACGACATCGCCTTTACGCAGTTCGGTCGCTGTCGTGACGCGGATCGGCGACTTGGGATGCGCTCCCTGCAGCAGCTTCGCCATCACGTTGTGCTTCGCGCCGCGCAGCGAAGCCGCCTGCGCTTTCGAGCGGCCCTCGGCGAGCGCCTCCGCGAAGTTGGCGAACAGCACGGTAAACCACAACCAGAGCGCGATCGCGAGAATGAAACCGGCGGGCGCTTCGGCCTGACCGCCAAGCGCGGCAATCCAGAGTATGGTCGTCAGAATGCTGCCGATGTAGACGCAGAACATCACCGGGTTACGCAGCTGATGGCGTGGTGCGAGCTTCCTGAACGAATCGACGAGCGCCGGCCGGGCAATCGCCGGGTCGAACATCGAGCGCGCGGCGTTGCGTGCCTGACCGATGTTGCCCGGCTGATGAACCGGTGGTTGGAGTCCGTTAGTCATGCTGTCCTCTCAGTCAATGTCCCGCGACCATGATCAGATGCTCGACGACAGGGCCGAGCGCCAATGCAGGCACGTACGTCAATGCGCCGACCAGCACCACGGTGCCGAGCAGCAGCACGACGAACAACGGGCCGTGCATCGGCAGCGTGCCGGCGGTAGCGGAAATGCGTTTCTTGGCGGCCAGCGATCCGGCGATCGCCAGCACCGGCACAATCGATCCGAAGCGGCCGAACCACATGGCGGCGGCCAGCGTGCTGTTGTAGAACGGCGTATTGACTGAGAGGCCCGCGAACGCACTGCCGTTGTTATTCGCGGCCGAACTGTACGCGTAGAGAATTTCGGAGAAACTGTGCGGCCCGGGATTGGCGACACCCGCCACACCCGCCGCCGTCAGCACGGCGATCGACGCGCCGACCAGCACAAGCAGCGGTGTGAGCAGCACGGCAATCGACACCATCTTCATCTCGTACGATTCGATCTTCTTGCCGATATATTCCGGCGTTCGCCCGATCATCAGGCCCGCTACGAACACCGCGAGCAAGGCGAACACGAGCATGCCGTACAGACCCGAGCCAACGCCGCCGAAGATCACTTCACCCAGCTCGATCAGCAGGAGCGGAACGAAGCCGCCCATCGGCGTCAACGAATCGTGCGTGTTGAGCACCGCGCCACACGATGCGGCGGTGGTCGCCACGGTGAATATCCCGGACTGCGCGATGCCGAAGCGGGTTTCCTTGCCTTCCATGTTGCCGCCGGGTTGCATGGCCGATGCCGTTTGATCGACATGCAGCGACGTATACAGTGGATTGCCGTTCTGCTCCGACGAAATTTCGCCCCAGCAGGCAACGGCGAAAGCAATCGTCATTGCGGCAAGCACCGCATAGCCCTGACGCTGGTCGCCCACCATCCGGCCGAACACCAGGCACAACGAAGCGGGAATGACGAGCATCGCGATCATCTGAACGAAGTTGGCGAATGGCGTCGGGTTCTCATACGGATGCGCGGAATTGGCGTTGAAAAAGCCGCCGCCGTTGGTGCCGAGCATCTTGATCGCTTCCTGCGACGCAACCGGCCCCATCGCGATGGTCTGCTTGCCGGCCTTGTTGTCCACCATCACCGGATTGCCTTTGGCATCCTTGACGGGATTGCCCTGGGCGTCGGTCTTCGGCGTTTGATACGTCGTCACCTGCAGCGTGGGCACGTCTTCGTATGACTTGAAGTTCTGGATCACGCCCTGGCTAATAAAGACGAGCGCGATGACCGTCGCGAGCGGCGCGAGGATATACAGCGTGATACGCGTCAGATCGACCCAGAAATTGCCGATCGTCGCCGTTGTATGCCGCGCGAAACCGCGAATCAGCGCGACCACGACGGCAATGCCGGTGGCAGCGGAGAAGAAGTTTTGCACCGTCAGCGCGGCCATCTGCGTCAGATAGCTGACGGTCGATTCCGGCGTGTAGTCCTGCCAGTTCGTGTTGGTCGCGAAGCTGATTGCGGTGTTGAAGGCGGCGTCGGGCGTCATGGGTCCGAAGCCCTGCGGGTTCGCGGGCAGCCATTGCTGCAAACGCAGAAATCCATACACCGCGAGCACACCGAGCGTATTGAACGCCAGCACGGCCAGCGCATAGTGCTTCCATGACATTTCGGCGCTGGGGTCGACCCCGGCGAGCTTGTAGAGCACGGTTTCGATCGGCCGCCCTATCCGGCGCACGACGACCGAAGAGCCGTCCACTACGCCGGTCATGTAACGGCCGAGCGGGATGGCGAGCGCGATCAGTACGACGATGTAAAGGCCGGGCTGAAACAGGTTGTTGAAGTTCATTCGAGAGCCTCCGCGCGCAGCAAGGCATACACGAGGTAAGCGAACAGAATCAGCGTTGAGGCCGCTGCGAGCCAGGTCATCCAGGTCGTCATGGACGGCCTCCCGGCGCGCGGCGAAGCTTGTCGCAGCCCATGACGAAGGCCACGACGAGACCGCCGAAGGCAATGATTGCGATGAGGTAAAGCAGATCCATGGTCCGGTCTCCCACAGGGGGACTCCTGCACCGTGAAACTTAGGAAAATCCGCGTAAACACAGCGTTAATACTTCGCGGGATTTCGTAAAAACGAGGGGCGTGGTGCAGGAACCCGCCAGGCCGGCGCGGCGCGCATGGTCTTGCTGGGAGATGTTCAGGTGTTCGTACTGCCGTTTGAAACGAAACGTCGCTCAAGCAGTTCAAGCAGCTCGAGCCGCCTTATCTTGCGCAGCCTGTTCGAGCCAGAGGCGGCTATCGGGAAACCAGAATGCGTCCGGGCGCGGAGGCGAGACGAGCTTCACCGGAAGGGAGGGATTGAAAATCTTCGACCATGCCGACAGATAGGATGGCGTCTTCACGAGGAACCCGCAATTGGCGAGCAGCAGGCTGGAAATCAGCGCCTCGCGGCCGATTTCGAGTCCTGGATAGCCGCTGAAGTGAATGGGCGTGCTGCCACATGCGAGGTGTTTTGCCGGAGCTACCCCGACCGGCTTGTTGAACGGCCAGGCGGTAAAAAAATCGATAAACGCCTGTTCGTCGCTCGAAACGAAGATCGTGGTGAGGTGCGGGTTCTCCGCGAGCGTGGATTCCACCTCCCGGCAAAAACTTCCCCATGAAACCGGAATGGCTTCGAGCGACTTGTCCGTCCCTCTGAAATGCGCGCCAAGGGTCGACGCGCCGAGCCCAAGTTGCCGGCAGATCGCGTCGACTTCTTCGTAAATATGCGCGGCCGGCCGATAGTGCGCGAAGAAGAGTTCGCTCGCGCTTGCAAGCCGAAGCCGGGCCTCATAGCGCTGACGAAAGCCGAGCTGGACCAGGTCGCGAACGGTCGACGTTCTCACCTTATGGGTGATCGCGGCAACCGAGGCGGTGTGCACGGGTTCGAAGAAAGTCGAGAACCAGTTCAGTTTCCCTTCGGCGTCGCCATATAGCCCACCGCGCGCGCTAATGCACGGGGTAAGGCATTTCTCTTCGCAATACATCAGAATAAACAGGACCATCTGCATCACGGAGAAAAAACCGGAGTTCTCCTGAATCTCGATGGAAAAAACGCCCCTGTTAAAACGTTGTTTGGCATGAAGTGAAATCCGGCGCGGCATGGCCACGGAATGCTTGAACCCTTCGCTGCGTCGGATCTGCTTCGCCCGATCGACCACCTTTCTCAACATGCCGACTCCTAATTAATTAGGTATTCTTTGAAATGGCACGCCCTCGCACCTCTGTTTTCTGCGACGGAAGGGACGGCCCAGCATAGCACCTCAAAAAATCCGGTCACGTAAAGTTTGGCTCGTCTTGGTGAGCTAGCGCACAAAGGATCGGTAAGCTTTCCCCTGGCTGCGCACGCCGATCAGGTTCGGCACCTGATGACCCAGGCTACGGTTAGCGACTGCATAAACATTGATCTATATGCTTGACCTTCCCGCCGTGGGAAGCTCCATGCTGAAGTTCTGATTTCTCATTGGAGGCAGAAAATGAAATTTGAAATCCCGGATATGTCATGCGGCGGATGCGCCAATGCCATTGCTCGTGCGGTAACCGGCCTCGACCCCGCGGCGAAGCTCGACGTCGATATCCCCGTTAAAATCGTGAAGGTCGCATCGGCATTGCCGCCGGAACGCGTCATCGAGGCAATCGAAGCGGCGGGCTTTCACCCCTCGCTCAAGGGCTAAACAGGTCGCATCAGGCTGTGTTTGCCAATTTATCGCAGCGGCCTGTTCGCAGCATCATGGTCGCTCGTTATAACTTGTTCCACCAACGGAAAATCCAACATGAATAATCTTCGCGCATTCCATGCCCTTTGCCTTTTCAGCAGCGTTGCGTTTGCCGTCGCGGCAACACCCGTCTACGCGCAGCAAAGTGCTTCAATGCCCGGCATGGACATGTCCGGTTCGGCGAACGCCGGGTCGAGCGCATCGACACAGGCATTCAAGGACGCCGACGAGAAAATGATGCAGGCTATGGACGCGCCTGCCTACACGGGCGACGCCGACAAAGACTTTGTGGCCCACATGATTCCGCATCATCAAGGCGCGGTCGAGATGGCGCAGGTGGAACTGAAATACGGCAAAGATCCCGAGTTGAAACGCCTGGCCCGAAACATCATCAAGGCGCAACACGATGAGATCGCGTTCATGCAGCGCTGGCAGGCGAAGCACGGTGTAAAGTGACCACTGGCGCTATATTGGGTTCCCGTCGTCGCAGGACTGAAAAGAACTATTCACCTGAAGGAGTTTGAAAATGACTCTGAACCACGCGGCGCAAGGCGAACCCATCAACGTTGGTCGATTGAACATTCAGTATCTGATCGATGGAACGGCAACGGGCGGCATGGGCGTTTTCGAATTGACCGTGCCGCCTGGCTCGCAAGTTCCACCGCCGCATAGCCACACCAATAACGAAGAATGCGTTTATGTGCTGGAGGGCATGCTTCGATACGCAGTGAATGGGGACGTCCGGGACCTGACATCAGGAGAATGGATGTTCACCCCGCGCGGATCGGTTCATCAGTTCAGCAATCCGCACACTGACACAGCCCGCGCGTTGATTGTCCTAACGCCCGATATTGGCGCTCAATATTTTCGTGACGTTGGCGCAATCGTCAATGCGGGCGGCCCGCCCGACCGCGAGAAGCTGATCGGTGTCATGACCCGGTATGGGCTGGTGCCGGCGCCGCCGCAATGAACCAAGCAATCCGCTTCACGCCAACCCGACAGGGTCGCTCACAGCGCCTCGCTGCGCGGTCTGCCCCACCTGCTCGCCGAACTGCAAGGCAGCGAGCTGGGCATAGAGCGGCGAGCTCAGCAGGAGTTCGGCCTGACGGCCCTGCGCGACGATGCGGCCTTGTTCCAGCACGACAATGCGATCGGCCTGTTGTACGGTCGCGAGCCGGTGCGCGATAACCAGGGTGGTGCGGTTCTGCGCGGCATTATCCAGCGCCTTTTGTACCAGCCGTTCGCTGGCGGCATCGAGCGCGATGGTGGCTTCATCCAGCAGCAGGATCGGCGGATTCTTCAGGATCGCGCGAGCAATCGCAATGCGTTGGCGCTGTCCGCCAGACAGTCGCACACCACGCTCGCCGAGAAAGGTGTCGTAGCCTTGCGGCAGTTCTTCGATGAAACCGGCCGCAGCGGCCATCTCGGCAGCCTGTTGTACTTGCGCGAGCGTGGCGTCCGGCGCGCCGTAGCGGATGTTGTCCAGCACGCTCCCTGAAAAAATCACCGATTCCTGCAGCACCACGCAGATTTCCTTGCGCAATTCGACAAGCGGCACGTCACGCGTCGGGACGCCGTTGATCAGAATGCTGCCGGACGGCGGATCGTAAAAGCGCAGCAGCAGTTGAAACAGCGTCGTCTTGCCTGCGCCGGACGGCCCGACCGGGGCAACGTGCTCACCCGGACGGACATCGAGCGAAAGTGCGGAAAGCGCGGCAATGCCTGGGCGCGATGGATACGAGAAGCTGACGTTGTCAAAGCGAATGCCCTCGCCTCGCGCAGGCAGCGCAACCGTGGTTTCGGCCTGCACCACCAGCGAGCGCGCCGCCAGCAATTGCAGCAAGCGTTCGGTGGCGCCGGCCGCGCGCTGCAGATCGCCCCACACTTCGGCAACGGCACCCACGGCGCCGGCCGTGAACACCGCGTAGAGAATGAACTGGGACAGTTGTCCCGCCGTCATCCGCCCGGCCAGCACGGCCTGCGCCCCGAGCCACAGCACGAACACGATCGCGGTGAACACCAGCACGATCACCACGGCGGTCAACCAGGCGCGCGCGAATGCGCGTGAGCGCAGTCTCAAAGGCCGCCTCCACCGCGCCGGCAAAGCGCCGCGCCTCAAAGGGCTCCTGCGTATACGACTGGACGGTCGGCATGGCATTGAGCACCTCGCCCGCCAATGCACTCGTGTTCGCGATCTTGTCCTGGCTCGCGCGCGAGAGCCGCCGCACGCGCCGCCCGAAGATCACGATCGGCGCGACCACCACGACCAGTGTCGCGATGATATAGCCGGACAACACGGGGCTCGTCACCGCCAGCATCGTGACGCCGCCCGTCAGCAGAAAGAAGTTGCGCAAGCCGAGCGACAGACTGGTGCCCACCACCGCCTGGATCAAGGTAGTGTCGGCGGTGAGTCGTGACAACACCTCGCCGGTCTGCGTGGTCTCGAAGAACTGCGGACTCATCCGCAGCACGTGGTCGTAGACCGCGCGCCGTAAGTCGGCGGTGACCCGCTCGCCCAGCCATGACACGAGGTAGAAACGCAGCGCCGTGGCGCCGGCCAGCACCAGCGAAACGACGAACAGCGCAAAGAAATAGCGATCGATATGCGCCCGGTCACCCCCCCCCCCCGCAAAGCCACGATCGATCAGGTATTTGAACGCCACCGGCAACACCAGCGTGGCGCCCGCCGACGTCACCAGCGCGAGGAACGCGAGCGCCCAGCGGCCGGCATACGGCCGCAGGAAGGGAAACAAGGCAAACAGGGGGCCGATACGTCGTGAAGGCGACGCCGGTGTCGAAGGCGATGAAGGCGATGAAGGCGATGAAGGCGATGAAGGCGATGAAGGCGGGACAGCGTCTGGCATGAAGATTCCCAAGCGAAATCGAAGGTCACCCAGATTGGGCCAGTCCTGCGGATTCGAAGTTGAGCGGCAAACCGTTTCCACATGCTTGCCGCGACCGTTCATCTGGTTCAAGATCGAGTCGACTTATCCGGACGAGGTCATTCCCATGACAGACAACTCCGATCCCGACAAACTGAAAGGCCCCGGCGGCTTGACGTTGCGTCAGATCCACGAACAGGTGCAAAAGAGCGTCGAGCGCGACCGCGAAGAGCAGGCCTCGCGCAACGCTATTGCTCCGCAGCGCAGCCGGTGGCAGCGTTGGGTGCGCTACGTGTGGGGCCGCAGCGGGCGTCGCTAGACGGCGCACAGATGCACATTCGCACCGTGCACGATAACCTGGAGATTATGGATTCGAGTCGCCAAGACTCGCCGCCCGCAACCGGTCAAAATCCAGAATGACGATCTCGCCAAAGCTCAGGCTTACGATGCATTGGCTTTCGAGGTTCTTCAGCAACTGATTCGTGGTCTGCCGCGACAGGGACACCATTGAAGCGAGACTGTCTTGCGAGAGCCTGATCCTGCTCTGCGTGGCGTTGAGCCCGCCATACCCGCCTGCGATCAGCAACAGGCGGCTCGCCACGCGCTGCGCCGCGGGCAACAGCGTCATCGCTTCGGTGGTCTCGAACGAAACCCGAAGTCTTTGCGCCATCAACAACGCAAAATCGCGCCAATAGCGGGGCGTGGACTCAAGCAGGCTTTGCAGCGCAGGCTCAGGGACGTGCAGCAAAAGCGTCTTGCTGACCGCTGTGGCGTCATGCGGACGCGGCAGCCCGTCGAACATCGAGATTTCTCCCACCCATGCGGTCGGTCCGAGCACCGCGAGCAAGGCCTCTTTGCCATCCACGCCGACTGTGCCGATCGCCAGTGCGCCACCCAGCACGGCATACAGTCCATAAGACCGATCGCCACGCCGATACAGGAGTTGGCCCTTTTCCAGCGTGAGCAGATTGGCGTGGCTGATCAGATAGTCGCGTAACTCGACGGGCAGGCCTCGAAACCACGGCGTCGTTTCGAGTTGTGACTGGTAGCGGTGCAAACTGGATTCCATTAGCGCGTCGACCTGTCGGGTATCGGACAGATTTTAGGTGGCTTTGCGAACATCATGTGGACTCGCATCGAATCAGTCATCCAACAAGGAGTGTCGACGTGGCCTCATCTCATGTCAGTCTGAAGAACGACGTATCGCCTGCCGAATGGGAAGCGCGAGTCAATCTCGCAGCGGCGTACCGCCTCACCGCGCTGTTTGGGTGGGACGACCTGGTGTTTACCCACATCTCGGCGCGCGTGCCCGGCCCGGAGCACCATTTCCTGATCAACCCATACGGCATGATGTTCGACGAGATCAGCGCGTCGTCGCTGGTCAAGATCGATCTCGACGGCCGCAAGGTTTCCGACTCGCCGTATGACGTCAATCCGGCCGGTTTCACGATCCATAGCGCCGTGCATACGGCACGCGAAGACGCCCATTGTGTGATGCACACTCACTCGGTCAATGGTGTTGCCGTTTCGGCGCAGGAGGCCGGGTTGCTGCCGCTCTCCCAGCAGTCGCTCGGTGTGCTGGCCTCGCTCGGCTATCACGATTACGAGGGCATTGCGTTAAATGAGGCCGAGAAACCTCGCCTCGTTCAGGACCTTGGCAGCAACACGTACCTGATGCTGCGCAACCACGGTCTGCTGACGGTCGGCGCGGCGCCCGCGGACGCCTTCGTCGCCATGTACTTCTTTGAAGTGGCTTGCATGATTCAGGTGCGTGCGCAGGCAGGCGGCGGAAAGCTGATTCCCATTGCGCAGCCGATTCTCGACGGCATCAAGGATCAGATCCGGATCGCGACGCGGGGTGTCACGCCGGGGGCGTTGGTGTGGCCCGGGCTGCTTCGGCGACTTGATCGCCGTAATCCTGGCTATGCCGAATAGCGCTGTTCGTTCGCATGGTGCGCGATGCGATGCGTGTGCGGCTTAAGCGTCATCGACCGCGTTCGCCGGTTCAACGCATCGCAGCTGTAATTGATTAGGTTACTTGAGAAACGGTATGGCAAAAATCTGTATCTACGGCGCGGGCTCCATTGGCTGCTATGTCGGCGGACGGCTTCTTGCAGGGGGCAGCGAGGTCAGCTTCATCGGACGTGCGCGCGTGGCCGACCAGTTGCGCAGTCAGGGCATCACGCTGTCGAAGCACGACGATAGCCGCTGGTATGTGCCGCCGGAGCGGACCGACGTGTCGACGGATGCGGCGAAGGCCGCCGCAGCCGATCTCGTTCTGGTGACCGTCAAGTCTGCCGCGACGCCCACGGCCGCGGCGGAGCTGGCGAACGTACTGCGCCCCGGCGCGGTCGTCGTCAGTTTCCAGAACGGCATTGGCAATGCGGATGTGCTGCGCGCCGCGCTGCCGAACAACACGGTGCTGGAGGGCATGGTGCCGTTCAATGTTGTCGAACGCGGCCCCGGCGCATTTCATCAGGGTTCGGCGGGCGAACTGGAAATCCGGCAATCGCCCGCCTTGCAGCCGTTCGTCGACGCATTCAGGAAAGCGGGTCTGCCGTTGATCCAGCACGACGACATGGTGCCGGTGCAGTGGGCCAAGCTGCTGCTCAACCTCAACAACGCAATCAACGCCCTTTCCAACCGCCCTTTGAAGGAGGAACTCTCGCAACGTGCCTACCGGATCTGCCTCGCCATGGCGCAGAAAGAAACGCTCGGGCTTTTGAAGCAGGCCAACATCCAGCCGGCCAGAGTGACGCCGCTTCCGGCCACCTGGATACCGCGTGTTCTCAGCGTGCCTGATGCATTATTCGAGCGGCTGGGCCGCGCCATGCTGACGATCGATCCGCTCGCGCGCTCGTCGATGTCCGACGATCTCGCCGCGGGACGCACGACGGAAATCGACTGGATCAATGGCGAAGCCGTGCGCCTCGCCCAACGCCTTGGGCGAACCGCGCCGGTGAACGAACGGCTGTGCGAACTCGTGCGGGCAGCCGAGCAGAGCGACGTGCGGCCATCATGGCCGGGAGACGCATTGCTGGCTCAGATTCGGGCCGCAGCGTCTCCGTCGGGACAGCTTGCGCGCTCTCTCTAATCCTTGAACTTGCCCAGCCGCTTCTCTCGCGCCGCGGTCATGGCCTCGGTCAGATCTTGCGACAGGAGCATGGCCGCGTTCCAGGTGGCGATGTAGTTCAGGCCATCGGCCACGCAATGATCGCGCGAGTAAAGCACCATTTCCTTGACGCCGCGAATCGACAGCGGCGACTTGGCAGCAATGGCCGCGGCAATCTCTGTCACCCCCTTTTGCAGATCGTCGGGCGAATCGTAAACGCGATTCACGAGACCGATCTGCTTCGCCTCGGCAGCGTCGAGCCGGCGGCCGGTATAAGCGAGTTCGCGAACCATGCCGTCCGGCACCAGCTTGGGGAGGCGCTGCAGCGTGCCCACGTCGGCGGTCATGCCCACATCGATCTCCCTGATCGAGAAGTAGGCATCGGCCGACGCGTAGCGCATGTCGCAGCAGGTAATCAGGTCGACGGCCCCGCCGATACAGGCGCCGTGGATAGCCGCGAGCACCGGCTTGCGGCAACGCTCGATGCTGGTCAGCGTGTCCTGCAGATCGAGAATCCGGCGACGCAGCTTCTCTCGCGCACGACCGTCGCATTCATCCTTGATCTCATTCTTGAGGCCGACGAGCATGGCAAGATCGATGCCGGACGAAAAGTGTTTGCCTCGACCGCTGATGATGGCCACCCGAATCTCCGGTGTCTCGTCCACCCAGTGGAACGCATCCCGGATGTCCAGCCACATCTGCTCGCCCATAGCGTTGGCCTGCTCCGGCTGATTCAATTTGAGCGTGGCGATGCCATCGGCGACGTCGACGTCGATCGTTTTGAAGTTCATGACCGGTCACCCTTCCTGGCCGCGCAACATCTGCTCGGCGCCCATATTGAACAGCGCCGAACCTAGCAGGTTCTGGCCACCGTCGCACACCACCACGCAGCCGGAGATATAAGCCGCGAGCGGCGAAGCGAGAAACGCCGCGACCTGGCCGATATCGTCCACCGAACCCATGCGTTGCAGCGGAATGGCCTTGACGAACTCGTCCTGCTTCGGCAGCCGCTTCATGCCCTCGGTGCCCTCGATGGGGCCCGGCACGATGCTATTGGCCCGGATGCCGTATCGCCCCCATTCCAGAGCGATGTTCTTCATCATCATGTCGATGCCCGCCTTGGCGGCGCCCACATGGACCTGAAAAGCATGCGGCATGTAGGCCATGCCGGCCGACACGTACAGGATCGCTCCTCTCGTTTCCTTGAGTTGCTCGAATGCAGCACGCGTGGCATTGAAGGATCCAATCAGATCGATGTCGACCACGGCCTTGAATCCGTTGGCGGAGAGTTTTTCGGCACGCGCGAGAAAGTTGCCCGCGGCACCGCAAACCAGAACGTGCATAGCGCCCAGTTCCGCTCCGGATTTCTCGAACGCCGCTTCGAGTGCCGCACTGTCGCGCACGTCCGCGCTGACGGCACAGATCTTCGTGCCGAACACCCGCAACTCGGCGGCTGCCGCATCGAGCTTTTCCTGCGTGCGTCCACAAATGGCGACGTTGGCGCCCAGTGCGGCGAAGTTCCTGGCCACACCAAGATTGATGCCACTGCCGCCCCCGGTGACGAAAACGGTTTTGCCTTTGAACAGGTCTTTCGCGAAATACTGAGTCACGAGCATGGTGGTGTCTCCCCAAAAGTCTGAATCAGGTCTTGCTTCGTCAATACTAAACGCATCGCCGCGAGGATTAGCGAAGCGCTGTGCAGGGGGACGTTCCCTCGTCGAAAAGCGTAGCGACGGCTATCCGGAGATACTCATCCTTTCGTCTCCACAGAATCGATCACGCGAACTGTTCGCGCAGCCACTTCTTGTTCATCTTGCCGACGCTCGTCTTCTCGAGTGCTTCGACGAACTTGACGATTTGCGGCACGGCGTACTTCGAGATCTGCCCTATTTCGCTGAACGCGAGCACATGCCGTTTGATGTCGTCCTCGGTGGGCGGCGTCGCGGTCTCTGTCTTGAGCACCACCAGCGCCACGGGCCGCTCACCCCATTTCTCGTCTTTGATGCCGATCACCGCAACCTCGGCAACGCCTGGGTGCTGCGAAATCAGGCTCTCGATTTCGAGCGATGAAACCCACTCGCCGCCCGACTTGATCACGTCCTTGATGCGATCGGTAATCTGCACAGAACCGGTGGCATCGATGTTGGCGATGTCCTGAGTATGCAGATAGCCGCCTTCCCAAAGCTGCACGGAGGCATCGGGATTATTCAGGTAGCCCTGGGTCAGCCACGGCGCACGCACAACGATCTCGCCGTATGCCTTGCCGTCATGCGGAACATCTTCCATCGCCTCATTGACGATGCGCAGGTCGACGAGCGGCACGGGAAAACCGGTCTTGCAGCGCTGGCGCACCTCCTCGTCGAGGTCGAGCGATTTGCTGCCCGGCTTTATCTGTGCAAGGGTCAACAGGGGGCCGGTCTCCGACATGCCGTAACCGGCGAAGATATCGATGCCGCGCTCGAGCGCGGCGCGCGCCAAACCTTGCGTCAACGCGCCGCCGCCAATGATCATCTTCCAGCGACTCAGATCGGCGTCCTTTGCCGCCGGGCAATTCAGCAGCATGTGCAGGATCGTGCCGACGCAATGCGAGAACGTGACGGCTTCATCGCGCACGAGTTGCACGAGCCTGTCCGGCACATAGCGCCCCGGGTAGACCTGCTTCACGCCGAGCGTGGTAGCGATATAGGGCATGCCCCACGCGTGCACATGGAACATCGGCGTGAGCGGCATGTAGACGTCGCCCCGATGAAAGCGCTGCCCCGACTCGGGGCTCGCAAGCGCGGCCATGCCCGTGATGGTGTGCAACACCAGTTGACGATGGGAGAAGTACACGCCCTTGGGCAGGCCCGTGGTGCCTGTCGTATAGAAGGCCGTGGCGCGCGTGTTCTCGTCGAAATCCGGGAAATCGTAGCGGGTCTCGCTGGCGGCCAGCATGCTCTCGTATTCGTCGGAGAACGGGATCGTATGCGCGCCGGCTTCGCTGCCTTCGTCGTCAATCCAGATGAACGTGCGCACCGTTTCGAGCTTGTCCCTGATCGATTCGACCACGGGCAGGAAATCGGTGTGAACGAGCAGTATCCCGGCACCGGCATGGTTGATCGTGTAGGCGATTTCCGCCGGCGAGAGCCGCACGTTGACTGTCTGAAGCACGGCCCCCATCATGGGCACCGCGAAGTAGCACTCGAGATAGCGGTGGCTGTCCCAGTCCATGACCGCGATCGTCGTGCCGTGCTGTGCCCCGAGTCGCTTCAGCCCGTTGGCGAGCCGCCCGATGCGTTCTCCCAGCGTGCGGTAAGTCATGCGTCTCTGACCTCGGTAGACGATCTCCTGGTCGGCCGAGTGAGCGAGGGGCGTGTGCAGCAGATGCTTGATCAGCAATGGGTAAGCATAAGCGGAGGGCGTCTCGTTCAATATCTCGTCGTGCATCGACATCTCCTTGTTTCTAATGATCGATATCCGGTGCGCGAACGCATTGCGTCTGGGGCGTCCGTGTGCGGCGGCATCGGCCTGATGCACTCGCACCGTGTTATGTAGTCAATGCTGAAATACTACGGGGCAGAAGGACACGGGACTGTCAGAAACTTTGCAATCCCCGGGTTTATCCCAATCACGCCGCGCCAACGCGGGAGGGACCGCGTCGACGACCGGGAATACGCACGGTCAGCCTCGAGCGGCGCGCACACTGCCGTGCTTCCGCTCAGAGGTACTCGGTAAATTTCTGGAGGATCTCTTTCGACAGGATCTCGATGCGCCCATAACGCAAAGAGATAGCGCCTTTCGCCGCCATGGCCTTCAACTCCAGGCCCAGTGTCTGACGGGTGATACCTAGCATCATGGCGAGCGTGTCCTGCGATACGCTGATCTCCTGGCTCATCTGGGGCGCCATTGCCACGTCACCGTATGCAAGGAACATCAGTCTCCGGGCGATTTTTGCGCGCGTGGAATGCAGCGTGGCATCCTCGACCATTCGATACAGCCAGTTCATATGGATCGACTGGAGATCCGCAATGGCGCGGACGAAGCCGGTGCTTTTCATCAACTCTTCAAACGCCGGCGGCTTGACGACGAAGATCGTGGTCTCCTCAATGGCGGCTACATCGCGCATACGCGGCGTACGTTGGAACAACGATGTCTGGCCGAACCAATTGCCTGCCTGCAAGACGGCAAGAATCGCTTCCTTGCCATCTTCGCGCACGGTGAACGCCTTCACGCGCCCCTGATTGACTCCGTAGAAACCATTAGGCACGTCCCCTTGCCGGAACACATAATTGCCCGGTTGCAGCGTGATCAGTTCGCTGCTGCTCAGCAGCGCATCCTGCTCGGCCGCTGGCAACGAACCGAACCACGTGTTGGCACGCATTTCTTCGGATGTGTCTTTGATGGAAGCCATTCGACACCATGGTGTTGAAAAATGCGCTGAATCGTCGATTCGCGGCATTACGATAAGCGCCTTCGCGCCACGTGGTCAAGATACGCCTCGCCGCGTCTGTTATACGACTACGAGTCTGTGCGGTGAGCCAAAGCGATCGCATCGAGCCCGGCCATGACAAAGCGCACAAAATCTTCCGCCAGCGCCTCCCTGTCCTTCGCCACCGCGGGCAGCAGTGCCGCCTGCATCCGCATGGGCGCGACCATCATGACGATGCAGGGCAGCACGCTAAACATCAAAGCCCGCTGCACCACCGGGGTTGATGGGTTCAATTCCAGCACCTCGCCAATTGTCTTCAGCAAAAATGCAGCTTTAGGCCGTATGGCTTTCTCGATGAGCGCCGGAATAGCATTCGATGGCGAGAGCACTTCGCGCAGCATCAGCATGAAGCCCCAAGGCGTGCCGGCGTCCGTTGAGAATCCGACGAAACGGCCGAGCAGCGCGCGAAGCCGTTCCCTCGGATCGGCGAAGCTGGCCACGAGCGCGGCCAGTTCGTCGAGGCCCACGACCTGCCGGTGCGCTTCGATCAGTGCGGCTTCATACAGTGCTTCCCGGCTGCCGAAGTGATAGTTGACCGACGCCATCGGCGTGCCGGCGCGTTCACAAATTTCCTTGCTGGTGGCATCCGCGAAACCACGTTCGGCGAACAACTGCCCCGCTGTTTCGAGCAGCAGCTGGCGTGTCGCCGCGCCGTCGGGGCGCGAGGCCCGTTTTGACGGCTTGGGCTGTGCCGGCTGCCTGGGCGGCTTCGGCTGCGCCGTGGCTGTCTTTTTCGGGGGGGTGGGCATGGTTGAAAAGCAGGCTCGCGGAAATAGTTTGAATTTGAATTCAAATTCACATAATATCCATTTTACTTCATCTGGCGCGGTCCGCGAACGGTTCCACTGCGAACTATTGCGCTGCGGAAGAACCTGAATCGCCCGCGCGGAACAGCACGGATTCCGGCCGGCCAACCCTTTCGACCGAGTTGAGCAAAGCTGATACGTGTCCTGAACGCCCTATTACACGCTATAAACTATGGAATACTCACTAAAACCATTTCTTGCCGCCATGAATCTGTCTGGCTCCGCGCAAGCGCGGTTGCGTGGCCGGTCCGATGGTCGCCAATCGCTGCGGAGCCCATCATGAACCGATTTCCCAGCGCCGTACTTTTTGTGCTGCTGCCCGCCCTGTTGCCGGGCTGCTCGCACAACGACGCCGGCACCTACCAGGGCTATGTCGAGGGCGAGTTCGTCTATCTCGGCTCGTCGCAAGCGGGCAAGCTGAACCAATTGTCAGTCGCACGCGGACAAACGGTCGGCGCGAACGCCCCGCTGTTTTCGCTCGAATCGGACGACGAAACCCACGCGCTTGCGCAGGCCCAGCAGCAACTCGCGGCGGCCCGCGCGCAACTTGCGGATATCCAGACCGGCAAACGCGTACCCGAGGTCGACGTCAACCGCGCCCAACTCGCCGAGGCCATCGCCAATGCCCGTA